>CAJXRR010000114.1 GCA_913060575.1 uncultured Flavobacterium sp.
TCTACACAGAGTAGATCGTCGGCAGCGTCAGATGTGTATAAGAGACAGTATTAGATGAGGTTGATTTAATTATTTTACCCGAAATGTTTTCAACCGGTTTTACAATGAAGCCAACATTAGTTGCAGAAACTATGGATGGGAATACGGTACAATGGATGATTACTATTGCAACTTCAAAGAATGTTGCTATTGTTGGAAGTATTGTTATAGAAGAAAATCAGCAATATTATAATCGAGTGATTTTTGTACATGCTAACGGAAAAATAGAGACCTATGATAAAAGGCATTCATTTAGTTTAGCAGGAGAACACAAAGCTTATACTTCAGGAGAAAAAAGATTAATTGTAAATTTAAAAGGATGGAGAATTTGTCCGTTGATTTGCTACGATTTAAGGTTTCCAGTTTGGTCTAGAAATACTGATGATTATGATTTGCTAATATATATGGCAAATTGGCCAAAACCCAGAATCTTTGCTTGGGATACTTTGCTCAAAGCAAGAGCCATCGAAAACATGAGCTATTGTGTTGGTGTTAATAGAGTTGGAGAAGATGAGAATGGGTATCAATATAAAGGTCATACTGCCGTTTATGATTATTTAGGTGCAGATGTTGCAACAACAATAGAAGGTGAAGAAGAAGTGTTGCAATGTACTTTAACAAAGTCGTTTCAAGATGAAACAAGAAAGAAATTAAACTTTTTAAATGATAGAGATCACTTTACAATCAATTAATATGCTCTTTAATTGTAGTTTCCATTTCATTAAAAACCGTTTCTAGATCAGCATTTTTTAAAGGAATAGGCTTGTGCGTTTCTACAGTAATACGATTAAACATTCCTAAAGGGAATTTTCCATATTTGTAAACTCTCCAAGAATTATTGATAGATATCGGAACTATATAAGCTTCAGGATTATACTTTACCATCATTTTAATACCGTTTAAAGAGAACTTATTTGGTTTTCCATCTCTACTTCTTGTTCCTTCAGGAAAAATTACAGCAGACCAAGTATTATCATGAATTCTTTTCCCAAAATTTTCTAACTCCCTTAAAGCTTGCGCAGGATCTTTTCTATTAATCAATGCTGCACCACCATGCTTTAAATTAAATGACACACTAGGAATCCCTTTTCCAAGTTCTATTTTAGAAACAAATTTTGGATGGTGTTTTCTTAAACTCCAGATCATAGGAGGAATGTCAAATAAACTTTGATGATTGGCAACAAAAATGATCGTTGTATTTTCTGGAATTGGATGATGTTTTTTGAAATGAACGGTATTGCCAATTAACAACAAAGACCTTGTTAAAAACCAGTTGAGAACATCTACCACATTTTTATGCGCTTGATATCCAATTTTTAAACCAAGCCATTGTAGCGGATGGAAAATTAGTAGTATTAAATAAAATACGAGTCCAAAAATGGATGAGAAAATATAACTAACTATTTTCATAGAAATAAAAAAATCCTGAGTAAACTCAGGAGTTAAGATTTAAAATTTTGGCCATTGATTCCAGGGGATTCTAGCTAAAATTAATACAAGTGCTATCCCATAAAAAATAACAAAGGTTTTAAATTTTGCAGCATCTTCTGTTTTCTTTTTATGCTTAGACCAACCGATGGTAATTAAAACTAAGGCAATTATCATCATAATAGGATGTTCAACAGCTAAAAGTCTAGTTGCACTATCTCCCATCACTTCACTACCATTAGTTTTTAGAGCTTTAAAATAAGGGCTAGAGAAATACCAACCAAGACCAATTAATAATTGAATGTGAGAAAATATTAAGGTAAATAAACCAATTCGTAAATCTTTGTCTGAAAATTCTCGTTTTTTCACAAAACCAATAATGGCATTTACAACTGCTAATAATAAAACAATTAGGACTAAATAAGCCCAATAAGAATGGATAGTTTTCATCATAATTTCTAAATTTTAATGGTCTAAAAGTACTAAATTTTACTCATAAAAAAACCACCTTTAATTCTGAACTTGTTTCAGAACCAAGGTGGTTTTTAAAATATATTATAAACTTCTTAGAAGTTATATCTTACTGTAAAGTTCCAAGTAGTTCCAAAACCAAAGAAAGCTTTGTTATTAACGTTTAAACCTTGGTAAGTAGCATCTCCTGCACCAGCAAAGTTATTTGTTAAAGATTCTGAAATATACTCAGTATTCCATAAGTTGTTTATGTTTAATCTTAAGTTTAGATTATTATTATCCTTTAAATTAAATTTATAAGACATTCCTAAATCAGCTAAAGAATAACCAGGTAAACGTAAAGAACCATCATTAACAGCAGTGTCAAAATCTTCTGCGTTAATTCGTGCATACAATTTATCTACAAAACGTTGGCTATAATCAATTCTGAAGTTTTCAGTTACATCAATATCAAAACCTAATCTAGCAGTAAACTGTGCAGCATCACCAACTTTAATTCCGTCTAAGAATAATTCTTGAGTTCCAATTGGAGTTTGATTTTGATCAAATGCAGTACCAGAAACGTCACCAGCATATTCCCAATCACCAACAGAAGTCATACCAACTAATCTAAAGTCGTCAGTAATGTCATACGTGAAATCTAATTCGATACCAGTATGTAATTGCTCTACACCTTGGATATCAGCATTACCTTGAACTCCTCCAAATCTAGAAGAAATTGAGATAAATCTATCTGTCCACTGAGTTCTGTATAAGTTAACGTTTGCTCTGAATTTTTCAGATGTATAACCGTATCCTAATTCAATACCTAAAACTTTTTCATTTCTTGGGTTAGGGTTAACGTTGTTTGAGTTATTTAAGAAAATAGCATCAAAGAAAGGTTGCTTAGAATAGTAACCAGTATTTGCAAATACGTTATGGTTTTCATCAATGTTCCAGTTCAAACCACCTTTGATGTTTCCACCAATAATGTTTTCCCATCCAGTTTCTTGATCAGGGTCAGAATCTAAGAAGTTGAAGTAATCAATTCTTTTAAATCCTTGTTGAGAAATACCTCCTTGAACGAATACTGTAACTTCGTCACCTACATACTCTAATTGAGTAAATGCACCTAACCAACGAACTTTACCATCGTTGTTATAGTTAATTTTTTGCTCGTCATCAGAACTTCTAAACACATTCCACTGTTGTCCTAAATCAGAACTGTTTTCTTGAGAAATCACGTTTAAAGGGTTGTTGATGTCATCGTTATCACGGTAACCATCAGCTCCTAATAAGTTATCAACTCTTCTGTAGTGTAGTCCTGTATAAGAACGTACATCAATACCAAAGTCTAATGTTAACTTGTCATTTAATTTCGTACTGTAGTTAGATAATAAACCAAACCAGTTGTGAGAGTTTACAGAAGCTCTTCTGATAAAACCATTTCTTCTAGTTAAACCAGCTGGTAAGTCAGTACTTCTTAATTCATCATCATTTACAATTTGTAAACCAGTTGATGGATCAGCAGGGTTTGTATAAGAAAAACCATTACTAAAAGTACCTCCTTGTCCAGAGTTTGCTTTTACGATTTCATCCCATAAAACTAATCCTGAGTTAGGATCTCTAAATCTACTAGAACTAGCAAAGTTTCCGTCTAATCTACCGATATCTCCAGTTCCTCCACCACGTCCAAAAGAAGCGTAAGCAGAAGTTGTTAAAGAAGAAGTTTCGTTGATATCCCAGCTCCAGTTAAAAGAAGTTACAGGTTTGTGGTAGAAGTTTCTTCTCCAGTTAAACTCTTCACCATTTAAATAACCATGGTTATAGTTGTATTTTTTTCCAAATTTTAAGTAGTCACCAATGGTAGCAGTGTTAAAGAAACTTGAAGTTCTTTGGTTGTGCGCTTGAGGTGCTCCAGTTAACATAAATTGGAAGTTATGTGCTCCTTTGTCCCATCCTAAACCGATGAAATAGTTGTAACCTTCAAATTCAGTTCCAGCAACATAACCGTTACCAGCTGTTCTGCTTAATAAAAATGAAGCAGCAAATCCGTTTTCATTTTTTCCAGTATTATAAGAAGCAACATTCTTAAAGTAACCATCATTACCAACAGAAGAAGTGATATTACCACCTTCGTTTAAATCTGTAGTTTTAGTAATAATGTTGATGGTTCCTCCAACAGAAGAAATCGCTAATTTAGAAGAACCTAATCCTCTTTGTACCTGCATAGCAGTAGTTACATCTGCGATACCAGCCCAGTTAGACCAATATACTGCTCCGTTTTCCATATCATTAACAGGTACTCCGTTAATTAATACTGCGATGTTTTCTTGAGAAAAACCACGAATGTTAATTCTAGAATCTCCAAAACCACCACCAGCTTTAGTTGCATATACAGATGGAGTATTGTTTAAGATCTCAGGAAATTCTTGAGAACCTAATCTGTCTTGAATTTCAGCAGCTTTAATTGTAGACTTTGCTACTGGAGTTTGTCTGTCTTTAGCGACATCAACAATACCTCTTAATACTACCTCTTCTAAAATGTTACCATCTTCTTCTAATTTAATGTTTCCTAAATCACCTGCTTTGGTAAAAGCAACTTCTTTAGTTTTAAAACCTAAATAAGAGATAATAATAGTTCCACTGTTTGATGTAGCTGTAAGTGTAAACTTTCCGTCAAAATCAGTTTCAGTTCCGTTAGTTGTACCTTTAATTACAACACTTGCTCCTGGTAATCCTTCGTTTGTATTATCTACAACGGTTCCAGAAATTTTTGCTTGTCCAATTAGAGTAGCAACTGTAAAAAATAATGCTACGAATAATAAGTTCTTAAAATTTTTCATTATTAGATATTAATGTTATTAAATGCTCTGCAAAAGTCTTTTATTTTGAGAGTTGCAATGTTAACTTAATGTTAAGTTTTAACAAAATATTAACTAGACTAAATGTAAGTTTATATTGAGTAAAAATCTGTTTTACAACTAATTAGATATTAACCGTTTTATTAACAAATTATTAAAGGAAAATTTAAAAAAGAATAAAATGTGTTTTTAGGCGTTATTCAAAAGCTTTTTTGCTAATTCTTTACCTAGTTCAACTCCAAATTGATCATAGCTAAAGATATTCCAAATGACACCTTGTACAAATATCTTGTGTTCATACATCGCAACTAACTCTCCTAAAGATACTGGTGTTAGTTTTTGAAATAAAATAGCATTACTTGGTCTGTTTCCTTCAAATACTTTGAAAGGCATAAGAGTTTGAATCTTAGAAGTATCTCCAGAGAATTTTAATTCTAAATGAACATCTTCTTTTGATTTTCCAAAAGCTAGAGCATCCATTTGAGCGTAATAATTGGCCATCAATTTTTGATGATGATCGGTTAATCCGTATAAAGATTCTTCATAACCAATAAAATCTGTAGGAATAAGTTTTGTTCCTTGATGTACTAACTGCATAAAAGCATGTTGCATGTTGGTTCCTGTACTTCCCCAAACTATTGTTCCGGTCTGATAGTTTACATCATTCCCGTTTCTATCGACACTTTTACCATTACTCTCCATAATTGCCTGCTGTAAATAAGGGGCAAGTTTTGTTAAGTATTGCGTATAAGGTAAAATTGCTTCAGACTCTGCTTTGTAGAAATTGTTATACCAAATACTTAATAGTGCTAAGAGTACCGGAATATTTTGATCAAATTCACTGTTTTTAAAATGCAAATCCATTTTTTCTGCACCATCTAATAGTGATTTATAATTGTCAAAACCAACTGAAAGACTTATGGATAAACCAACTGATGACCATAAAGAAAAACGACCCCCAACCCAATTCCACATTGGAAATACATTTTTTGGATCTATTCCAAACGCATCAATAGCATCAAGATTTGTTGAAACTGCCACAAAATGTTTAGCGATATCAAATTGAGAAGCAGACTTTAAAAACCAGTTTTTAATGGTATTTGCATTGGTAATCGTTTCTTGGGTAGTAAATGTTTTAGAAACGATGACAAACAAAGTAGTTTCTGGATCTAATTTTTTTAGAATTTCTGAAACATGATCTCCATCTATGTTAGAAACAAAATGTGTGGTTAATTGATTTTTATAGAATTGTAAAGCTTCTACAATCATATCTGGACCTAAATCCGATCCACCAATTCCAATATTAACAATGTCTGTTATTTTTTTACCTGTATACCCTTTCCAGTCTCCAGAAATGACTTTGTTAGAAAAAGCTCTAATTTTTCGGAGTGCTTTTTTTATCTCAGGTTTAATGTCTTTATTTTCTATTTGTATTTCATCTTCAGAGTTACTTCGTAAGGCAGTATGCAGCACCGCTCTTTCTTCAGTAACATTGATGACATCTCCAGAGAAGTACTTGTCAATAGCATCTTTTAATTCAGCTTCATTTGCAAGCTCAACTAGTAAATCTAGTGTCTTTTGTTCTATTCTGTTTTTTGAGAAATCTAAAGAAAGATCGTTAAAATCTATTGAGAATTTTTCTTTTCTTTCAGCATCTGATTTAAAAGCTTTTTGAATTGAAAATGATTGCATCTCGTTATAATGAGATGCTAATTTTTTCCAAGCATTAGTAGTCGTAGGATTTATATTTTGTAGTGGCATTGTTGGTTAGTTTTGAGCAACTAATTGAATAGTTTCTATAGGATATTTTATGTTGTCAAGCTGATTTTTAAGGGGCTTGATAAATTTATTAAATTGAGGAATTAAATTCTTCTTTAAAGGTTTTGCTGAGGGCAGCTTTTGTTTAAAAGGATCTACTTCTCTTCCATATTTCCAAAAACGATAGCATACATGAGGTCCGCCAGTGTTGCCTGTCATTCCAACCCAACCAATTATATCACCTTGTTTTACATACTGACCTTTTTTTACCTTACGTTTTCTCATGTGAAGGTATTGGGTATCGTATATATTATTGTGTCTAATTTTTACATAATTTCCATTCCCACCTCTTCTTTTAGATTCTATGACAGTTCCGCTTGCCGTAGCCATAATTGGTGTACCAACTTTAGCAGCAAAGTCAGTACCTCTATGAGGCCTTATTTTATTACCGTAATAAGCGATTCTTCTTTTTAGATTGTATCTAGAAGAGACTCTGTATTGAAATTTAATAGGAGATTTTAAAAACTGACTACGTAGCATGTTTCCTTCATCATCATAATATTCAGGAATACCTAAAATAGTATCACCAACAAATCGGTAAGCGTAGAAATCTCTTTTATTATGATTGAATAATGCAGCTTTGATCTTACCATAACCAACGAAAATACTGTCATCGATAAATTTCTCTTCGTAAATCAACTTGAATTTATCTCCTTTTTGAAGTTTATAAAAATCTAAAGTCCAGGCATAAATATCTGCAACTTCGTAAGTTAAATTTGGAGTTAAATGCAAGCTATCCATGGCTTCTGATAATGAAGAATAAATAGTTCCCGAAATTTCTTTTTCTATTACTTTTATTGGCTTTCTATATTTGTAGGCAGTAATGGTTGAATCTTGAAAATCCACAATAGTAGCCATTGCTTTACTGTCTTTATAAATAAAAACCTGCGCTTTTTCTGTAGAATCTTTACTAGCTAAGATCATGTAAGGTTTTCCTGCTCTGACTCTTCTTACATCAAAAGTGTCTTTTATTTTACCAGCAATCTTATTTATTTTGGGGTAATAAACATGATGTCTGTCTAAAATGATTCCAAAACTTTCTCCTTTTTTTATGGTGTCTTTAACAACTTTATAATCATTTAATTTATAACCAAATTCATAAATGATTTCAGGTAATGAAGCTTTAATTTTTTCGGTAACTTTAGGGATGTCTTTTTTCTGTCTCTTATACACATCTCCGAGCCCACGAGACCGTACTAGATCTC
>CAJXRR010000115.1 GCA_913060575.1 uncultured Flavobacterium sp.
GCTCGGAGATGTGTATAAGAGACAGATTTAGAATATTTCAATTGTAAATTAATCACTTCTTTAATTCCTTTTGGACCAAAAACATGCAATTCTTTTTCTCGGTTCAAAATCCCGAATGTTGAGATAAGGCCTATCAATCCAAAGAAATGATCGCCATGTAAATGAGAAATAAAAATATGATTAATCTTAGAAAAACCAACTTTATACTTTCGCATTTGACGCTGTGTTCCTTCGCCACAATCAATTAAAAAATGACGCGAATTTATTTGTAAATATTGAGCAGTTGGATGTGCGTTAACCCTAGGTGTTGCAGAATGACAACCTAAAATGGTAAGTTCTAAACTCATTTAATTACAAAACGTTTAGAAACTAATTGTTTGTTACTTTGAATAGCGTAAATATATACCCCAGAGCGTAAATCATTTTTTGAAAAAGGGATCGAGTTTTTTCCTTTTTTTATCTTGTGTTTCTTTGTGAAGACAGTTCTTCCTAAAACATTTTTTACGTTTAATGTAATCGTTTGTTCTTTAGTAGAGTTAAATGTAATTTTTGTTTCAGTTACAAAAGGATTCGGAGCAGCAGACAGTTTCGTAATTGATTTTTGAGAAAATCCTACGGTTGATATTAGTAAAAAAAGAATAAAAAGTACTTTTTTAATCATCTTGTTTGCTTAGTTAAAATCCCAAATCTCTTTCAATAGCTTCCATCTCTAATATATCTTCAGCTTCTTGAAGAGTTGGAACAATATTTAAACTTTCAGGAAAGTCGTCTATATTGATTCCTGATTTAATCACTACAAATGACATGCCATTTGTTTTAAAACCGGAAACGATATCTAAAAATAAAGCGTTTTTTTGAGCATCTATGTTAACTTTATCAGAAAGTTCTAATACTAAATGATTCGTTTTTAGCGTAGTTAATTGATTTTCAAAGTCATTGAATGTAGATTCATCAACACTAACTAAAGTGTAATGCTCGTTTTTTTGAATCGTCATCATTATCTTTTTATTTGTTGTGCTAGCAAATAAATAACAGCCATTCTTACCGCGACACCATTTTCTACTTGGTTTAAAATGATGGATTGATCTGCATCGGCGACATCACTAGTAATTTCTACACCTCTGTTAATTGGACCTGGATGCATAATCACAATTTTCTTTCCAAGATTGTCTAAAATCTCTTTGTTGATTCCAAATAACTGTGTGTATTCTCTAGTAGAAGGAAAGTACTTAATATCCATTCTTTCGTGCTGCACTCGAAGAACGTTTGCAACATCACACCATTCTAATGCTTTTTTAATGTTGGTTTCTACTTCTACACCCAAACTTCTAATATGCTTAGGGATTAAGGTTGTAGGGCCACAAACTTTTACTTCAGCTCCTTGTAATTTTAGCGCGAAAATATTTGATAAAGCAACTCTAGAATGAAGGATGTCTCCAACAATCACTACTTTCTTGCCTTTTACGGTTCCAAGTTTTTCTTTGATAGAATAACTATCTAACAGCGCTTGAGTTGGATGTTCGTGAGTTCCGTCTCCGGCATTAATTATTTTTGCATCTACATGTTTGGAAAGAAAAACACCTGCACCAACATTAGGATGTCTCATGACAACAATATCAACCTTCATTGCTAAAATGTTGTTTACAGTGTCTATTAAAGTTTCCCCTTTTTTAACTGAAGATTGACTGGCAGAGAAGTTAATCACATCTGCGGACAACCTTTTTTCAGCTAATTCAAAAGATAATTTTGTTCTGGTACTGTTTTCAAAAAACAAGTTAGCAATGGTAATATCTCTTAAAGAAGGAACCTTTTTGATTGGTCTATTGATTACTTCTTTAAAATTATTAGCAGTTTCAAAAATAAGGTCGATATCATTTTTGTTTAGGTATTTGATTCCCAATAAATGCTCTACACTTAATTGCTGCTTCATAATTATTTGTTATCTATATATATGGCATCTTTAGAATGTAACTCTTTCCAATGCACTATTACTTTTTCTTCATTAATAGCATCAACTTGTCTTCCTCTATAATTAGGTTGAATAGGTAAATGCCTGCTAAAACGTCTGTCAATTAAGACCAATAGCTCAACGTTTTCTGGTCTTCCGTAAGATTGTATTGCAGTTAATGCTGCTCTTACACTTCTTCCAGAAAATAACACATCGTCAATTAACACAACGTTTTTATTTTCAATTAAAAAATCGATTTGAGTATTTGTTGCTTCCAAAGGTTCATCTCTTCTTCTAAAATCATCTCTGTAGAAAGTGATGTCTAAAAGCCCCAGATGTATATCTTTTATTTTGTAATCATTTGTCAAAATGCTAGCGAGTCTTTTCGCTAAAAAACTACCTCTTGGTTGTAAGCCAATAAGTACAGTTTCTGAAAAATCATTGTGGTTTTCGATTAACTGACAGGCCAATCGATGAAGAATTATATCAATTTCTTTTGAGTTTAGTAAAACTTTTTTGCTCATGAGAAATGGTTCAATTTAGCTTAGATACTAAAGTTAGGCAAAACTACTACAAAAAAAGGGATGCACAAAATTTATAACTTCAAAACAGATTTCTAGTCGTTAGTTGAATTGTTAATTAAATTGTTAAAAACAAAAGTCAAGTAATCAGTAGAAATATAGAAGTAATAGTAACTTTAAAATATAATTCAAATCATAAATGCGTATGTCATTGTCTAAGTTTGAATCAATGCTAAAAACAAATAGCATTTATTTTTTCGATTTGGTAGAGTTTGAAGAAATCATTGTTCACTACCTAGATACCGGAAAACATTCTCTTGCTAAAAAAGCCGTAAAACTTGGTTTAGAGCAGCATCCTACATCTGTTGATTTAAAATTACTAGAAGTAGAAATTTTAATATTTGATGATCAATTAGAAATAGCTTCACAGAAAGTCAAGAGAATTGAAATGTTAGCTCCTAATAATGAAGAGGTATACATTCAAAAAGCAACCATAGTTTCTAAAGGCGGAAATCATAAAGAAGCGATTCAGAATCTGAAAATTGCTTTAATTCATGCAGATGATAAAGTAGATATTTGGTCTATGATGGGAATGGAATATTTATATTTAGATGATTTTGAAAACGCACGATTAAGTTTTGCTAAATGTATAGAAGTAGATTATGAAGATTATTCTTCTCTATATAATGTGGTGTATTGCTTTGATATGGAAAAAGATCATGAACAAGCAATCTCTTTTTTAAATGCTTATTTAGATAAAAACCCTTACAGTGAAGTTGCATGGCATCAATTAGGTCGACAATATTTTGTTTTAGATCGATTTAAAGAAGCTTTAACTTGTTTTGATTATGCGGTATTAATTGATGAGTCTTTTATTGGAGGATATCTAGAAAAAGCGAAAACCTATGAACAACTTGGTGAGTTCGAAGATGCTATCAAGAATTATATGTTAACCTTAGAATTGGATGATCCTACCGCTTTTGCATTTGTTAGAATTGGAGAGTGTTATCAGAAGATTGGGCAATTAGATGAAGCAATTAGTTATTATAAAAAATCAGTTCATGAAGATCCGTTATTAGATAAAGGTTGGATTTTACTCACCGAAGCTTATTATGTGCAAGAAGACTATCAAAAAGCTTTGTATTACATTTCAAAAGCTTTAAAAATTGATGAGTCTAATGCATTGTATTGGAGAAAATATTCTGATATCAACATTAAATTAAGCTTTTTTGAAGAAGCCATTAAAGGTTTTGAAAACTGTATTGATCTTAAAGATTATTCAATTGAAATATACATTGCTTTAGCAGATGTGTTATTGTTTATTGGTGATTTTAACGATGCATTAAAAGTGCTGATTTCAGCACAAAAAATTTATAAAGATTTTGCAGAGATAGAATACCGACTTGCAGGATTATTTTTTATTCTTAATAAAGAAAGTTACGGTTTTACACATCTTATTAGTGGAATGAAAATAGATTATGAGTATCATTCAATTATCGCAGAGCTTTTTCCAACGGTTCATGACAATCTTAAAGTGCAGAAATTAATAAAAAATTACAAAAAAGCTATGGAGTAAACTATTAGGGGTGATAGTTTGATTAATTTGAAAAAGCCGAAAAATATTTTCGGCTTTTTTAATTTACTCAAAGTAGTTAATGATTTTTTAAATTTATTGATACCAATTTAACTGAACAACTTCTATGTCAGTATTCGCAGTATTAATAATACTTTTAAATTTTACAACATCACTCATGCCGTCAGTTCCTCTGTAATGATAAGGGTATACTTGTTTAGGTTTAAAATCTAAAACTGCACTTGCTGCACTTTCAACAGTCATCGTGTAAGGTAAATTCATACAAATAAAAGCTTTGTCTATGTTTTTTAAAGAACGCATTTCTGGAATGTCTTCAGTATCTCCAGAGAAATATATTCTTTCTCCATTTATGGTAAAAACGTAGCCATTCCCTCTTCCTTTAGTATGAAACTTTAAGGCTTCTTCTCGTAAATTATACATTGGAATGGCCTCAACTTTTAGCGCTTCAAGATCTTTACTCTCGCCATTATTAATTACAATACTATTTTTAGGTGCAAGTGAAGTTAATTTACTAAAAACAGCTGAAGGGGAGATGATTGTGGTTTTGGATATGTCAAGTTCTTTTAATGTTTTCATGTTCATATGATCACCATGAACATCCGTGATAAAAATCATATCAGGATTTGCAAATCCTTCAAATGCTTCTTTCCCTCCAGTAGGATCTATGTATACTGTTTTTCCGTTAAACTCTAGTACAGCTGTTGCATGACTAATTGGACTTATTTTTAAACTGTTTTCATTACTTGTTTCAATAAGATTCTCATTTCCTTTTTTAGTTTCTTCTTTTTTTTTGAGGTCTGAACAAGAAAAAAAGAATGTGGTAAATGTTACTGTAGATAGTATAAACTTTCTCATAAAATAGTAGTTTTTAGTTTGATCAAAGATACTTATAATCTAACAATTTGTTTTTTGAATCACTTCATCAAATTCTATTATCTTCGTAATTAAAAAAAACTAGATGTCACGTTCTATTAAAGATTATATTATTATTTCTCTTAAAGGGATGTCAATGGGAGCTGCGGATGTTGTTCCTGGTGTTTCTGGAGGAACCATTGCATTTATATCAGGTATTTATGAAGAACTCTTAAATTCTATTAGTAGTTTCAATTTTGGATTAATCAAAGTTTTTAAAAAAGAAGGAATAAAAGCTGTCTGGGAAAAGGTAAATGGGAATTTTCTTGCAGCACTTTTTGTAGGAATTTTTATTAGTATCATTTCGTTAGCTAAGTTGATAGAATCACTACTAGAGAATCATCCTGTTTTAATTTGGTCATTTTTCTTTGGATTAGTTCTGGCAAGTATTATTTATGTTGGTAAACAAATTACAAAGTGGAATATTGGAAGTATGGTACTCCTAATTTTAGGGGCTTTGATAGCTTATTATATCACAACTTTAAATCCAATGGTTTCTGAAAATTCATCTCCTTGGTTTTTGTTCTTAGCAGGTATGATTGCTATTTGCGCGATGATTTTACCTGGAATTTCAGGTTCTTTTATATTAGTGCTTTTAGGAGCCTATAAGCCTGTTTTAAATGCTGTAAACAATAGAGATGTTACAAGTGTAATCATTTTTATGGTTGGAGCAGTTGTAGGTTTATTATCCTTCTCAAAAATATTAAAATGGTTGTTTGCAAATTATAAAAATTATACGCTAGCTGTTTTAACAGGTTTTATCATTGGATCTTTAAATAAAATTTGGCCTTGGAAAGAAACTATTTCATGGAGAACTAATTCAAAAGGAATAGAAGTTCCTTTTAATCAGATAAGCAAGTCACCTTTTTCTTTTGAAGGAGATGCTCAATTAATGTTTGCTGTTTTACTAGCGTTTTTTGGTTTTGCATTAATATTAGTATTAGAAAAGCTAGCAGTTAAAAAAGACTAATGCATAAAGAAAGAACCTTTACAGAAAAGTTAAGCCTTTTTTTTAAAGGTTTAGCAATGGGTGCTGCCAATAAAGTTCCTGGAGTTTCTGGAGGTACGGTTTCTTTTGTGTTAGGTTTTTATGAAGAACTTATTTATTCTTTTCAAAAAATAAATCTGAAAGCTTTTAAATTATTATTGAGCGGAAGGTTTAGGAGTTTTTTTAGATATACAAATGCCCAATTTATTTTATTAGTAATTCTAGGTAGTGTCTTTAGCTACTTTAGTATCTCTCTCGTGTTGGATTACTTTTTGCAAAATTATGAGCTCTATGTTTGGAGTTGGTTTTTTGGGATGATTCTAGGTTCCATTTATTATATAGGAAAAGATTTTGGAGAGTGGAATATTAAAAACATTACATCTTTAATCATTGGTGCAAGTATCGGTTTAGGAATAAGTTTTTTAACACCAGCCGGTGAAAATGATAATCTTTGGTTTGTATTTGTTTGTGGAATTATAGGTGTTTCTGGAATGACATTACCCGGTCTTTCGGGCTCATTTATTCTAATTTTGTTAGGAAATTATGTCTTACTTTTAGTTGATTCTGTGAATGTGTTGTTTGGAGTTTTAAAAGATATTGCTACTTGGAATTTCAACTTTTATGACAATCCAATTAAAATGCGTTATTTAAAAATTATTGGAGTTTTTACGGCAGGTTCAGCTTTTGGATTAGTATCAATATCACATGTTTTAGGCTATGTTTTAAAAAGATGGCATCAAATTGTAACCTCAGTTATTATAGGATTTATAACAGGTTCACTCGGAATTGTATGGCCTTGGAAAGAGAAAATATTTAAACAAGAAAACGGTCAAATTTTAGTAGATCAAAACGGAAATGAAGTGGTAGAAAATTATCAACGATTTTTGCCAAGTATTTCAGATTCTAGTACATGGTTTGCTATTTTATATATAGTTTTAGGCATCGGCTTAATTCTAGCAATTGATTTCTATGGAAGAAAAAGAAAAATCAAATAAGGTCCTTTTTGGATTGGTCGGAAAGAATATTTCATATTCTTTTTCCAAAGGATATTTTTCAGAAAAGTTCTCTAAGTCTAAACTATCAAACCATGAATATGTAAACTTTGATATTCAAAAAATTGAGGATTTTTCAAAAATAATTCACGAATTTAAATTTTGCTTAAAAGGTTTAAATGTTACCATTCCCTATAAACAAGATGTTTTTCTATATTTAGATAAAGTGGATAAAACTGCTAGAAAAATTGGTGCTGTTAATACGATTAGAATTACCAAAAAAGGAAACTTAAAAGGATACAATTCAGATGTAGTAGGATTTCAAAAATCCATAGAACCACTCTTGCAATCACATCATACAAAAGCGTTAATTTTAGGTACTGGAGGTGCTTCTAAAGCGATATCTTATGTATTTAAGCAAATGGGAATAACGTATTGTAAAGTTTCTAGAAACCCTAAAAAGAAAAAAGAAATATCATATTCAGATATCACAAAAGAATTGTTATCAGAATATACCATTATTGTCAATAGTTCTCCGGTCGGAACATTCCCAAATATCGACCAAAAACCCAGAATTCCGTATCAATATCTTACAGATAAACACTTGTTATATGATTTAATTTACAATCCAAATGAAACTGCTTTTTTATCAGAAGGAAAGAAAAAAGGAGCTCAAATAAAAAATGGATTTGAAATGCTGCAATTACAAGCGGAAGAGTCTTGGAGAATCTGGAATAAATAGTTTAGGTAAACTTCTCAATTATCTTTTGTCGTTTTGTAAGACATCATTATCTTTATAGACTAGATTATAGGAACCTTAAACATTGTAGATATGTTAGACCCAA
>CAJXRR010000116.1 GCA_913060575.1 uncultured Flavobacterium sp.
GAGATCTAGTACGGTCTCGTGGGCTCGGAGATGTGTATAAGAGACAGTTGTTGAACAATCTCATAATTTACCACATTGATGACCACTTCTTTGATTTTTTCAACATTTTGTAATGTATGCTTGGTCGTATTTCCTCTGACTCTTCTTGCTGGAGAAAAAATCATGGTTGGAGGATTAGAACCAAAAACATTAAAAAAACTAAAAGGAGATAAATTTGGGTTTCCGTTTTCGTCAATAGTACTAGCAAAAGCGATAGGTCTTGGAGCTACTGCACCTAATAAATAACCGTGTAATTTACCTGTTGAAATTTCTTTTGGATTGATAGAAAGCATGTGAAAAAATTTGTCTTGTAAAGATACTATCAATTTTATAAATGAGTTATGTTATTGAATCTAGTATATTTGTTTGATGAGTTTTCTAAAAAACACAATTCTTCTAAAGCGAGTAGTTATTATCATCTCGTTTACCATTGTTACCTTAATCCTTTGGAACACCTATTCTTTTTTTAAACGATTTAAAAATGAAGAGCGTGTGAAAATGGAAATAGTAGCGGCTGCTCAGCAAGAAATTGCGACCAATACAGATTTAGAAGCAAGTACAACGCTGCCTCTAGCCATCATAGAAAGTAACACCAATATTCCTTTAATTTTAGCCGATAATAAAGGGAATATTCTAGAATATTTCAACTTAGATTCTATCAAAGCTTTAAATAATGACTATTTGTTAGATCAGCTAGAAATTATGAAAGCCCAAAATGAACCTATAGAAATTAGCTTTTTAAAAGATGGAAAACAGTATGTCTATTATAGAAACTCGGATCTACTAAATAACCTCACCTATTATCCGCTTACTTTAATTTTAATTCTGGCCTTATTCTTAGCTGTTATTTATATGATGTTTACTTCTAGTAAAGTTGCTGAACAAAATAAATTATGGACAGGAATGGCAAAGGAAACAGCACATCAAATCGGAACTCCTTTATCTTCTTTGTTGGGTTGGATTGCCATTTTAAAAATGGAAAATGTTGATGACAAATATGTGGATGAAATTGAAAAAGATGTCCATCGTTTAAACACAATTGCCAATCGATTTTCTAAAATTGGTTCGCTTCCAGAACTAAAAAAATTAGATGTGGTTTCTGTGACTAAAAAAGCTTATGAGTACTTAGAAGCCAGAAGTTCAAAACAAATATCTTTTTCATTTGTAGTCAAAGAAAAAATGCTTTACAGCAATTTAAATGAAGAGTTGTATGGTTGGGTGATTGAAAATTTAATTAAAAACGGAATTGACGCTATGTTAGGCAAAGGTGATTTAGTTGTTGAAATTACAAGTGATTCTAAAAAAATCATCATTAATATTTCAGATAGCGGAAAGGGAATGGCTAAGTCTCAATTTAAAAAAATATTTAAACCAGGTTTTACTACAAAAAAACGTGGTTGGGGACTAGGATTGTCACTTTCTAAAAGAATTATTCAAGATTATCACAATGGAAAAATATTTGTGAAAAAATCTGAAATAAATAAGGGAACAACCTTTCAAATTCTGTTAGATAAAATTACTTGAAATAGCTGATGCTAATTCTGTAAACTCTTGTTCGTTCAACTGTTCTTTCTTCATAAAACGCATATCTTCCATAATGTTTATTGGAATTAAATGCACATGAACATGAGGCACTTCTAGGCCAATCACACTCATTCCAATTCGTTTACAAGGAACAGTTTTTTCTAAGGCTTTTGCAACTCGATAAGAAAAATCCATCAATCCAGTATACGCTGCTTTATCCAAATCAAATAGTTTGTTAACTTCCTTTTTGGGGATCACCAAAGTATGTCCTTTTGCATTGGGATTGATATCTAAAAAAGCAAAATAATGTTCATCTTCTGCTATTTTATAAGAAGGAATTTCACCTGATACGATTTTTGTAAAAATACTCATGTCTATCTAATTTGTATAAAAATAAAAAACGCTTTCCATAAGAAAAGCGTTTCAGTCAACTATTTATTGTTTTTTATCTTGAAACTTCAGTAACCTCAAAAGTCATCATACCGTTTGGGACTTCAATTTCAACAACATCTCCCAATTCTTTTCCTAATAAACCTTTTCCTATTGGAGAATTTACAGAAAGTTTTCCGTTTCTAATGTCAGATTCTGAGTCTGCTACAAGCGTGTATGAAAACTCCATTCCATTTGCTTTATTTTTAATTTTTACAATAGAATGAATTAATATTTTTGAAACATCTAATTGAGATTCATCAATAATTCTTGCGCTTGCTACTACATTTTTAAGCTTAGCAATCTTCGTTTCTAACAAAGATTGTTCTTCTTTAGCCGCATGATATTCAGCGTTTTCACTCAAATCACCCTTATCTCTAGCATCTGCAATTTCTTGGGTAACCCTAGGTCTTTCAATTTGCTCTAATTGAAGTAACTCGTCCTTAAGTTTTTTTAATCCTTCCGGGGTATAATAAGAAACATTACTCATAATGTTTAAATTTTAAATGGTTAATATCTGCTATTTATCATCTAAATTAACAGTCTATATAAAATAGAAAATCTCATTGCCTTATTACAGGATGAGATTTAGACTACAAATGTACAAAATATTTGTAAATTGTCATCGTTTAAAACACATCTACAAAAGATTCAATATGAGAAAAGCATTTTTTTTAATAGCAACAGTTTTATTTTCAAGCTGTATAGACAATCAAATCAACAACGGTTGCTTTCCCTTTGTTAGCGTAAATGAAACTGTAAATTTAGACCTTCCTCAGTTTATAGATTTACAAGTTCCTGGCGGATGGGCATATACAAGTGGAGGTTTTCAGGGCCTAATTGTTTACAATATAAACGGTAATCAATTTCTAGCATGGGACAGGCTATGCCCAGGAGAGAATTTATCAGCATGTTCTCAAATGATTGTAGATTCTAATTTGCGAATTTTATGTCAGTGTGATGATAGCGAGTTTAATATTTTAGACGGGAGTCCTTTAACGCAAGGTGTTACTTGTTCTCTCAATCGATATAATGTAGAAAACTTAAACGGTTCTTTTCTAAGTATCACTAACTTTTAATTTAAATCTAGGATATAGAATGCTTACTTTTGTTACTAATTTCAAACCCATTTTGTTTTGAAAAACTATTTCTCTTCAGACTTTAAATTAGGTGTTTTAGGTGGCGGTCAATTAGGTAGAATGTTACTTACCGAAACTCAAAAATTTGACATTTATACTATAATTTTAGACAAATCTGCGGATGCTCCCTGTGCTCAAATATGTAACGAATTTCATCAAGGAGATTTATTAGATTTTGATACGGTTTACAATTTTGGAAAAAAAGTTGATCTCTTAACCATTGAAATTGAAAATATAAATATTGATGCGTTAGACAAATTAGAAGATGAAGGACTAACCATTTATCCAAAGCCAAAGGATATCAGAATTATTCAAAACAAAGCGCAACAAAAGAATTTTTATAAAGATCATGGAATTCCTACAGCAGATTTTTCTCATTATGCCTATGTAGAAGAGTTAAAACACTCCTATCATAACAGCATTATCGATTTTCCTTTTGTTTGGAAAGCTACTCGTTTTGGATACGATGGAAACGGCGTAAAAATTGTTCGAAACTTTGAAGATTTAGAAAACCTTCCCGCTGGCGAATGTATTGTAGAAAAGTTAATTCCATTTAAAAACGAATTAGCTGTTATTGTTGCAAGAAACAACCATGGAGAGGTAAAAACTTATCCTGTAGTTGAAATGGAATTTCATCCAGAAGCAAACCAAGTAGAGTATGTTATTTGTCCTGCTAGAATTGATAAAAATGTTGCTGATAAGGCAAGAGAAATCGCTCTAAAAGTAGCGGATGCTTTTGACTTTGTAGGATTGTTAGCTGTTGAAATGTTTCAAACTCAAGAGGATCAAATTTTGGTGAACGAAGTTGCGCCAAGAACGCATAATTCTGGTCATTATAGCATTGAAGCTAGTTACACCAATCAATTTGAACAACATCTAAGAAGTATTTTAAATCTTCCCTTAGGAAACACAGAAAGTAAAGTAGCCGGAATTATGGTTAACTTAGTAGGTGCAGAAGGTTATAAAGGTGATGTCGTTTATGAAAACATTGAAGAAATTTTAAAAATTGACGGAGTTACTCCACACATTTACGGGAAAAAAATAACCAAACCATTTCGTAAAATGGGTCATGTAACCATTGTCAATGAAAATATTGATATTGCTAGAAAAGTTGCACAAGAAGTAAAAGAAACAATTAAAGTAATTAGCAAATAATTAAACATAATGGTAGGAATTATAATGGGAAGCGATTCAGATCTTCCAATCATGCAAGAAGCAATTGATGTTTTAGAAAGTTTTGATATTCAAATTGAAGTAGATATTGTCTCAGCTCATAGAACTCCAGAAAAATTATTTGACTACTCAAAAAATGCTCACACTCGTGGCATAAAAGTTATTATAGCTGGTGCTGGCGGTGCCGCTCATTTACCAGGAATGGTGGCCTCTTTAAGTCCGCTACCAATTATTGGAGTTCCTGTAAAAAGCAGCAACTCAATTGATGGTTGGGACTCTGTTTTATCTATCTTACAAATGCCAGGTGGTGTTCCGGTTGCTACAGTAGCATTAGACGGCGCAAAAAATGCTGGAATTTTAGCGGCCCAAATTATTGGAGCTTCAGACAAATGTGTTCAAGACAAAATCATAGCCTATAAAGAAGGCTTAAAAATGAAAGTGAATCAAGCTTCAGAACGCGTAAAAAAATAATATAAATCAATCTTATCGTATAAACTGATGAATCCCTTATTAGAAGATTTTAATACAGCTCCTTTTTCAAAAATTTATGTCGCAGACTACAAACCGGCTGTTAAAAAAGCTATAGAAATTACCAAACAAGAAATTGAGGCAATTGTTGCTAATCCTGAAAAAACAACGTTTCAAAACACAACGGAAGCATTAGATTTTACAGGACAAAAATTAGGTCGAATTACAAGTATATTCTTCAACATTAATGCTGCTGAAACTTCAGATGAAATTCAAAAAGTTGCCAAAGAAATTTCCCCCTGGTTAAGTGAGTTTAAGAATGATATGATTTTAAATGCTGATTTATTCAAAAGAGTAAAATCGGTGTATGATATCAAAAATTCTTTAGACTTAAATCCAGAACAAACCATGTTGTTAGAAAAACAATACAAAGGTTTTTCTAGAAATGGTGCTAATTTAAACAATGACGATAAAGATAAATTACGCAAAATAGACGCTCAATTATCAAAACTCACTTTAGAGTTTGGAGAACATGTTTTAGCCGATGGAAATGCTTTTGAAATGCATATTACTAATGAAGATGATTTGTCTGGTCTTCCAGAAAGTGTAAAAGATGCTGCTCAATTATTAGCAAAACAAAAGGAAAAAGAAGGATGGATTATTACATTAGATTATCCAAGTTATATTCCTTTTATGACCTATGCTGACAATAGAGAATTAAGAAAAAAATTAGCAATTGCATTCGGAAAAAAAGGGTTTCAAGAAAATGAAAATAATAATGAGCAAGTTGTTTTAGACATTGTTAACTTAAGGCATCAAAGAGCTAATTTATTAGGATATAAAACGCATGCTCATTTTGTTCTAGAAGAACGAATGGCAGAAACTCCAGAAAAAGTAATCTCATTTTCTAATGATTTACTTAAAAAGGCAAAACCAGCAGCTGAAAGAGAATTTGCAAATCTTCAGAATTACGCTAAAAAATTAGATGGAATTGAGCAACTTCAAAAATGGGATAGCGCGTATTATTCAGAGAAACTAAAGAAAGAATTATTCAATTTAGATCAAGAATTCCTAAAGCCATATTTCCAATTAGAGAATGTAATTGAGGGTGCTTTTACTGTTGCAAATAAATTGTTTGATCTTACTTTTGAAGAAGTTTTTGATATTCAAAAATATCATAAAGATGTAAAAACCTATCAAGTTAAAAATAACAAAGGGGAAGATATATCGATTTTGTATGCCGATTTTCATCCTAGAGAAGGAAAACGAAACGGAGCATGGATGACATCCTACAAATCGCAACAAATATTTAACGGTATTAATAATAGACCTCATATTTCTATCGTTTGTAATTTTACCAAGCCTGTGCTGAGCTTTGACGAAGTACCCACAGAAACTCAGCCTTCTTTATTAACTTTTAACGAGGTCACTACATTGTTTCATGAATTTGGACACGCTTTACACGGAATGCTCGCAAACACTACTTATAATAGCTTATCAGGAACTTCTGTTTCTTGGGATTTTGTTGAGTTACCGAGTCAAGTTTTAGAAAATTGGTGTTACGAAAAAGAAGCCTTAGAATTGTTTGCCAAGCATTATGAAACAGGAGAAGTTATTCCGATGGAATATGTTCAAAAAATCAAGGAATCAGCAAGTTTTCATGAAGGAATGCAAACCTTACGTCAATTAAGTTTTGGATTGTTAGACATGGCTTGGCATGCTGGCGAGTCGCCAGAGACCATTAATTCTGTCAAAAAGTTTGAAGCGAAAGCGTTTTCTGATACTCAATTATATCCAGATGTTGCAGAAAATTGCATGAGTACAGCATTTTCTCATATTTTTCAAGGTGGATATTCTGCCGGATATTACTCTTATAAATGGGCGGAAGTTTTAGATGCTGATGCTTTTGAATATTTCCAAGAAGAAGGAATTTTTAACAAAGAAGTTGCTACCAAATTCAAAGAACACGTCTTAAGCAAAGGAGGAACAGAAAAACCAATGATTTTATACAAACGTTTTAGAGGACAAGAACCAAAACCAGACGCTTTATTAAAGAGAGCTGGACTTTTATAACGGAATAATTTTTGATGAACTTTTAGTGATGAAAAAACTTCTAATACTTTTCTTTCTACTCAATGGATTCATCAATAATGCACAAACTAGAATTAGTGGAAAGGTTTTAGATTCTAACAATCATCCTCTAATCGGGGCAGCTGTATATTTAAATAATACTTCTATTGGAACCACTACGAATGATTTAGGTGAATTTGAATTATTCATAAAAGCAGGAGTTCATGATTTAATTATATCCTATTTAGGTTATGAGACCATTCAATATCAAATTGACACAAAAAAATCTATCAGAAAGTTTACATTCAAAACAAAGGAAACAGGAAATGTTCTTGATGAAATTGTTTTAAATAGTAAAAAATACTCAGATGAAGATAGGGCCTATTTTTTATCTAGATTTCGAAAATCTTTTATTGGAAAAACAATTTTTGCAGATAATTGTAAAATTGAAAACCCTGATGTTATTCAATTTGATTATAATCCATTAAGCAATGTTTTAGAAGCATATGTAACCAAACCTATTAAAATTATCAATAAAAGTCTAGGCTATACAATTTATTATGACTTGGTTTATTACAAATTGTCTTCTACTAAGATAACATATCTAGGTTATAGTAGATATGAGCAAATTAAAGGAGGCAAAAGCAAGCAAAGAAAATGGAAACAGAACAGATTAAGAGCTTACAATGGTTCTAAAATGCATTTCATAAGAGCTGCAAGAAATGGAACTCTATATAGAGAAGGATATGTCATCAACCTTTCTAAAAGAATTCTTAACCCTGAAAGACCCTCAGATAGCTTAATTAATGATGCTAAAAAACATTTAGCAAAATTAAAAGGTGTTAATATCTCCATGACTCCATATATGACTGTCTCTTATACACATCTGACGCTGCCGACGATCTACTCTGTGTAGAT
>CAJXRR010000117.1 GCA_913060575.1 uncultured Flavobacterium sp.
GTTCATAGGTTTTGTTCAAATGTTGCACAACGTGTTTGTATAAGATTAGTTGCGGTTTTGTGTGCGAGGATTTTCCGTAGGAAAATCAGACGTAACAAAAGCACAACTACCTTTGTTTAAGCCTAAAATAAGCAATTAATTTTATACGGTGTTGGCAACTGTTTTTTTATTCATCAAAAATATTATTCCCAATATAACGAGTTGTAAAATTGGAAGGAATGCGAGATAACCTCGTAATATTAAACTTCCTTTATTTCCTTTCACATAATTCTCAAATTCTGCTGAATATTTTTCCATCAAAAAGTCAGTTCCGAAATAACTGAACAGAAACTGTAATATCAAAATTCCAAATAATATAGCTATTAAAGATTTCAGAGTTTTTTGTAAGTCAATTTCAATTGGTCTGTTGTATTTTTTTATTCCCCAAATAACAATCATTGTAAAAAGTAAAAGACTCACTATTTTAGGTAACCAAATTGTCGTTATAGGTTTTATTCCGGAAATTATTAAAACGTTCTCAAATAAATATTCGATTAATCCACAAAACTCACTAATTGAGATATATGCAAAAGCTCCAATTCCTAATTTGCTAATAAAGTCAGTTTCTTTCAAATTTTAGTTTTTCAGATTATGAGTGAGTAATAGTTGCCAACTTAATTGATAAGGTGAGTTTTAACACTTCGGCTTGCTCAGTGTAAATTCAATTTATCAAGAGTTAACGAAGTTATCGATTTTTTACGAGAAAGTAAACAGGTAGAAATCCCTAGTTTAAGTGTTTTTTCACCTCTACTTTTAAAAAGAGAAGCGTTACCACAGTAGCTAAGATATCTGCTATAGGAAAAGAATACCAAACCCCATTTAAGCCGAAGAATTTAGGTAAAATATACACCAAGGGTATTAAGAAAATCCCTTGTTTTAATAAGGTTAGAAATAAAGCGGGTAAGGCTTTTCCGGCTGCTTGAAAATAAGCAGAGCCTACCAATTGTGCTGTAATTACTGGTGTTGCCAAAAAGGCTAATAATAACGCATTGGGTGTTTCTTTTATTAAGGCAGCATCATTGGTAAAAATACTTGCAATGGCTTCTGGAAAGATAATAATACCAAGAAAAATAAGGGTTGCTACAGAAGTACCGTAGATAATCGCCGTTTTAATGGTTTCTTTAACGCGTTTTGCATTGTTTGCGCCATAATTATACCCAGCAATTGGTAAAAACCCTTGAGTAACACCTAAAACAGGAAATAAAGCAAACATCATGACTCTGTTTATAATTCCGTACACCGCAATGGCACTTTCGCCACCGTAGGTAAACAAAGTTGCGTTTAAAACAATCATTAAAACACTAATGGTTCCTTGTCTTACAATAGTAACACCACCCAATTCTATAATCTCTTTTACAATGGGAAACTTTAAAACAAAATACTTTGGGCTAACGACCAACTCGCTCTTTTTAGAGAGGAAGAAACCTAAAATAAAGAGTCCACATGCTGCATACGATATTGAAGTTGCCAAACCAGCACCAAACATTCCAAGATCCATGAATTTGATAAAAACGATGTCTAATAGAATATTAGAAATTGCAGGAATAATCATGGCATACATCGCAAATTTTGGTTTCCCTTCGGCTCTAATTACCGGATTTCCCATCATCGCAAACGCTAAAAAAGGAACACCATATAAAACCACATGAAAATATTCTGTTGCTGGAACTAAAATATCTCCATTGGCACCAAATAATAATAGGAGTGAAGAGCAGAATATAGTTCCAACAACCACAAAGAAAACAGACAGACCCACGGTCATAGAAATCTGGTTTCCAAAAGTTAAGAATGCTTTATCCGCTTTTTTAGCTCCCAAAGCTCTAGAAATAATAGAGCTTCCACCAATTCCAATTCCCATTCCTATAGAAGAAATTAAAAAGACAATGGGTAAAACAACCGTAATCGCAGCAATGGCTAAAGAACCAATCCATTGACCCACAAAAATGGTGTCAACAATCATGTTTAAAGACATTACTAAAATACCAATAGAAGCTGGAACCGCTTGCTTTATAAGCAGTTTGCTAATTTTTTCTGTTCCTAAATCGTTTGCTAATTCTGTCATAGAGAATTGCAAATATCTACAATATGAGTCCTAGTTTTTTACCTAAAAAAAATATTTAGGTATTAATTAACATATCTATAAAATTTTCTACTAAGTTTGTTTAATGAGTGTTTTTGTATCTCGACTGCGCTCGATATGACAAGAAAAATTATATAAAATAGATGAGTGTTTTTGAAAAAAACTATGTTGTTGATGCATCACATATTGATGAATTAAATCATGTGAATAATGTGGTCTATTTACAATGGATACAAGACATTGCTAATTTACATTGGACAGTACTAAAAGAAGGACATGATACTTCTAGCATTGTTTGGGTAGTGATTCGTCATGAAATAGATTATTTTGGTCAAGCCTTATTGGGAGATACAATAACCGCAAAAACCTGGGTGGGTAAAACAGCAGGAATTAAATCTATTCGCCATGTTGAGTTTTATAAAAACGGAAAACGTATTGTAAAAGCACAAACGACCTTTTGTTTATTAAATGCTAAAACTTTTAAACCTTTACGAATAACTGATGAAGTCTTAGAGATGTTAGCACCTAAGTAGTGCTTGGTCATAAACATAGCAACATTAAATTTGTTTCTTTTCGCGCCCTATTCATTTATTTTTAAACGACTGATGCTAAGGTATCACCTCATAAAAAATAATTAAAAATGACATCAGAAATAATTCAAATTATAACAATCGTCTGTTTACAATCAGACACTAAATAAATGTACCTTTGTGGCCAGAAATTAATTTGAATTATGAGCACATTTGCATCTCTTGGAGTCAAGAAAGAATTTATAACATCGATTAAAGAATTAGGAATTAAAACGCCTTCAGAAATTCAGGAAAAAGCAATTCCGATTTTACTTGGAAAAAGAACAGATTTTGTTGGGCTAGCACAAACTGGAACAGGAAAAACTGCCGCATTTGGATTGCCAATTGTACAGCAAGTGGATTCTAGTAAAGATGTAGTACAAGCATTGATTTTATCACCGACAAGAGAATTGGTTCAGCAAATAAAAAAGCAACTATTTAAGTACACAAAACATTACGAGCATAAAGTGTTTGTGGAAGCTGTCTATGGTGGAGAAAAAATAGATATTCAGATTAATAATTTACAAAGAACAACTCATGTTATTGTGGCAACACCAGGTCGTTTAATCGATTTAATTGAGCGTGGTTCTATCAACTTAAAAGAAATTAAAACCTTAGTCTTAGATGAAGCAGATGAAATGCTAAGCATGGGTTTTAAACAAGATTTGAATAGAATCTTAAAATATACTTCTGGAGAAAGAAATACCTGGTTATTTTCTGCAACAATGCCAGAAGAAATTCAAAGAATTATTAAAACATATATGGATTCTAACGCTCCTCGTGTTGAAATCGATAGAAATTCTACGGTGAATTCTAATATCAGTCATCAATTTATTAAAACATCACTGAAAGAGAAAACAAATGCGATTATTCGTTTTTTAGAAGCCAGAGACTCAGAAAGAGGAATTATTTTTTGCAGAACAAAAGCGGGTACACAAAACCTTACCAAAGTATTACAAGAAGAAGGATTTTCAATTGGTGCTTTAGAAGGAGACATGCAACAAAGAGATCGTGAGAAAGTAATGAGAGCTTTTAAAAATGAAAGTTTACAATATTTAATTTCTACGGATGTCTCTGCAAGAGGAATCGATGTAAGCGGTTTGTCTTTTGTGGTGCATCATCAATTGCCAGAACAATTAGATTATTATACGCACAGAAGTGGTAGAACGGCAAGAGCTGGTAAAACAGGTGTTTCAATAGCGTTTATTCTGCCAAATGAACTTGAAAGAATTCATGAAATTCAAAAAGAATTGAATATAAAATTTACTGAAACCAGTATCTAATGAACATTGTCTACAGTTTAGATATCATCGGAACTTTTGCTTTTGCAATTAGTGGCGCTTTGGTTGCCATGAAAAAAGAGTTCGATTTATTTGGTGTGGCAATTATAGCTTTTGTAACGGCTGTTGGAGGTGGAATGTTGCGTGATATTTTAATTGATGCACATCCTATTAACTGGATTGGAGATTTAAATTATTTATGGACGATTATGATTGCTGTTGTTTTTACTTTTTTATTTAGAAGTAAAATTGCGCCGCTTAGAAAAACATTTTTCCTTTTTGATACGATAGGAATCGCAGTTTTTACCTTATTGGGTTTGCAAAAAGGCTTGAGTTTTGATTTGCATCCGATTATTGCTTTGATAATGGGGATGATTTCAGCCGTTTTTGGAGGTGTTATTCGTGATGTTTTGACAAATCAAGTGCCATTGATCTTCAAAAAAGAGATTTACGCCTTGGCATGTTTAATTGGCGGAGTTGTATATTTATTAGGAATTAAATTTTCAATTTCATCATCTATTAGTTTTGTGATAAGTGTTTTTGTCATTATTATCATTCGACTTATAGTAGTTAAATTTAACCTAGAACTACCAAAAGTGAAAGAAGATCTATTCGGGAAAGTTAAAAAATAAACCATGAAGACCTTACATTTTAAAAACATAGAAGCGTTTAAATCCATGATAGGAAAGGAGTTGCCAACTTCTGATTGGATTACTATTACCCAAGAAATGATTAATGATTTTGCGAATGCTACTCTAGACAAACAATGGGTTCATGTAGACGTGGAAAGAGCGGCAAAAGAATCTCCTTTTAAGAGTACCATTGCCCATGGATTTATGTCTTTATCGATGTTATCAAAAATGTTAGAAGATCTAATTGTTATTGATAGCGTTAAAATGGGATTGAATTATGGATTAAATACGGTAAGATTTCCGCATCCAGTTCCCGTAAATAGTAGATTACAGATGATTTCTTCTATTAAAAATATTGAAGATCAAAAACAAGGAGTTAAAATCACCTTTTCTTGTACAGTTGTGATAGAAGGTATTGAAAAACCAGCTTGTGTTGCTGAGTTTTTAGCGATGATGTTTGAATAAAAAAAACACCTCAAAACTAAGAGAGACTTAGTAATAGAGATGTTTTTTAAATGAGATATTGTTATTTCTTAAGATAACCAACCATTGGCATCTGCTTTTCTAGAATAGAAAATTAAAAAGGCTCCTAAAACGATAATTAGAATCGGCATAAAAATACCTCCAGGTCCATAACTGTCAGAATTTTCTATCATTATAAATCCGTAAGACATCTGTACTGCTATTCCTAAAAAGGATAAAAGAAAAAGCATTTTTGAAAGTTTCTTTCGTAACAATAATAATAAAGCTCCCAAAGCACCACCAAATACAGCGATAGCAAAAGCAGCTGTTACATAGGCAGGAACCTCTGGAAACATAATTTGTTGTTCTTTTGGTAATGTAGCTAAAACTTCTTCAGTCATAAAAGCCTGACTCAAATAATTTAAGACTCCCATGATATTCCACAAAAGTGCAATAATGCTAACAACCCAAAATAAGCCGTTGGGTTTTCTTGAAAATGTATTCATAATAAAAAAAGATTAATTGATTGTTTTTTAAAGTTAGATAATTTTTTTAAATAAAACTTGCTAGTTTACAAAATGTAAAGTATATTTGTCATTATATAAAGTTAATTTGTCAATTTGTAAAACCATATATCATGAATAAAGAGTCAATGTGTGAAAAAGAAAGAAGAAGATTAGAGAAGCTAAATAAATTTCAACTATCTCATTCCTATAAAAAAATAGGAATTATTGCATCAATTACAATATTTAGTTTAATGATCGCGAAAAAATTTATAGATGAGCCCGATTGGGTAAAGCCAATTTTATCTGGCTTACTGTTAGTGTCAATGTTATTAATTTCTTTAGCAAAAGAAAAAGTAGAAGATGAATATATAGATAGTTTACGTTCTCAATCGTATCGTTTTGCGTTTATTGTTGTTATCATATATTCCTTGGTTCAGCCTTTAGTTAATTATGGTGTTGGAATCTTATTTGATGAAACGGAAACCCTAAAAGGATTTGATTATTTTCAAGTTTTGTTTTTTATGTTGGTTGTTCAAATATTAGTTTTTTATAAACTTAAGAGATATAATAAGTAATGAAAAACACACTTAAAGTACAACGAGCAATTAAAGACCTAACCCAAGATGATCTTGCGAAAGAGATGGGTGTTTCTAGGCAAACAATAAATTCGATAGAGAAAGGACGTTATGTGCCTTCAACAGTATTGGCTTTAAAGCTTTCTGCAATTTTTGGAATTTCAGTTAATGAATTTTTTACATTAGAAGATGATGATTAAAGCAGCCATAATTATCTGTGTGTTTATACTACAGTTAGTCTTACTATTTTTTTAAAGTAGCATACCATTTGGCAACGGAATTTTCAGCAGGTTTTCCTTTTATTTCAAAATCGCTATTATTCCATTGCCAAATATACGTTCCGGCAAACCATGGTTCTTTCCACAATTCACCATACAAAGCTTCATATGCAAGATATTGAGTCTTATTTGACTTCTTCTTAAAAAGACTCCCAAAAATAGAACCCCATTCCCAAGGCTTCTTTGTGGCATTCGCATCTGGTCTGTATCCAACTTCAGTAAAAAGAACTTTCTTATCATGTTTTTTTGATAGCCTTTGTAGCATCTCTTTGTGAGTTTGCCATCCTTTTTGAATAGATTCTAATGTAGGACTGGACTCCTTAGTTAATGGAAAATACCCTTGAATACCGATGTAATCTAACTCATTCCAAAAATCTATGGTATCAAAATTATCATCCCAATTAGCAGCATAGGTTAGCTTACCAGCATAAATTGTCTTAATTTCTTGAATTAGTTTCTTCCATTTTTTTGGCTGATGCTTTACAGAACTTCTCAATTCCGTTCCTATACAAAACAACTCAGCTTTTGTTTTCTCTGCCATCAAAGCATAATGTAGTATGGTTTTTCTGTAAGATTCAAACCAATTGTTCCAATCTTTTTCATGATTAAAATTAATATTTGAACGCCAACCAGAACCCATCCACAAATGAGGTTTTAAATGAACTTTAATCTTTTGAGCATGTAAATCTTTGATGCTTTTAATAAACGATGAATCTCTTCGAGACCAAACACCTAATTCTTTAATACTTTTAATTTCTTTACTAGTTTCACTTTCTTGATAAAAATAGGGTAAGATTTGAACCCATTCAATATTGTTTTTTATCAATTCTTTTTTAGTAGTTCTATTACTTCTTCCAAAGTCATATACTCCCATTCCACGGTGCTTTCCGTCAATTTTATATAAATCCTGAATAGTATCAGTTTTATTCTCTATTATATGATTCCATTGATAGTCAAAATCCTCATTATTATTAACATACAAGAGCGATTTTATAATAATTACAATCAATAAAATAGGAGTAAAGAGTCTGAAAAATAGTTGTTTTAAGAAAATACTTATTCCTTTTTTCTTGTAGATTCTAATATAATACCTAAAGATTAAGAAAAGTAAGTAGATAATCAACGCTAGTGTATGAAAAGCAATGAATCCTGTAATATTTGTGATGATACTGATATAATTATCCCAAAGTCTATCAAAAGTAACACTTGCTTTAAAAATGCTTGAAAAATATCTGTCTCTTATACACATCTCCGAGCCCACGAGACCGTACTAGATC
>CAJXRR010000118.1 GCA_913060575.1 uncultured Flavobacterium sp.
GTAGATCGTCGGCAGCGTCAGATGTGTATAAGAGACAGGTGTATACCAATGGTTTTCTTTTTAAAGAGAAATTGAATCCTAGAAAATTAAACATGAATGCGGTTCAGCAATATCCGGAAATTGAAATTTGTGATTATAATAATTTAAAAGCTGGTAAAGATTTTTTACTTACTTCTGGTGAAACTTTGCCAAACGAAGTCCTCACTTTAGATCCTGAAAAACCCTTGATTTATGCCTACTGCAGTGATACTTGCTATAAACCAGACATTGTTGAAATTATTAAAGGAGCTGACTTATTGTATCACGAATCTACTTTCTTATCTGACAGAGAAGATTTAGCTTTAAAAACAAAACATGCTACCGCAAAACAAGCTGCTTATATCGCTAATAAATCTGAAGTGAAAAAATTGATTTTAGGTCATTATTCTAGCCGATATCAAGATATTTCTTTATTTCAAAAAGAAGCGGAAGAAATTTTCAGTAATGTTGATTTAGCGGAAGCAGGAAAAGTATTTTCCGTTTAATTATAATCCTTAAAAGTAGTATTCTTCCATACTTTTAAATCAAAATCTTTAAATTGATATAATGGAATGTATTGAGAATCTCCTTCAATAATATCTGAATTCATGATAATTGATTCACTATCTTTTTTAAATTCGGAACCTAAAGAGGATTGATATCCGTCAAAAATTTCACCTGTTTTTCTATTTACAATAACTCCATACTGACAAGAAGTTCCACATCCCCAATAGATAAGAGTAAAATAACCCGCAAAATTGATTCCATCTTCACAACCTTCGGTTATTCTAGTTCTAAACATTTTAGCATCTTCATTAGATGTGAAATCTGGATCGGCTAACTTTCCATTATAAACAGGTACTTTGTTAGATTCGAAAAAGGTATTTAATGAAAACTTTTTATAAATTTCAAAATTATCAACATCAGGATTATTTGCAATGATTGCATCATTTTGAAAACTTTCCATGATTTTAAACCCTTTATAATTAGAGGAATCAGACAACTTAATCAGCTGAACATCTGTATTTTTTCCTAACACCAAATAATCATTTGTCATTAGTAATGTATCTAATTTAGCAACTAAATTAATAGTATCCGTTTGAATCTTATTTTCATGTTTAGGAGTATCAACTACATCTTCAAGAAAAAAAAGAATGTATAATGTTGACATGATAATTGTAATGACCAAAACTCTAACAACTCTATTTTTCATATTTAAGAGATTAATATTGATTAATTGACAGCAAAACTAAAGTACAAGCAATCTCAGATTCTATATTGTTTTCTTCTAGAATTTCCATTAATTCGGTGTTTTCTGTCCCAGGATTAAAAATTACTCTATTTGGCTTTAAACCAACAATATAATCATAAAATTCTTCTTGCCTTTTTGGGTTTAAATACAAGGTTATGGTATCAATGTTTTTAAACACTTTTTTATCTGTATAAATAGACACATCATTCACCTTACCTTTTCGTAAACCAAAAGCTACAACTTCATGTTTTTTTGCTCTCAATCTATGTATTGCTATGTTAGAATAACGTGTTTCATTTAAAGAAGCACCAAGGACTAAAGTTTTTTTACTCATTTGTTAATTATACGTTAAACAATGTTAAGACAAGTAACAAAGATAAAACATAAGTAGTCTACTAAGCATCATAAACAATCAACCAAAACAATTAATCAATGAAAAAAATACTGCTTTTATGCATGTTAACCGTGTCTTTTAATTCTTTTGCTCAGTTAGCAAAAAGTGAATTAGCCAAACCAGGAGTTATTTCAGGAAAGGTTATAGACGAAACCTCAAAAGAAGCCCTTCCTTATGTAAATATTGTCATTTATGACATGGCAAAAAAAGTCATTACTGGAGGAATTACAGATGATAATGGAGAATTTAAAGTAAAAGATATTCCAAGAGGAAATAGCTTAGTTGAAATTCAATTTATCGGATTTAGAACCTTTTCTAAACAAATAAACATTTCAAGTAAAGAAAAGGATATTAATCTTGGAACTATTACTTTAAAGGAAGATGCTGCAAAATTAGACGAAGTAGTTGTTAGAGCAGAGACTTCTACAGTCATACAAAAAGTGGATAGGAAAGTAATCAATGTTGGAAAAGATTTAACAGCAGCAGGAACTACTGCTTCTGAACTTCTTAACAACGTTCAATCGGTAAGTGTCGATAGTCAAACAGGACAAATTAGTTTGCGAGGAAATTCAAATGTAAGAGTACTTGTAGACGGAAGACCTACTAATATACCAGCGGCACAATTACTAAGACAGCTACCTTCTAATTCAATTAAAAGTATTGAGCTAATTACCAATCCTTCTGCAAAATATAATCCAGATGGAATGAGTGGTATTATTAATATCATTTTAAATAAAAATGCAAATACAGGTTTTAATGGAAGTTTAGATACTGGTGTAACAGCAGGACATTATGTACGTTACAATGCGTCTACTAACATGAATTATAAGACAGGAAAAGTAAACTTTTTTGTAAACTATGGTTATAATGGGGGTGATAATTACAATTTTGGTTTTGTAGAAAGACCAGGAATTAACTTACAAGATTTTAGGTTTATTAATGAAAACCAATCACATTTAGTGAAGTTTGGTGCAGATTTTTATCTAAACGATAAAAACACACTTTCTTTTTATACCACACAAAACTGGTTTGATGGATTCGCCTCTGGTAGATCTCGTATTTCAGATACAAATGGTAATTTATTAATTAATGCACCAAACACTCAAGATAACACTTCACCTACCGGTACTTATAATGTAAACTACAAAGTTGATTTTAAGAAAGAAGGTCATAATTTAGAATTAGAAGCTACTTATTCTAATACAAATGCTGAAAATTTTCTAAACAATTTAGATGATATTGACCCAACAAATATCAATAACTATTTTAATGATATTGAAAGTAAGAGAAACAATACTCAATTAAACCTTGATTATACAAATCCTCTTAATGAAAAAACAAAATTAGAACTTGGTTTAGAGTATCGAGGTGATAATACTAATAACTTAAATGATACAGATCAACAAGTTTTTACACAAACAGGTCAAGATTTTGTTGGGAATTCTGACTTTCAATTTGAGAGAAACATCTTATCTGGTTATGTGAATTATGCAAAAACGATGGATAAGTTTACAATGCAGTTAGGAGCTCGTTTAGAAAACTTTACTGTAGACGGAACCTTTAATAGATATGATGGAAATAGTTTCAACACTCTAGACGAAACTCTTAAAGTAGATCAAGATTTCTTTAATGTATATCCATCAGCATTCTTCACGTATAGTCCAACTAAAAAAAATCAGTGGCAAGTAAGTTATAGTAGAAGGATAGACAGACCAGGAATACAACAAGTTAATCCAATTAGAGAATGGAGCACACCATTAATTGTTTCCGTTGGAAACGCTGATTTAGTTCCTCAGTTTACAAATTCATATGAATTAAACTATACACGTCAAATTAAAGGTGGGAATCTAACTTTTGGAACATTTTACAGAAAAATTAGTGATGTAATATCAAGAATTACCAATGCAGATCCAGCAAATCCAACAGTGGGGCAAATACTTACATTTACCAATTTTAGTGATACAGATGCCTATGGTTTAGAGTTTTCAGCAAACTTTAAAATTAATAATTGGTGGAGAGTAAATTCTAGTATGGATTTCTATTCTCAAGAACAATTAGGTAACATTGATAACACAGGAACTAATCCACAACAATTATCAGTACAAAATAATGTTTTTAACGCAAGAGTTAGCAACAGTTTTAAAGCAACTAAAAATTTACGTTTTCAATTATTCGCCATGTATAGAGGTCCTCAAAAAGACATTCAATGGGATGTAGAAAAAATGTGGATGATGAATTTAGGCGCAAGTTGGACCGTTTTAGATGGAAAAGGAACCGTTAACTTTAGAGTAAATGATATCTTTAGAGGTATGAACTTTACATTTAATTCAGAAAATCCTTTTGTGCAAAATGGAAAATTCCAATGGGAAAGTAGAACTTCTTTCTTAGGATTTAACTATAGATTTGGTGGTGGTAAAAACCGAGCAAAATCAAGAAGAAACAGAGATAAAAACGAAAAAAATGGAGGCGGTGGCTTCTTCTAAACAACCCAATAATTATTAAAAAAAAAAAGCTGCAAAATGCAGCTTTTTTTTTGTTAACATCATTTGTATTACATTTCGATTAAAATACAAAAGACTTTCAGGTTTTTTTATTAGATTTGAAGAGTTCTAAAAATCCAAACAAAAACTAAGATGAAAAAATTCTTTGTGTCGTTGATCGTATTAGCATTTACAACTAGTATCTCAGCACAATTTCTTTCTAGCAAACCAGAAAATTACGCCGTAGGAGCAGAAAATTATATAGATTTTATTCCAATCGCGCCTATTCAGATTAAATCAAACGTTACCAGTGCAACTTCTAACAATCAGATAAAAACACAATCTGCTTTAGAAATGTCTATGGATAAGCAGTCTGTTTTAAACTTTATTCCCAACGAATCAATGGAAACTACGATTCAACGCTTTAATGCTGACGGAACAGTTTCTTACTTATATTCTGGAAGATCTCTGAATAGAGGAACCTACCGATTAATTATCGATTACAACAAATACATTATCCAAAGTATTGAAGGCGAAGGAAACGACAGCTGTGTTGGATATGCAAAAATCGGTGTTGGTTTACGTATCGTTGCCAATGTAAATGCATTGAAAAACAATATTGACATCAGTAGTTTAGTCGCTTTAGGTAAAGCTGCTGCAGATGGTGATATTTCTGGAAGTGTTGGTTATGAAGTTTTGGGAGTTGAATCCAAAGAGATTACAGCAATTATTCCTATTAACTCGGAAATCACTTCATCTATTAATCAGGTATTCTTACAAGCAATTGGTGTTGTAAAAGGGAAAATTTACGATGCAGATACAAGATTATATCCACAAGTAATCGCTATTAAGCATACTGGATGTGATATTAAAACAATTACTAAAAACTTAATTGGTCAGTACGGAAGTAGTAACTAATTTATAAGTTTCTTATAAAAAAAAATCCGAAGCAATGCTTCGGATTTTTTTATTAGTATGTATTTATATTACCAACGTATCACTACACTTCCCCAGGTAAATCCACTACCAAAAGCAGCAAGAACTACTAAATCCCCATCATTAATTTTACCTTTCTCCCAGGCTTCAGTTAGAGCAATAATTACAGATGCGGCTGTAGTATTACCATATTTCATAATATTATTATACACCTGATCGTCACTTAACTGAAATTTACGTTGAATAAATTGAGCTATTCTCAAATTTGCTTGATGAGGAATCAACATATTGATATCTTCTTTTTGCAAACCATTTGCATCTAAACCTTCAATAATTGCTTCTGAAAAACGGACTACAGCATGTTTAAAAACAAATTGCCCGTTCATATAAGGATAATATGACTCATCATTAGGATCATTCTCCGCTAGAATTTCTGGAACCCAACGTCCCGTAGAAGGACCTTCTAATGCTAATTCTTTAGCGTGTTTTCCTTCTGAATGCAAATGAGAAGATAAAATTCCTTTTCCTTCTTCTTCGGATCTAGATAAAACTGCCGCTCCTGCTCCATCACCAAAAATCACAGTTACATTTCTTCCTCTCGTAGAACGTTCTAATCCGCCAGAATGATTTTCTGATCCAATGACTAAAATGTTTTTATACATTCCGGTTTTTATAAATTGATCAGCTACCGATAAAGAATAAATAAACCCAGAACATTGATTTCTTACATCTAAAGCTCCAATTGTTGGCATATCTAACATGTCTTGAACTCGAACTCCACCACCTGGAAAATACATATCCGGACTTAAAGTTGCGAATACAATAAAGTCTATATCATCTTTAGTCAAACCTGCTCTTTCTATAGCGATTTCAGCAGCTTTTACTGCCATTGTAGAAGTAGTTTCTCCAGTTGCAGGATCTATCCATCTGCGTTCTTTAATTCCAGTTCTTTCCTGAATCCATTCGTCACTGGTTTCCATCCACTGTTTAAGATCATCATTTGTCACCACATTCTCAGGCACAAAATATCCTAACCCAGTAATTTTAGAATTGTACATATAAATTGAATTTGTTGTTTGTTTGTCGTTGTTAAAGATAGCAAAAATAGTGATTTTAAAGAATTCTTCATTTATAAGTCCATTTCTTATGTCATCTTGTCACAATAGTGTCTTTGGTATTTTTTTTGACTAGTAAGTAGCAGACAATAACAAACAAATTATAAAATTATGAGTAAAGGAAACATTAATGTATCGGTAGAAAATATCTTTCCATTAATTAAAAAGTTCTTGTATTCTGATCACGAAATCTTTTTACGTGAACTTATTTCTAATGGAACAGATGCAACTTCTAAACTAAAACACCTTATTTCTATTGGTGAAGCTAAAACAGAATTAGGCGACGCTAAAATCGAAATTAGCATTGATAAAGATGCTAAAACACTTACCATTAAAGATCAAGGTTTAGGAATGACTGCAGATGAAGTTGAAAAATACATCAACCAAATTGCATTCTCTGGAGCTGAAGAATTTTTAGATAAGTACAAAGACAATGAAGCAGGAATTATTGGTCATTTTGGACTTGGATTCTATTCTGCTTTTATGGTGGCAGATAAAGTAGAAATTATCACCAAATCTTTTAAAGATGAAAAAGCAGCTCATTGGACATGTGATGGTTCTCCAGAATATACAATTGAAGAACACGACAAATCTGACAGAGGAACAGAAATTATCTTACACATCGCAGATGATTCTACAGAGTTTTTAGAAGATTCTAAGATTTCTGAATTGTTAAACAAATACAATCGTTTTAATCAAGTGCCAATTAAATTTGGAACTGAAGAAATTAACGACCCGGAGTTTACTCCAAAAACTACGACAGATAAAGACGGAAAAGAAACTACAGAACCACATAAGAAAATTACTGTAGATAAAATCATTAACAATACAGATCCGGCATGGACTAAAAAACCTGCCGATTTAGAAGATGAAGATTATACTAATTTCTACAGAGAATTGTATCCAATGCAATTTGAAGAGTCTTTATTTCACATCCACTTAAATGTTGATTATCCGTTTAACTTAACCGGAATTTTATTCTTCCCTAAGTTAAGTCCAAGTATGGATATGCAAAAAGATAAAATTCAGTTATACCAAAATCAAGTTTTTGTAACTGATAATGTAGAAGGTATAGTACCAGACTTTTTACAAATGCTAAAAGGTGTGATTGATTCTCCAGACATTCCTTTAAATGTATCTCGTTCTTATTTACAAGCAGATGGTGCTGTAAAAAAGATTTCTGGTTACATCACTAAAAAAGTAGGTGATAAATTGGCGTCATTATTCAAAAACAATCGTGAAGATTTTGAAACAAAATGGAACGATATCAAAGTAATTATTGAATACGGGATGTTATCCGAAGATAAGTTCTTTGATAAAGCTCAAAAGTTTGCATTATATCCAACCTGTCTCTTATACACATCTCCGAGCCCACGAGACCGTACTAGATCTCG
>CAJXRR010000119.1 GCA_913060575.1 uncultured Flavobacterium sp.
TACGGTCTCGTGGGCTCGGAGATGTGTATAAGAGACAGACATTATAGAGACTTTATATAATGTAATCTCAGGTGAAAAAAATGAAGCTCGCAATTGGGAGTTATTCCAATATTTATTTCATAAAGACGCAAAACTAATCCCTTCTGGAAATAACAGACAAGGAGTTAGCGGAGCTCGTTATATGACAACTCAAGAATACATTGCCACGTCTGGGAAATGGTTGTTAGAGAATGGTTTTTTTGAAAAAGAAATTGGTAGAAAAACAGATCAATTTGGCAATATAGCTCAAGTATTTTCTTCTTATGAAAGTTTTAGATCAGCCAAAGACACCAAACCTTTTATGAGGGGAATTAATAGCATTCAATTACTTTATGATGGATCACGTTGGTGGATTTTAAATGTATTTTGGCAAGGTGAAACTCCAGAACAACCAATTCCTGAAAAATATATAGACTAACACTTTTCTTTTCAGATATATTTCATGATAAGTTGTGTAAATTTGCACCATGATTAAAGAGATTCAACTCCGAACAAATCTTATCGAAGAAAGAAAAGAAGCTATTTTACTTCATAAAGCAGCACATAAACTAGGAGTTAATCCAAAGGAAATCAGCGGAATTAAAGTTCTTAGAAAATCGATTGATGCTCGAAAAAAAGAAACTTTTTTTAATTATAAAGTCGCAGTTTACATTAATGAAAGTGCCCCTGAAAAATCTGAATACACCTTTAATTATAAAGATGTTTCTAATGCAAAAGAAATTCATATTGTAGGTTTTGGTCCTGCAGGAATGTATGCCGCGCTTAGATGTATTGAGCTAGGATACAAACCGATTGTTTTAGAACGCGGGAAAAATGTTCAGGAAAGAAGAAGAGATATCAAAGCTATTAATCAAGATCATGTTGTTAATGAAGATTCTAATTACTGTTTTGGTGAAGGTGGAGCCGGAACTTATTCTGACGGAAAACTCTACACCAGAAGCTTAAAACGAGGGGATGTAAGACGTATCTTTGAAAACCTAGTTTTTCATGGAGCAACCGAACAAATTTTAATTGATGCTCATCCACATATTGGAACCAATAAACTTCCAAAAATCATTCAGAATATCCGTGAAACCATCTTAAATTTTGGTGGTGAAATTCATTTCAATACCAAAGTCATAGATTTTATTATTAAAAACAACAAACTACAAGCTATTCAATTGCAAGATGGAAATGAAATGACCGTGAATTCTGTTATTTTAGCAACAGGCCATTCTGCTAGAGATATTTACGAACTGTTACACAAAAAAAACATTGCATTAAAAGCGAAATCTTTTGCCATGGGAGTACGTGTGGAACATCCACAAGAAATTATTGATAGCATTCAATACAGTTGTGATGGAGATAGAGATGAATTATTACCTGCAGCAGCTTATAGCTTAGTGCAACAAGTAAACAACAGAGGCGTGTATTCTTTTTGTATGTGTCCTGGTGGATTTATTGTTCCTGCAGCAACTGCAGAAGGAGAAGTTGTTGTAAACGGAATGTCGCCATCTAGGCGTAATAACAAGTTTGCAAATTCTGGAATTGTTGTAGAAATTAACATCGATAAAGACATTCCAAAATATGATCAATTTGGACCCTTAAAAGGTTTAGAATATCAAAAGAATTTAGAACGATTAGCATTTACTTCTGGAGCAAGAAATCAAACTGCTCCAGCACAAAGATTAGTTGATTTTGTTGAAGGGAATTTATCACCAACCTTAAATGAAACTTCTTATCAACCAGGCTTAAATTCTGCTCCAATGCATTCTTTACTGCCTAAACTAATAGGAAGTCGTTTGCGAAAAGGCTTTGAAGCTTTTGGTAGAAAAATGCATGGATATTATACCAATGAAGCCAATATTGTTGGTGTTGAGTCTAGAACCTCTTCTCCTGTAAATATTCCTAGAAAAGAGAACTTAGAACATCCAGAAATTGAAGGTTTATTCCCTTGTGGGGAAGGTGGTGGGTATGCCGGTGGAATTGTTTCTGCCGCTATGGATGGAGAACGTTGCGCAGAAGCTGCAATTGAATTGTTATAAATTAAATCTCATAACATAAACAATCCATAACATTTAGCGTATTTTCGCTTGCACAAACTTTTTTTATATTAATGAAAATAACTATTGGTCGGATAGATAAAGGAGATTTTCCAGAATTAGAACTTACAGATATAGATGTAAAAATTGATTCTGGAGCATATACATCTTCCATACATTGTGCTAATATTGAAGAAATTACGGTTAATAATATAAAATTCATTAAATTTACTCTGTTAGATCCTGAGCATCCTCTTTATAATAACAAAGTGTTTTCTTCAAAAAATTACACCACTAGAGTTGTAAAAAGTTCTAATGGCGCTACTGAAGAAAGATTCGCTATACAAACAGAAATTATATTATTTAACAAAACATACACTATCGATTTAACTTTGACTGAAAGAAGTGATATGAAATTTCCAGTTTTATTAGGGCGGAAATTTTTAAATAAAAAATTCATTATTGATTCATCTAGAACAAATTTATCCTACAAATTAAAAATAAAAAAATAACATGAAGATTGTCATTTTATCAAGAAATCCAAAATTATATTCTACAAGCAGATTAGTTGAAGCGGCTGAAAAAAGAGGTCATGAAGTACTGGTTGTAGATCATTTAAAATGTAATATTGAGATTGAGAAAAAATCACCAAAAATATTTTACAAAGGAGAATATTTAGATGATGTAGATGCAATTATTCCTAGAATTGGAGCTTCTGTAACTTTTTATGGAACCGCAGTAATTCGTCAATTTGAAATGATGAAAGTCTTTACAGCTGTTTCTTCTATAGGATTAGTAAGGTCAAGAGATAAATTAAGTAGTTTACAAATATTAGCCAGGGCTGGAGTTGGTTTACCAAAAACAGTTTTCACAAACTACACGAAAGATGTAGAACACGTAATACAATCTGTTGGAGGAACACCTTTAGTTTTAAAACTTTTAGAAGGTACTCAAGGATTAGGAGTCGTTTTAGCTGAAACTCCAAACGCAGCAACTTCAGTTTTAGAAGCTTTTAATGGTTTGGGGGCAAGAGTAATTGCGCAAGAGTTTATTAAAGAAGCTGGCGGTGCAGATATTAGAGCTTTTGTTGTTGATGGAAAAGTAATTGGAGCCATGAAACGTCAAGGAAAAGAAGGTGAATTTCGATCTAATTTACACAGAGGAGGAAATGCAAACATTATTCAGCTTACAGATGAAGAAGAAAAAACTGCTTTAAAAGCTACCAAAGCAATGGGATTAGGAGTTGCTGGTGTAGACATGTTACAATCTTCAAAAGGACCATTAGTCTTAGAAGTGAATTCTTCACCTGGATTAGAAGGTATTGAAATTGCTACTGGAAAAAACATTGCGAAAGAAATTATTAGATACTTAGAATTAAATGTCGAGTAAACCTTTTATTCTTTTAGGGAAAGTAATTCCTGAAGGAAAACGAACTGTTTTAGATTTAGATGTTGCTAAATTACACACTAGAACTACTGTAAAAGTTCCTGTAATTATAGAACGTTCAAAAAACCCCGGACCTGTAGTATTATTGTTGGCAGGGATTCATGGTGACGAAATTAATGGCGTTGGAATTGTTAGAGAAATAATTGAGCAAAAAATTAACAAACCTACTTGTGGAACTATTATTTGTATACCTGTTTTTAATGTTTTTGGATATTTAATACAAACTAGAGAATTTCCTGACGGAAGAGACTTAAATAGAATGTTTCCCGGTTCTTCTAATGGATCTTTAGCAAGTCAATTTGCGTATCAATTCACCAAAGAAATTGCTCCTTTTGTAGATTATGTGATAGATTTTCATACTGGTGGTGGTGAACGTGATAATATTGCTCAAATTCGATGTAATATAGATGATGAAAAAGCATTAGAATTAGCAAAAGTTTTCAATCCTCCAATGATTGTTTTTTCAAATAACATAACAAAGTCCTTAAGAGATACACTCCATAATTTAGGTAAAACTATTTTACTTTTTGAAGGCGGAAAATCAAAAGAGCTAGATGCTAATGTTATTAATGAAGGTGTTAACGGAACTAAAAACATCCTAATTCATTTAGGTTTATTGGAAGGAGAGATTACAGTAAAAGGTAATCCCATTTTTGTACACAAAGCAAAATGGCTAAGAGCTTCACATTCTGGAATGTTTAAAGCTATGGCAAAAAACGGAACCTTCGTAAAAAAGAAAGAAGTTTTAGGTGTTATTCAAGATCCTTTTGGTGAATTTAAAAAGAAAATTTTCGCACCTTTTAATTGTCATATTTTTTGCATTAATAAAACTCCAATCGTAAATAAAGGAGATGCATTATTTCATTTAAGTATAGAAGAATAAATTCTATAAAAAATGTACATTTGCTTTATGCGAATAGACATTATCACTGTTTCTCCAGGATTGCTAGAAAGTCCATTTAACCATTCCATCATTCAAAGAGCCAAGAACAAAGGCTTGATTGATATACATATTCACGACTTAAGAGAATATGGATTGGGAAATTATCGACAAATTGATGACACTCAATTTGGTGGCGGAGCAGGAATGGTTTTAATGATTAAACCAATCGCTACTTGTATAGATCAATTATTGTCTGAGAGGACATATGATGAGGTTATTTATATGACTCCTGATGCAAAAACACTCAATCAATCAACTTGCAATACGCTTTCTTTAAAAGAAAATATTTTAATCCTTACAGGTCATTACAAAGGAGTAGATCAACGGATTCGCGATAAATATATTACGAAAGAAATCTCTATTGGCGATTATGTCTTAACCGGCGGGGAATTAGCTGCTGCCGTTTTGGTTGATAGCGTAGTAAGATTAATTCCTGGCGTAATTGGAGATGAAACTTCTGCATTAACAGACTCTTTTCAAGATAATTTATTATCTCCACCAGTATATACAAGACCTTCTAATTATGAAGGAATGAAAGTCCCAGAAGTTTTATTATCTGGAAATTTCCCTAAGATAGAAGAATGGCGATCTGACAAAGCTTACGAAAGAACGCAACAAATTAGACCAGACTTATTAAATGACTAAGTTTATTGACCTCATAAAAAAGCATCCAGCACTAAGCTGGATTATAGGATTTCAAACATTTCGTTTATTCCTTTTACCATTTATGGGTTTAATGCCACAAGATGCATACTATTATATGTATGGTCAGAATTTATCGCTTTCTTATTTTGATCACCCTGGAATGATTGGATACATTTTAAGAATTTTCACAGATGTATTGGGTCAATCTGTTTTTGTAGTAAAATTTGCTGATTTTACAATTACCTCTTTAACAATTTTTAGTTTTTACAAATTAGCGTCGCTTTTTCTTTCTAAGGAGAGATTATGGAGAAGTATGATATTAGTAGCTTCGACCATTTTTATTTCAATAGTATCCTTTAACTCAACCCCTGATGTTCCATTATTATTGTTTTGGACACTCAGTGTTTTGTTTTTATATAAGGCAATTTTTCAACAAAAGAAGTGGTATTGGATTTTAGGCGGGATAGCTATGGGATTGGCTTTTGATAGTAAATACACCGCACTGATGCTACAAATTGGATTGGTAGCGTTTCTTATCTTTTCTAATAAGTATAGGAAATTGTTTTTATCACCTTGGTTATGGATTTGTTTGATTCTTTCAGCAGTAATTACATTTCCTGTTTGGTGGTGGAATTATCAAAACGAGTTTGCTTCTTTTGCTTTTCAATCATCTGAAAGAACAAGTTCTATCAGTAAATTTGAAATAAAACCAAAGTTGTTTTTTGGTGCAATCGGACATCAATTATTTTTATTGCTCCCCATTCTGTTTAGTGTATTCATTGTTTTTTCATTCAAACACATTAAAAAAGCACTTATAAAATTCAAATTACCAAGTCAAAATACACTCTTTTTATTAGCTTTTTTTGTTCCAACTTTTGTCGGATTCTTTTTAATAACACCTATTTATTGGGTGAAATTGAATTGGATGATGCCTTCCTATATAACCGGAATCATCATTGCCGGAATGTATATCAGCAAAAAACTATTAAAGATACAAGTCATTATTTCTATTGTATTTCATATAGCTGTAGCTAGTCAGGTTATTTTCTTTTTTGTTCCGATTAAAAGCGATGATACTTGGGTGGGTTGGGAAGAACTTTCTATTGAAGTTAAAAAACTGCAAGAAAATTATGAAGAAAAACCTTTCTTATTTTCTATGGATGGTTATAAAACCTCTGCAGGATTAAGGTTTTATTTAGATCAAAAAGTCTACGCTCAAAATATTGTTGGACTGAATGCTTTACATTTTGATTATTTAAATGACGATTTACAGATTCTAAAAGGCACAAATGCACTCTTTATAGATTCCGATAAACGATTTAAAAATAAGCTAAAAAAAGGAGCGATAAATGAAGATGTTTTAAAGAACTTTTCTACCGTAAGAGAATTACAGCCTATCATCATTAATGAAGGAACCGCCAGATCTAGAAAGTTCTGGGTGTTCTACTGCTCTAATTATCAAGCAAAAAAATAATTCAAATAGATTTTATTTACTAAAATAAATTCCTAAATTTGCACTCGCTAAAATTAACCTCTGACGAAAATCGTGAAAGTTGGTTGTAGTTAACCCATAAAATAAAAAAATGGAAGCTTTAGTAAAATTTGTACAAGACGAATTTGTAACAAGAAAAGAAAACCCTGAGTTCTCTGCAGGAGATACTATTACAGTATTTTACGAAATTAGAGAAGGTGAAAAAGTACGTACTCAGTTTTTTAGAGGAGTTGTAATTCAAAAAAGAGGTACAGGATCTTCAGAAACTTTCACTATCAGAAAAATGTCTGGTACTGTTGGTGTAGAAAGAATATTTCCAGTGAATTTACCTTCAATACAAAAAATTGAAGTAAACAAAAGAGGTAAAGTACGTAGAGCTCGTATTTACTACTTTAGAGGTCTTACTGGTAAAAAAGCAAGAATTCAAGAAAAAAGACGTTAGTCACATTTTTCTAATACGTTACAAAAAAGGGTTTCATTTTATGAAACCCTTTTTTAATTAACAAATGTTAACAACAGTTGTTAGTATTGTGTTGATTTCTAATTACTTAAAAAATTTGGATATTCCGTATTCTATTCTATATTTGAAATGTAGTTGTAAAGGAAAATAGAAAACAATTCGAAAGAAGCGTTGGAAATAATTACTAAGCAATGAATAAAGTAACGTTCTTTATTTTCTGAATTTTCTTTAATGTCGATAATTTCAAGTTAGAGTTTCCTCGGCTAGGGATAATTAGAAAAATCAAAGTTGTGCAAATGACTAGGTCGGACTAATTAAGTATAATTATTTAATTATGCAGATAACAAAGCAAAAATTCAGATGAAATTCCATCAAGTTGATCATTGGTTAACCCCAAGGAAAAACGGAATTTCAAAAATTGAGGCCAGAAAAGAAATAGTATCTGTCTCTTATACACATCTCCGAGCCCACGAGACCGTACTAGATCT
>CAJXRR010000120.1 GCA_913060575.1 uncultured Flavobacterium sp.
GTCAGATGTGTATAAGAGACAGCCTCTCAATTCTATGACGAACAGATGGAAGGCTATGAGTAGGTTTTGTTAGGTAAAATGATATGACGCCGTTTTAGACTTCGACACATTCAGCAAGCTCAATGAAATCGATCTGTACAAGTTCTTATCAAGAGTTAACGAAGTTATCGTTTTTCTTGCAAGAAATTCAATAGGTGTAAATATTGAATATCTCTTATTCTAAATCAATTCCAAACGCTTTAAAGACTATTTTTTGCCCTGGATTTTTGATGTCTTTTAAATCCAAAACACCATCAAACATAGTTTTGTTTTCTAACAATACTTGATAGTTGATTAGCTGTTTTTTATCTTTTTCTATAAAGCTAATTTTTAATGTTGGCCAAGTTGCATCCTTGGTTACCCAATCAATATTGCAATCTTTCAATTCTTCAATGATGGTTTTTTGTTCTTCAGTTAAAGAATTGTTTTCTACCACAAAATTCATCTTCATTGTAAGTTCTGAATAGGGGAATAGTTGAGGAAAATTTGAATAAAATGCTAATAGATTCTCTTTTGCATAGGTTTCATTCTCTTTTTCATCATAAGCGATGCTTAATGCTTCATGAATTCTAGCGATTAATAACTTTTCAGTTTTAGCATTTAGATTTTCATCTTTTAATATTTTCTCAAACTCTTGAATTGCGAACTCATAGTCTTCATTTTCTAAATGAAATTTGGCGATGAAATAGGTGAAATATTTTTGAATTCTATCGCGCTCGTCATTACTTCGTTTTGTTTTAAAAATGTCGATAAAATAATCGGGGTTAAAATATTTGATGAGTTCCCATATTTCGTCAAAAAACAGCGTGTTATCAGAAGCGAAAATATTGTAATAGCTTGCAAATCTTTCTGGATCGGCAGAAAGCTCGCTAGTTAACAATAAATGAGCGTTTTCTTGTTTAAAATGATGCTTAGATAGTTGATATAACTTACTGGGTTTATACCAATAGTTTTGATCTCTAAATTGCATCTCTTTGATCGATTTTTTATGATAGAGATACTTAAATAAAAGCGTGTTTCGATCGTAAGCAACTTGCCCCCAAGTACTGTTAATATGTATTTCTTTAAAATTAGCCGCTTTATCTCTGTATTCTTTCGATTTTTTTAAATCTCCAGCATAATAATAGGCTCTGCTTAGAGCAATATTGTTCCACCCAAAACCAGGTGCTACACCCAAAGTTTTTATGGATTCTTCTATAATTGCTTTCGCAGAAGTAACATCGTTTTCAAATATTTTAATAGCAGATTCCATATAATCAAACTCCTTAATGCTTTTCTCTTCATAGTTATCATTTAGACGAGCTTTATAGTAATTGTCTTCAGCCTCAGGGTATTTCGCTTGAATGAATTTGAGATTTCCATAATTGTTATTGGAAAGCCTGCCGTATTTTTCTAATTGTTTACTAAAATATTCAGCAGAATCTAATTTAACCTGATGTGCGTAGATAATATTTTTATAATGATAGTAGCTTAACAAAGCGCTATTCTCAAGATTTGGCCACCACATTTTTAAATACTGCTTATTGTATCGATCACTGCTTTTTATAGAGTCAGCATATTTTGAAGCCATTTCAAGATTCTCATCAATAGTTGGTTTTAAAAAAGCATATTTTTCTGGACTATACATGCGATTTCTCATGTAAATCCAAGAAATACTTGCATATGGATTGATTCCGAAATTGGTAATGAAATTCCGTTTTTTTAGTCGCTGAAAAACTTTGATAGATTCACCAGGTTTGTCAATATTTTCATAACTTTTACCTAAGTAATAAATCATAAAAACATACTTCCTCTGAATCTGATACTGATTGATATACACATTAATATTGGTAGATCTTTTCAGTGCTCTAGGGAAACCTTCTTCTAATAAATCGACCGCTTTTGTGAGCGATTTAATAGCAGATTCATACCCTCTTTTGTCGGAAGCTCTAAAATAACGATAATTGGCTTCAAAAAAGTGACCCACATAATACGTACTGTCTAATTGAATCATTTTTTGAGAAAGTTCATAGGCTTTACGACTGTTGTATTTTCCTCTAAACTCGCGTTCTAAACGATCAATTTCTATACGTTGCGCCATACTAGCGAACATTCCTACTAGGAAAAATCCAAAAAATAAGTATGTCTTTATGTTGGCAATTTTCACGAACTATTTCTTTAAATTAAGTCTAGACAATCTATCTATTTCAGTTTTCACAATTCCATGAACCGCATTGTTCTCAGCAGCTAAGTTTTTAAATAACAATCTATGCTGCAATACTGGTCTTGCTAATGCCGCTAAATCGTCTTCAATAACATAATCTCTTTTTTGAATAATAGCATAGGCTCTTAAACACTTTAAAAGAATGATTCCGGCTCTAACCGAAGCACCCAGTGTAATTCCAGAATGATCTCTGGTTTTTCTGACAATGTTTTTAATACTCACTAGAATTTCGTCTGCCACATGAACTTCTTCGGCTTTACTCCTTAGTGATAAAATATCTTGCATGTTTACAACGGCTTCTACCGCTTCTTGTGACCGCTGAATTTCTAGCTGTTTTTTGTAAATTTCTAATTCGATATCTTCGTTTACGTAGCCAAAATTGATTTTCATAAAGAAACGATCCAATTGTGCATTGGGTAGTGGATAGGTTCCTTCCATTTCAATTGGATTTTGCGTAGCAATTACAAAGAAAAGATCTTCTAATTTATAGGTTTTATCACCAATTGAAATTTGATTTTCTGCCATACATTCTAATAAGGCAGATTGTACTTTAGGCGAAGCTCTGTTAATTTCGTCGGCTAATAATATATTAGAGAATAAGGGGCCTTTTTTGAAAATGAAATCCTTATTCGCTTCGTCATATAAATGCGTTCCAATTAAATCCATGGGTAACAAATCTGGCGTAAACTGAATTCTTTTAAAATCAGAATGTCCTTTTTTTCCTGATAATGAATTTGCCAAAGTTTTTGCCATCACTGTTTTACCAGAACCCGGGTTGTCTTCTAGTAATATATGTCCTTTCGCAATTAGACAAGTCAATATTTGAACAATTTGTTCTCTGTGTCCTTTCACTACTTTGCCAATATTTTCAATTAACAAATCAATATTTTTCCCAGTGTTATCTGAATGGATGTTTTCTAGTTCTTCACTCATAATTATCTATTTTTTTAGATTAAGATTCAACATAAAGTGAATCCATTTGTTCGGTTTTATAAAATTGAAAAATTTCTGTGATTTCGTATATTTTGCAAAGACTTTTTGATTGAAATCTCCGTAGAAATTTTGAACCAAGTTTTTTTCTTCTTCAGTAAGTGTTGCTTCACTATATTTTTGCTTCTGATAAATGCTAATAAAAGCTTCGAAATGAGTTCCAAATTTAGGGTCTACCGTATCTCTTGCATAGAGCATTGGTGTTTGATGACCTCTCGGAATTCCCATTTGATTTAAAATGAAATTCGCATTTTTATAATTCACTTTAGATAGTGCAAATACAGAAGTATTGTTCTTTGCTTTTTTAGACAGCCACCAATAATAAAATAATGGTGAAAGGCATAAGATTAATAATAGGATTAAGATCAATCCAATAATATATTTAGATGAATTTGTAATGGTTTCCATCACACTCTCTTCGTCTTCTTTTTCAGGTTCCGTTAATTTCTCTTCCTTAATTTTTGGCACATGGACCTCCATGATTGTTAATGGATCTGGAAAACGTTTGATATATTTTTCAATACTTTCTTTGCTCGATTTCTTTCTGATTCTACTCAACTTATAATCAAACGAAACCATCACAGCTGTATCGCCTAATTGTATGTTTTTTAGTGCAATTAGTTGTTCACCGGCATAAACTTTTGCTTGATTGACATCAAAATTCATGGTGACTAAGGATGTACTATCTAATAGAATTCCATTGTCATTTACAATCATTTGATCAATAAGCACTTCCATTTTTTTATTGATAGTATCCACAACTTTAATCACTCCTTTACCAACATAGGTTTCTTTGGTTGGTGGAGTAGGAGGTGTTCCATCGGGTTGTGGAGCTTCTTCAGCTTCTTCAGCACCCACTGTCATATCAAAATCTAACCAACCATATTCGGGAATGTAAACCTGCGTCCAAGCGTGCGCTTGATCTGCATAAAACCAATACCAACCCGGAGTTTTATAACTTCTATCTACCGTCATAAATCCTACAGCAACTCTAGAAGGAATTCCTAAAGAGCGTAACATAAATAAAGAAGACGTTGCAAAATAGGTACAATATCCTTTGTTGGTGTTGAACAAAAATTCATTCAATAAACTTGCATTCGGAATGTTTGGGTCTGTTGGTTTTCCTGGAGTTAAGGTATAGGTATATAATTGTTTTCCGTTTTCATCTTTGGTTAAAAAGTAGTTACGGATGCTTAAAATTTTATCAATGGTTGTTTTATCTCCTTTGGTTAAACTATCGGCTAAACGATCAATTTTGTTATACAAATCGCCTTCAGGCAATTCTGTATAATAGTTCATGAAATCTTTACTCTCATCATCGTAGTTCTTGGCTTTTCTTAAGATACTATTTCGCCTTTTTTGATAATTAACAATCGCGGGTTGATCTGTGTTATAGACAAAATAGGCGCTGTTTAGCTCGGATACTTCAGAATAGACATTGTAGGCAAATTTGTATTGATCTTTGTATTCTTCTTCAATTGAAATGGGTTGCACCGCATAGGCAGTACTTGGCGCCACAAAAACTTCTGGACTTAAATCTGCTATATAAATGGTGCTTTTTACTTGTTTGATAGCACGTTCCATTTTATCATATTTTAAAACAGAATCATTTTGCATGCTAAAATATTGAGGTATTGTTGTCGGATTTGGTAAAAACAAATCTTTTACAATACTGTCTGGCGCTACTTCAAATTGCTCTAAAACTGGATTGTACTGATTGAGGTGATACAAGGTAATGTACTGAGGATTGGCAGTAGTTTCATTGATAAAGTTATCAATATTCGCACAGAAAAGTAGCTCGTCAGAAACCGACAAACGATCTTTTAATCCTAAATAATCTTCAATATTAAACTTAACGTTTGAGTTGTTATTTTTTTTGTCGTCTTTTTCTTTTTTGCCGTCTTTATCATCACCTTTTCCAGATTCTTCATCTTCACCTTTCTTTTTGGTGACTTCACTCTGAATGTCTTCAATCTTAGAATCTAACAACTGAACAGTTCCCCAAAACAAGAACAAGGCAATCAATGAGAATAAAAAGATTCTCATAACCACCATGAGATAGTTGATTTTTTCTTGTTTTCTAATTGTTTTTAGTAGCTCTTTTACAAACAATCCATAGAACATAAACAATGCTGCAGGAGCCACCAACCAAATCATTTCTTTAACGTTAGACATTTCTAAGTCAGCAATAAGAATGACAGATAATGTGGTGAGTAGTATGGAGAAAAAGATTAAATAATATCGCCATTTAGAGATAGCAAATCCAGAAAACCAACCAAAAACAAAGATGCTGGTGTTTATTTTAAATCGATTGGCAACATAGTACGCATCAAACTCACTAAACGTAGTTGAGCTTAGATAACTATATAGAATATTAATGATTAATAGTAGCAGGCCAAAAATAAGTAAGAATCTAATTTTTGTTTTGTGTAATAAATACGCTGTAATGATTCCTGATGCAAAAAAAGCGACTAAAATGTGTTTATTAATAAAAAGCAGCGAATAATATTCGGCTAAAAAGCCCAACAACGGATACATGATCAGTATCGTAGGTAGAATTAAAAATAGTAAGCCTAGCGCTAGTTCTTTATAGTGGATGTTTTTCATATGATTTGTCCTACAAAATTAGAGTTCGCTATTAATTCTTCAATTGCTTTTTCATTCTTCTTTACTTTTTTGCGAGTAGCTGACGCAAACCAAGCTAATTTATTCAATTCACTCTTTTCATCTGTTCTTAAAAATAAATTTTTAAAGTTGAACAAATTTTGATGATCTAAATGACGAGAAACTTTGACTATAAAGATGTTTAATGACTTCTTTTCTATGAGTGTTGTTAGCTCTTCTAGGTTGATCAGTGTTGAAATACATACAATAGATTCGCCTGATATTTTTGCATCCGTCACAGAACGATCATTTTGCCAATTGGCAGCACTTAGCTGAAAGCCAACACGATCTTTCTCATGTACACTGATAAATTCGTTGATTTCTTGATCTATGGTAAATTCTACTTTTTTATCTGTTTTTTGAATGCTTAAACAAATATTATAGACCACATCTTTAAAGTAATTCAACATGCTAGTTGCATACGCAGCAGTTAAGTCTTTGGATATTACATTGTAAAAACTGGTATGAAATTTAATATGAGACGCATACGGATTAATCACCTCTGGAGTTCTAATCACCAATTCTCTATTCTTTGCAAAAATTTTCCAAACAATTCTTCGCACATCATCACCCGATTCAAAGTCTTTATAGTTTAAAAAATCGCCTTCTATTTTTCTAGACGTTTTTATTTTCTGAATTTCTTCTTTGGTTTTTGAAGGATTAATTTCTTGCGGAGCAATGTCCATTTCTGAAGAATGCAAATAGAAGCCGTTCTTCGTTTTTTTGTACAATGTAAAACGGAAAAATTCTAAATAGTCTATAAAACTAATCACAAAACCTTTGGCATGGTACTGTTTTCTGTCCGGTAACCAAATCACTGTCGATCCTTCTTTGGGTTGTAATTTCTCAAAACCTTTAGAAAATTTATTAATCACAATGGTTTCGGAAAGCTTTCCGTTTTCAAACTCAATTTTTATTTTAATAAAACCAAGTAGAGGAAGCCAAGCTTTGGGCAACGAAATTAAAACCGGTACTTTTCCGGCTTCTCCTTTAATAGAATCATTAAGGCCAATGTCTATTTTAGGTGTGTTATTTTTTCTATGAAACACAAAATGGAGATAACAAGCCAAGGTATGTAAGAAACCAACGCCTATAATAATAGCTACAAAAGACCCCACCAACCAAGCAAATAATTCTAGATACAGAAAACTATAGGTGTCTTCTATCACAAATTCTGTTTTAATAAAATAGACAGCAATGAAAAGCACTATTGTAAAGAATAGTGCATTTATTTTAAAAGGAAAGAAACTAATAAACTTCGTAAAATTAGTATTCAAAGCGTTTTTTTTGATGATTGTATTGGTAGAAACTCGAGAATAAGTTCATACCTCTAAAACTACAAAATTAATCGGGGATATGAGAACTCAACATTCTTTTTATTTTGTTAAAAAATAATCTGTTGTGTAGTTTGATTTTAAATCGTAAAAATGTCAGTTCGAGTGATTTTGAGGAACGAAAAATAGTATCGAGAACTTTTTTAAACCCTAAAAATCCTTATGCTCGATAGCTCTGCTGAGCCTATCAAAGTACAAACTGTCTTCATTTGACTCATAAAATTTACTCGAATTATCATAGTT
>CAJXRR010000121.1 GCA_913060575.1 uncultured Flavobacterium sp.
CGAGATCTAGTACGGTCTCGTGGGCTCGGAGATGTGTATAAGAGACAGATTTGGTTTTGCAAATGCCGTTACAAGATTTGGATTGATATTTTTAATATCTCCTGTTTCTTTAAGTTCGTTAAAGTGATTTGCTGCTATTTTTCCTAAATCGGCATTTTGATTCGTAATTTGTTTTACGATAGCTTGTTCAATAGTTTCAGAGGTACCTGCTAATGAAATATATTTGTCAATCTTTTCTGAAGCAAGCATTGCTATAAGGGAACCTTGGCTATGTCCAATCAAAATAATTTCTTTGAATTGATTTTCATTTTTAAAATGTTCCACAACAGTTTTTACATCGCTTACAAAATCATCTAGAATGATTCCTTTTAAGAAAGCAGCATTTTTAGGATTAGAAGTACGTTTGTCATAACTAAAAAAAGCAATTCCTTTTTTATTGACTTCGTCTCTAAATTGCTTGATATAATTTGCTTCTACATTATACTCCGCTTGATTTCCATTTCTATCTACATTTCCAGAACCATGAACCCAAATGATTAGCTTGTTGCTATTCTTGGTATAAGTTAAAGTTCCTGGAAGTTCAATGTTCCCATTTTTAATTAGAAAACTCTTTTCAGTAACAGTATCTTGATTGATAATATAATTGCTTACTAAAGCTACAATTAGTATTAAAATTTTAGTTTTCATCAGTTAATATTTTATGTTGATAGGTGTGTATTACTTTCTTTGCATCAACTTCTTTTTGTGTACCTATCAGTAATTTTTTTGTCGTTTTAAGCTCTAATTGAATTCCAATATCCCCACTTACATTAATCGCTTTTCCTCTTTTTCTGCTAAAACCACCTTTTAATCCCCAGCCACCATATTCGCTAATTGGATCATAATTTCTGACGGATATTGAATTAATCTCAGACCATAATATGGTTTTTGTAGCTCTATGAAAAGGAAAGAATCGATAATGAACTCCTTTTTCATCAATTCGAGTAGTTAATTTAAAGATGAAAATAAATAGTACTGAAACAGTAATTCCTAGTAATGAGAAGACAAATTCATTTGTTGTCATTTTAGAATTTTCTGTAAAATACTCTTTTACGATTAATATCATGGGTAACATAACACTAATGCCTAAAAGTGCTATCAGCCAAGTTTGAGTAAAACGTTGTTCTTCTTTAAAAATTCTCATTTTATCTATTCTTATCTCTTTCTAAGATAACACTAGACCATCCTTGTGCAATGTGATTCACTGTCCAACCTTCTCTAGCATATTGGTTTAAAAGGTCTTCAAAATTTTGCAATCTATTTCTAAAACCTAACTTCGGTATAAATACTTTATATTCTTTCATCTATCTGTTTTTATCTTTTTCTAAAACGGCGTAAACTCCTCCACTAGTATTGGTATAAACACTGATTACTCGCCAGCCTTGCTTTGCATGCGTATTTATTTCATCTTCAAATTTATCTTGACTATTTGACCAGCTTGCCTTTTGTTTTAAAAACTTATATTCTTTCATTTTTCTTTTCTAATTTATTGTTGTTTCATAATATTACCCAAGAGATATCCATCTCCAGCACCCAATGATAAACCAAGACCAGTACTGTTAAATATGATTCCAACTCCAGCTCCAAAAATCATTCCCAAGAATTCACTATTTTTTCTCATATTTTTAAAATACTACAAGTCCTATGGTTAATAATACAATACTTACGATAAGTAGTATTAGTCTTGTTCTTTTATTTGATAACTGGATTCCTAGCATTACTTTTTCACTTTTTTATAAAAATGATTGAATAAGACTCCTAAAATTATTCCAGCTACTGCGCCAAATGAAATTCCAAATGAAACTCCTTTTGCAACATTGTTGGTTGTCGCACCTATAACAGTCCCTATAGAGGATCCAATAGATACTCCAAGAGCCAAAGCTACTCCTAAATTTAAAGTTTTATTACTTTCCATTTTAATGGTTTAAAGTTCCAGTATTTAATACTGGTGAAGCTTCTTTATCACCACATAAAATAACCATTAAATTACTAACCATGGCAGCTTTACGCTCGTCATCTAAATCTACAATGTTCTTTTTACTTAGTTCTTCTAAAGCCATCTCTACCATACTAACTGCTCCTTCAACAATTTTATGTCTTGCGGCAACAATAGCAGTTGCTTGTTGTCTTTTTAACATTGCATTTGCAATTTCTTGCGCATACGCTAAATACCCAATTCTAGCTTCTAAAACTTCAATTCCAGCGATAGATAATCGTTCGTCTATTTCTTTTTCTAAAGCCTCACTTACTTCATTAACACTAGATCTTAGTGTGATATCTTCAGCATGACCTTCATCTGCAAAATTATCATACGGATACATGCTTGCTAATTTTCTTACCGCGGCATCTGTTTGAACTCGCACAAAGTTTTCGTAATTATCTACATCAAAAGCTGCTTTAAATGTGTTGGTTACTCTCCAAACAAGAATCGTACTAATCATAATTGGATTCCCTAGTTTATCGTTTACTTTTAAACGTTCACTATCAAAATTACTAGCTCTTAATGATATTGCTTTTTTTCTGTAAAAAGGATTTGCCCAATACAATCCGTTGTCTTTTACAGTCCCTACATACTTTCCAAAAAGCAATACAACCTTTGAAGTGTTAGGATTTACTAAGATAAATCCAAAAAAACCAATTAATCCAAATAAAACTGCGATTAGATATATTGGATTTTCTTGTTGAATTGTAGTTGCGATACCTCCAAAAAATAATACAAATGTTACTAATAACATTAAATAACCGTTTGTTGGTTTGATGATTTTTTCTGCGTCCATATTTTATAAATTTAAAGTGATATCAAAATGATATTACAAATATATCAAATATTTATTGATATTTCCAAATTTATCATTCACTATTTTTTTACCTTAGCAGAAATAATATCAATTATACAGAATCATGAAATATAAATTAGTAATCCTCTTTCTATTCATAAGTATTTCTACTTACGCGACAGGAAATACTGCTATTTGGGGGCAAACGGGACATAGAGTTGTTGGAGAAATAGCTTATAGTCATTTAACAAATAAAGCAAAGAGAAACATAGAGAAATTGTTGAACGGAGAAGGTTTGGCTATTATTTCTACCTATGCAGACGAAATAAAATCTGATAAAAAGTACAGAGAATTTGGTACTTGGCATTATGTGAATTTTAAAGATGGGGAATCTTATGAAACTTCAGAGAAGAATCCAAAAGGAGATTTAATACAAGGAATAAAAAAATGTCAAGAAGTTATTTCTAATCCTGATGCTAGTAAAGAAGAAAAAATATTTTATGTGAAGTTGTTAGTTCATTTACTAGGAGATTTGCATCAACCATTACACATTGGAAGATCAGAAGATAGAGGAGGTAATAATATTAAAGTACAATGGTTTAGAGGAAATACAAATTTGCATTCTGTTTGGGATACAAAAATGATAGAATCTTACAATATGACCTACACTGAATTAAGTTCAAACTTGAATAAGTTTTCAAAGAATCAAAGAAAGGCGATTCAAGAAGGAACTGTTTTAGACTGGGTAAATGAAACTAGATTTCTTACCATGAAAGTATACGAGTCTGCAAAAGGTGATGAGAATTTAAGTTACAGATATATGTATGAAAATTTTGCTACTGTAAAAACGCAATTACAAAAAGGTGGACTTCGTTTAGCAAAGGTTTTGAATGAATTGTTTGGGTAGATAGTAGAAAGTGTAATTTAAGTTATGAATAATGGCATCATTCTTTTTTCAACATTTATCATTACTGCTATAATAGCTGTTATTTTCTATTACTTATTTAGCTTAAGAAAAAAAAGACATTCTCAAACAATTGTTTCTGATTGGAATAAATTTAATAAAGCAATTTTAAATAAACATCTAAAAGGGGTTGATGATTTTGGAAGGAAACTTATTTTTAACGAATATCTTGATATAAACAAGCTAAATGAAATGTCTAAATTGATTTATGATTTAGATAAAAACTACAAAGAGCTTAAAGAGTTAAAAATATTGATTTACAATAAACATTTGAATTGGAATAAAGATAATACTCATTAAAATGCAATTGGTTCTTGTTTTTTAGCTAGTTAAGAATTCGTTAATAATATAAATAGAAAGTTTCTTATGTTGTACTTTTAACAATTATGAGGAATTTTCTATTTTTTTTGTGTCTTATTCTTATACTTAGTTCTTGTAAAAACGAACATGTAGAAGTCAAAAAAACAGCAACTACAAATCAAACATTTATAGAAGTTACACTTGAAGATATACCCACCGTAAATTATGAAGGGTTAGAACCCATTTTTAATAAGAAGGATGATAAAACCTATGTGATTAATTTCTGGGCGACATGGTGTTTGCCATGTGTAAAAGAATTGCCATATTTTGAAAGAATTAATCAAGAATACAAAGATGTTGAGGTAATTTTAGTCAGTTTAGATTTTCCTAAGCAAAAAGAAAAACGATTAATTTCATTTGTCAACAAAAAGAAAATACAATCTCAAGTCATTCATTTTGATGATTTTAACGAACAGGTTTGGATTCCTAAAATTGATAAAAATTGGTCTGGAGCTATTCCTGCAACAATCATTTATAATAAAAACAAACGCAAATTTTACGAACAATCTTTTACAGAAGAAGAATTACAAAAAGAAGTTCAATCATTTCTTAAATCATAAATTATGAAAACAACAATGAAATCATTTCTTGTAATTACTGTGCTTATCATAGCAACTGCATTTACAATTAATCCTGATAAAGGATATCAAGTTGGTGATGACGCCGCAGATTTTAAATTAGAAAACATCGATGGGAAAATGGTCTCTATGGCTAATTATTCAGAAGCCAAAGGATTTATCATCGTTTTTACTTGTAATACCTGTCCTTACTCTGTTGCCAATGAAGATAGAATTATTGCATTAGATAAAAAGTATAAGGCTAAAGGGTATCCAGTAATTGCAATCAATCCAAACGACCCTAAAGCTATTGAAGGTGATGATATGGCAGATATGAAAGTAAGAGCCGAAGAGAAAGGATTTACGTTTCCTTATTTAGTAGATAAGGGGCAAAAGGTATATCCACTTTATGGAGCTACCAAAACACCACATGTTTACGTGATTAGAAAAGAGGGAGCGAAAAATATTGTAGAATACATAGGAGCTATCGATGACAGTTCTAGAAATCCTGATGCTGTAACAAAAAAGTTTGTGGAAAATGCAGTAGATAATTTATTGGCGGGTAAAAAACCAGAAGTTACGTATACTAGAGCAATTGGGTGTTCTATTAAAACAGTGAAATAAAATCAACTTAAATCAGTATAAGAAAAGTGAACTTTCGAGTTCGCTTTTTTTTATGATTAAGATTATTCAGTGACTTTTAAACGAGCTTCGGCTTTTACTGAAATATCGGCATAATCGTTATTTAAATATTTTAAATATCCTGTAATAGCAATCATTGCTGCGTTGTCTGTAGTGTATTGAAATTTAGGAATATAAGTCGTCCATCCCCAGTGATCTTGAGCTAACTGTAGTCGTTTTCTTATTTCAGAATTTGCTGAAACTCCACCTGCAATGGCGATATGCTTAATACCCGTTTGTTTTACCGAATTCTTTAATTTATCCATTAAGATTTCAATAATAGTATGTTGAATAGAAGCACAAATATCGTTTCGGTTTTCTTCTATGAAATTCGGATTCTCTTTTACTTGCTTCTGAATGAAATAAAGAATTCCAGTTTTTAAACCACTAAAACTAAAATCTAAATCGCCCACTTTTGGCTTGGTAAATGAAAATGCTTTTGGGTTTCCTAATTGCGCATATTTATCAACTAAAGGTCCGCCAGGATAAGGCAATCCTAAAATTTTAGCAGATTTATCAAATGCTTCACCAACCGCATCATCAATAGTTTCTCCTAAAATTTCCAACTCAAAATGATTAGAAACTTTTACAATTTGTGTATGTCCGCCACTAATGGTCAAACAAACAAAAGGAAATGGAGGGATAGGCGTATTTTCTTCTATAATGAAATGTGCTAAAATATGACCTTGCATGTGGTTAACATCAATCAGTGGAATTTGTAAACCTAAAGCTAAAGATTTTGCAAAAGATGTTCCTACTAACAAAGACCCCATTAAACCGGGTCCTTTAGTAAAACAAATGGCGTTTAAATCTTCTTTTGTTATTCCTGCTTGTTCTATAGCTTGTTGTACCACAGGAACAATATTTTGTTGATGTGCTCTTGATGCTAATTCTGGAACAACACCACCGTATTTAGCGTGTATTTCTTGATTAGCAACGATATTACTTAAGACTTTTCCATCACAAATAACAGCTGCACTGGTATCATCACAAGATGATTCAATTCCTAGGATGTATATTTTTTTCGAGTCCATAATTTGATTGACAAAATTAACTATTAAAAAATTGTCTCTTTCTTTTTTAAATGAGAAATTTAATAGTTTGTTAATTTTATCGTTCTTTGTATAGAAAGGAACTATTTTTGCGTTACTTTCTGAGAACAACATCTCATAATCAAAAAAGGTATCAAAAAGGCGGGGAAAATATTGTTAAAATGGATAAAGTACTTTGTGCTATTCCTGATATTTCTAGTCATCATTTTTTCTATACCAGCTGTACAAACAAGACTTGCTAAAATTGTAACGGAGGATCTTAATGAAGATTACGGGACTAATCTAGTAATTAAAAAGGTAGACCTTTCTTTGCTGGGTTCTGTATCCTTAAGAGGTGTAGAAATTAGAGATCATCATCAAGATACCCTTATTTTTGTTGATAGATTAAGAACTTCACTTTTAAATGTAAAACGAATTTTAGATAATAATGTTCAGTTAAGTAGTACTTCATTTAAAGGTGTGCATGTTTATCTTAAGAATTATAAAGATGAGAAAACAGACAATCTTAGCATTTTTATAGAAAAATTTGAAGACGATAACCCCAGAGATTCAACTTCCAATCCTTTTGAGTTAAGAAGTTCTAATATTTATTTAGAAGATTTAAACTATAAACAGATTAATGAAAACAATAAAGTTCCATTAGATTTTGCAGCCTACAATGGAGGCGGAAGTTTACAAGATTTTTCTATAGTAGGGCCTAATGTTGGTTTAAAAATTAGAGGGCTCTATTTTACTGATAATAGAGGAATTGACATCACGAATCTTACTACAGATTTTAAGTATACAAAATCTCAAATGCAGTTTTATAATAGTACGATTCAAACGCAAACATCTACCATTAGAGCAGAAATGGAATTCAATTATGATAGAAAAAACTTAAGTGAGTTTAATGAATTAGTTAATTTGAATGCAGTTTTTAAGGAAAGTCATTTGTCAACATTTGATCTGAAGAAATTATATGGTGCTGTCTCTTATACACATCTGACGCTGCCGACGA
>CAJXRR010000122.1 GCA_913060575.1 uncultured Flavobacterium sp.
ATCTAGTACGGTCTCGTGGGCTCGGAGATGTGTATAAGAGACAGATCTATGGTGATGAATTGGAAAGATTTAAGTCGAAAAGAGAAATTGGAAAAGAAATAGCTTCACTTTCAAAAGAAGAAACCCAGGTAATAAAATCAAAAGTTGCTACACTCATAAAAAAACAAAGAATAGAACATTCTGTAAAAATCACTCTAATTTATAGTGTTATTGTACTCTCAATAATCTTGAGCTACATCATTCTATTTTAATGAAGAGACTACCAATTATTTTTTTAGAAATCGAATATTTTTCATCCGACTCCAAGCAATCTTATGACGCTGCTTGTAAAGCCACAAACAACCTAAATCTAATCCAAAATAAAAGAAACTAATTCCACTTGGCGGATTTGCACTTGGTAAAAATGTGAAATAATCCCACGCTATACTTGGCCACTCCCAACATTCGTAACTTGTTCCTGTAATTTCTAAAAAAACAATTGACAAATACATTGTTAAATAAAACAAGCGTTCTCTGGGTTTATTTCTTAGAATTAGCAAAGTTGCAGCCGTTAAAACAAAACCAAAAACATCATTTTTAAATACTAAGAATGCTAAAGCATAAATTATAATAATTCCAGTAAATATTTTTTCTAATAACTTCCTATTAAGTTTTACATAAAAAGTCTTTATAAAATATAAAACACCAATATACACCAATGCGTGACCCATAGGAATATAATGCGGAACATTCTCTAATCGATAGGTATACATTCCTAATCCTACAGAAAACAAGTATTCTCCAACATAACCAATGATTACAGCATATAACATGAGCTCTCTAACCTTAATCGTCACTTTTAGCCAGACTATAGAAAAAATGAAAATCATTAAAGCATTCGCAATCCATTGCGATTCTTGGTAGTTGATTACAACGTATTTACTATCAATAAACAAACCCACAAAAATATACAGGAATAACATCCCTAAAGTTTTTAAGAATGCTGAGAGAAATGTTTTAGAAGTTGTTACACTCATACTTTTTTAAGAAAAAATAGCTTTTCGTAATTTCTTTTTAATTTGTTTTGAAATATCTGCAGGATAGGTTCTTTCTCCCATCAATATTTGAGTCATTACTTCACAAATTCTATCTCCATATTTTTTAATGAGGAAGTTTCTGATTTTTTCGTTTTCATAAAAGAGTTTAGACAACCGTACGCCTGTTTTTAACTCAGGAATTAATGTTTCATTCAATTTTGTATTGTAATTCTCTTCCGCTATTTGTTGATCAAGTTCACTTTCTACAATGGCTTCTGCTGCCATGATTCCAGAAAAAATTGCGTTGGAAATTCCTTCAGCAGTTAACGGATCTGCAAAACCAGCTGCATCACCGACCAAGAAAACGCCTTTTCTAACACAACCATCTGTCCGTGGAGTAACAGGAATTTGAAATCCATGCATTTCTTCATTTATCACTTCTGTGATTCCTAAAATATTCTCCATATAATCACGATAAAGTTTTTTGAAATCGACTTTCACTCTTCTAAATGAAGCCAAGCCAATCGACAAATGGTTTTTCTTTGGAAAACACCAACCATATCCCATAGGGATTGCATCAAAATCTAGACGCACACTTTTGGATAGCCTTTTAAAATCTTCTGGATGTACTTCTACTTCGTATTCTAAAGCGGGAATTAACAATCTAGTTTCTTCCCAACCTGTTAACTTTGCTGTAGTACTTAAAGCTCCGTCTGCGGCAATCACAAACTTTGTTTTTACATCACCTTGAGTTGTATGAAGTGTAATATTGTCTTCAAAAGTAATGTTCTTTAATTTATGATTTTCAAGCAATGTAATTCCATGTTCTTTTGCTTTTTCAACCAAGAAATTGTCAAAATCATCACGCATTACCATGCTAATAATTGGTTCTTTTCTTTCGGAAACAACATGAACTCCAATTTTCTCAAAGAACGCATCGACTCTAAAAAATTCTTTTTCTACAACAGAACTTACATCAAAAGGCATTTTACGTCTTCCTCTATAAGCAAAACCTCCTCCACAAGTTTTATACCTTGGCAAAGTTTCTTTTTCTATAATTACAGTAGAAATTCCATTTTTGGCAAGTTCAAATGCTGCTGAAGCTCCAGCTGGACCACTTCCAATGATTGCTACATCAAATACTTTTGTCATATATATCCATTATCATTCTTTGCGAAAATACAAATCAAAATAAAAGCCTCTCTAAAAAGAAAGGCTTTTTTAATTCAAAAATTATATTATTATCAATTTATAATTGATAACGAACTCTAAAACTTACAAATCTTGGTAAGATAAATGTCTCAGTCAATGATGTTGAGAAAAGTCCTGCATTCACAGAAGCTGTTGAATCTGTACCTAACAGGTTGCTTCCAACAAGTTCGTATTCCCATTTAGCATCTCTGTCTTTTCTGTAGGCAAAACTTACATTGAAGATTTTAAATCTGTTATTTACTTCGCCATTTTGTTTTACTTCTGTATAAGCAAAATCACTTTTTAAAGTTAAAGAATTCCATATATATGCATCAAAATTAATGGAAGGTCTATGTGTAACACTATTAAAATTAACTGGACGGTTACTAGCTTCCTGATCTGTTAGTTGTAGTGTATAACGTAAGCTTACATTTGGTGCTTTTCTAAAATTAGTTCCTATAGATGTTGTATAAGATTGACTATAAATTTCATTTTGATTTGCTAGACCGTTTGTAAATTGAAAACTTTTAGCATACGTTAATCTTCCATTAATAGAACCTCTTATTTTCTTAATTGTTTTTCCTAATCTTACAAAACCTGTTAAAGATTCATTATCAAAAGGAGCGTTTAAGTTTGTTCTAGTTGACACTACAGAACCTGGTATGAAATTAAAATCTGTACTAATTTGATCAATTGTTTTTCTATAATTTACAGTAGCAATTACATTACTAGAGTTGTACAAATTAAAACTTCTGTAGGTTAATGTAAGATTGTGAATACTTGCATTCATTAAATCTGCATTACCAGAAAAGAAAGAATTGTAACTGTTAGCAACAATACCTCTTGCTATTTGATTTACATCTGTAAAATTAACTTGCTGTCTATAGTCTAAAATAAGGCTTTCACTTCTTTTAAATTGTGTAACCATTCTAAACTCTGGAAGGAACTTTAGAAATTTATCTTCAAAATATTCAACACCATACTGTGTGTTGTTTACATTATATGCATGCGATGTAAATCCTGGAGTAAACGTAAATATTCCTGATTTTACACGATATCTTACACCAAAATATAAGTCAGAAAAATTATACTCTGTATCATTAGTTGTCTGTGGATCTGATATTCCTCCTATAGTTGGAGTTGGGTCTAAAGTGTTTCCGTTTTCTAGAACTTGAAAGAACCTTGAATCAAAGTTTTGACGACTTAAAATTGTACCAGCGACAAAATTTAGATTACTTTTTTCATTTAAAATATAATAGTAATCTAATTTAGCATCTGCTTGATTAGATCTTACTTGTCTATTTTGATTTAAATTATATGAAAGCAAACTAGTATCTAATCCTAAATCATCTGCGGCATCATCAAAACCATCTGTATCTAATGTTGGGTCATTTTCTAAAGAAGCTGCATAAAAAGGATCTTCATTTTGTAATAAATGTTGTACTTCTAAAGCTAATATGTTTTTATCATCAACTGTGTAGAAATAACTTAAATTCTGATTAATTCTAAAAGGAGTCGCTTTTTCAGCTTCTGCAATATCACTTAATATAAGAGAGTTTACAGCATCTGTTCTATATTCATTAGAAAAACGACCAATGACATCATAATTTAATTGACTGTTAAAATTCTTTTTATAAATAGCACTAAACTTAAACAGTCCTGTATTACTAGTTTGGTCTGTAGTGTTCTGAATAAAATCATCTGGAATTACAGAACTTTCATCGATTGGTGTATTAGGATCATCTGGCGTATCAAAATAATCGATATCTGTAATACTTCTTTGTCCGTTACTATTACTAGACCAAATTAAAAATCCACTTAAATCTAACTTCTTATTAGGTGAATAGCTAAAATTTAATGCCGTTAACTTCGTTTCTATTCTGTTGGCATTTCTTGCGTTGGCGTTTAAGAAACCGATTCCGGCACTCCCTAAACTAATATTTGTACCATTAGATGGACTCTGACTTCTAAAACCTCCACTAAAGTTTCTAACATCTCTTCTGTTTAAAACTACTTCTCCAATATTATTGACATCACCAATCACATTGATTGTATACTTTGGCGTATAATAGAAAAGTTTAGGCTGAAGTAAGTATAAGTTATCATTTGGAGAGTCTCCAATACCTGCTGTAACATCTCCAAACCAGAAGTTCTTTTTCCCTTCTTTTAATTTAATATTAATAGCAACTCTATCTTGATTGTCTTGTACTCCTCTTAATTGACTAACATCTCCGTAGTTTCTTAAAACTTGAATTTTATCAACGGCGTTCGACGGAATATTTTTTGTGGCTAATTTGGTATCACCATCAAAAAAATCTTTTCCATCAACCATTATTTTTTCAACTACTTTTCCTTCTATTTCAATCTCACCTGCATCATTAATTTCTACACCTGGAAGTTTTTTAAGAACATCTTCTAACTTTCTTTCGGTACCGTTTTTAAAAGAATCTGCATTGTAGACTATCGTATCACCTTTGATTGTTACAGGCATTTTAGCGACAATGTTAATTTCATCTAACATATTATCATTAGACATGATGTAGTTCTTCACTATATCCTCACCTTTTGTGCTGATAATTTCGTCTATAGTTTTTAACCCTACATAACTAATCTTGATATTATAAACGGTGTTTTTCTTTAAATCTAATTTATAATTTCCATTAGCATCTGTAAAACCATAAGAAGAAATTCTTTTAGCTACAGTGTCTAATGCAATCACATTGGCCATTTCTAAAGGACCAATTGAATCTTTAACAACACCCGTTAATTGAATCTGGGCAGTTGAAATTCCACTCACCATTAAAATGGCAATAATTACTAATTTTTTCATGTATTGTTTTGATTAAATAAAATTAAAATCCTCTTCCGCCTCTTCCGCCTCTTCTATTCTGGAAGTTTTCGCGAAGTTCCTCAGATTTTTTCTTCATCATTGTGTTAAATTCATCTCTAGAAACTTCTTTCCCTTTTGATGGTTCTTTAATTTCTATTGAATTTTCTGGGTTGATTACAATCTCTGTACATAACATAGTGGTTCTACCTGCATTGATTTCTAAAATCAATCCTGGTAATCCCCAATAATCTGCTGGACCAGCACTCACCGGAATTTGTGGTGTATACCAAGCTGTTACAATTTGAGTTTTTATTGCTGGCTTTTCTTCTTTTACTTTTGTAGAGTCTTTCTTTTGATTATTTCTTCCTCTTCTACTAAAAATACTACCCCAGTCAATTGTATTATCAACTTTTACCATGGTAGCTTTATAGCAAGTATACTGACCAATTTGTCTCGTTTCACCCGTCATTTCCCATTGTGGGATTTCCATATCTTCAACGATTCTAAAGCGCTTACTGAACTGCTCAGTATCTTCAATCATTTTTTTGTCTTTCAAGTTTTTGTAGATAGAACCCTGACCATTACTTCTACCCCAACTTGGACCTGAAGTTCCTGGAGCATCTAACTTTACATTTTCTTTAAAAGCAGATTCTGATTTATTAAAACTTAACGTGTATGTTTTCTCTAAGAAATTTTTAAAACGAGCCATCATTTGTTTCTTTCTTTGCTCTGGCATTTTATCAAATCTTGACATGTCCATCGATGTTTTTGACATGTAAGTTGCTTTTCCTTCAAATTTTCTTTGAGAAAATACTACTATTGAAAACAGTAGAAATGATAGTGTAATTAGTCTTTTCATTATAGTTTGGCTTTAGATTTTCGGTAAAAATAATACTTACAACAGATTGTAAGACTTAAAAAAAAGCCAAAAGTTTAATCATTTTAAAAAAAAATTAAACAAAATATCTATTATCCGCCAATTTTAATCTGCATTTGATGCCCGTCTCCCCTATTAGACCTGAATCTATCCATCATTTCTTTTGATTTATCTCTGGATATTTTTTCATACTTTTTTCTAGATACTACTTTTCCTTTTGTTGGCTCTTCAATTTGAATTTTCTTGGTTGGGTTTAAAACAACTTCGGTACAAACAATTGTTTGATTTCCATCGTTAATCTCTAAAATTAAACCTGGTAAGCCCCAATAATTTTCTGGTCCGTTATTTACTGGAATATCAGCCGTATACCAAGCAATAGTTTTTCTCATTTCCTTTTTAGTGACTTGTTTTGCTTCTCCATTAACCATGGTCATATTTATGTTTTCTACTTCTCTTTCATAAACGGCTTTATAGCAGGTATAGGTTCCAATGTTTTTTGTTTCGCCTGTTAATTTCCAATCATACTTTACTAAATCATCTTTAACTAAAAAAACCTTACTCATTAGCTCAACTTTATTAGCAATTCTGTTTTCTTTAATATTTTTATACAGTAAATCAGAACCACCACCTCCACCAAAACTCATAACCATAACACCTCCATTAGAAGCTTGTGGCGTTGGCGAATTTAATTTTACATCTTCTTTATATGTAGACTCTGTTCTATTAAAATTTAATTCAAATGTTTTTTGAAACATTTTACTCATTTGAGCTTCAAGTTGTTTTTGCAAATCAGGATTTTGAGCTACTTGCGTACTATCTAATTTAATATTAGATTTTCTGTGTGTTTTGTAGGTTGCTTTTCCATAAAATTCTTGTGCACTTATAGAAAGTGTCAAGAAAAATAAGATGGTAAAAATTTTTGTCTTCATTGTTTTGGTTTTTTATTTTGATGCTACAAATATGCAATCCATTAATACATTATTGGGTTAATGAATGTTAACGTGTGTTAACCGATTCTTTTAATTAAACTTTACACTATACCTTTGAAGTATGAATACAAAGAAATACAAATGGATTTTATATTTAATTACGGCTACAATAGTAATTACTATTATTGTTCAGTTGTATTGGAATTATAACAACTACATAGATAACAAACAGCGCGTAAAAAATGATATTCAGATAAGTTTAGACAATGCTATAGAAACATATTATGCTGATTCTTCTAAGAAGAGTTTTTTTGGTGTTACACCTTCTAAAAATTTACAAGACATTCGAATATCTGGGGATTTTTGGACAAAAAAAGATACAAGCTCAAAGACTACTGGCTACACCTGTCTCTTATACACATCTCCGAGCCCACGAGACCG
>CAJXRR010000123.1 GCA_913060575.1 uncultured Flavobacterium sp.
CGAGATCTAGTACGGTCTCGTGGGCTCGGAGATGTGTATAAGAGACAGTTCTAAAATAGAGAGAAATGAATAATGTACCTCAATAACATCAGAACCTATTCTTGCCATAATATCTCCTTTTCTTTTTTCAGAAAAATAGGATATTGGTAAAGAAACAGTCTTGTCATATAAGTCGTTTCGGATGTCTTTTAAAACACCATTTTTTAAAAATGTAATTGAATAAAAACCTAGATAACTAAATAAGTTTTTGAGAAGAAATACAATAATAATCAGTACAATTACGAGTGTTAGCGTTTTTCCTTTGTCTTCTCCAACTAAGGTATAAACGGTATAACTAAAATATTCATTAAAGAATGAATCAGCTTCCATTATTCCATTAAAAACAGGTTTTATTTTGGTGATTTCTGCATCCTTTTTAAAAATAACTTTTAATAATGGCATTAATACTACAAAAGATAGTGCAGAAAAAAGAGCATATAAAATGTTAAAGAAAATATTTAAGAAAGCAAACCTTTTATAAGGAATCGCATATTTTAATATTTTTTTAAAGTAGACCATTAAATATCCATTTCGTTAATGATTCTATCAATTTTAGCTTCTAACTCTAGTTCTTTTTGAGTTGCATTTTTAACAGTATCTAAAGAAGATTTAACACTAAAGTAAAATTTTATTTTAGGTTCTGTTCCACTTGGTCTTGCAGCAACTTTGGTACCGTCTTCTGTGTGATAAATTAAGACATTAGATTTAGGTAAATCCATGATTGTTTCTTCTCCAGTAATCATGTTTTTTTCAGTTGAAGCATCATAATCGTTTAGAAAAGTTACTTTAGAACCATCTATATGAGTTAATGGATTTTTCCGCAAATCAATCATGATTTGTTTGATTTGCTGTGCTCCATCCATTCCTTTCTTCGTAAAAGAAACCAACCGCTCTTTATAGAATTGATGATCTACATACAGTTGAAGTAATTCTTGATAAAATGAACTTCCATTTGCTTTGGCATCAGCAGCAATCTCACAAGCTAACAATGCAGAAGTTACCGCATCTTTATCTCTTACAAAATCACCTACCATATATCCAAAACTTTCTTCGCCACCACCAATAAATTCTTGTCCTGGAAAATCTTTAATCATTTTAGCAATCCACTTAAAACCAGTTAAACCGATTTTAGTTTCTACACCATAACTCTTAGCGATATCATTCACCATATTGGTAGAAACAATGGTAGATCCTACAAATTGATTTCCGTTGAGTTTCCCTTGTTTTTTCCATTGTTTGATTAAGAAATCTGTCATGACAACCATCGCTTGATTTCCGTTCAACAATTTTATCTTTCCATCGGTATCTCTTACTGCTATTCCAATTCGATCACTATCTGGATCAGTTCCTAAGACAATATCAGCACCAATTTTTTCAGCAAGATTTGTTGCCATTTCTAAAGCTTCAGGTTCTTCTGGATTTGGTGACTTTACTGTTGGGAAGTCACCATCAGGAACTTCTTGTTCTTTAATACTATGCACCTGAGAATATCCTGCTCTTTTTAATACTTCAGGAATTAATTTAACTGAAGTTCCATGTAACGAAGTAAAAACGATTTTTAAATCATTTCTTCCTTTTACATCAAATGTTCCGTTTTTAATAGAAGCATTCCAAAAAGCTTCATCTACTTCTGCACCAATTTCAGAAATTAATTCAGGTTTTGCTTCAAAATTAATATCAGAAAATTCCAATGAATTTACTTCATCTATAATACTTTTATCTTGCGGAGGAACAATTTGCCCACCATCTGTCCAATATACTTTGTATCCATTATATTCTGGTGGATTATGAGAAGCTGTTAATACAATTCCTGCATGACAATTTAATTCGTTTACTGCAAAAGATAATTCTGGAGTAGGACGTAAGTCTTCAAAAACAACAACACTAATATTGTTGGCAGAAAGTACATCTGCTACTAATTTTGAAAACGTATCACTATTATGTCTACAATCGTAAGCAATAGCAACTTTTATATCCTCGTTAGGATAGGATTTTATTAAGTAATTGCTTAAACCTTGAGTTGCTTTTCCTAAGGTGTATTTATTAATTCGATTGGTTCCGGCTCCCATCATTCCGCGCATTCCACCAGTACCAAATTCTAAGTCTTTGTAAAAACGATCAGCTAAATCATCAGATTTAGAAGTAATTAACTGTGCTACTTCTTTTTGTGTTTCAGTATCAAATGTATCTGAAAGCCACAGTTGTGCTTTGTCTAAAATATTTTCCATCTGTTGTAATAAGTCCATAAATTTATGGATTTAGTAATTGAGTTTTTCTTTAATTGTGTAATAGTTTTCTCCTTCTTTTGATTTTAAGATTAATTCACCAATAAAACCAGCTAAGAATAATTGTGTTCCTAAAATCATGCAAACCAATGCGATATAGAACCAAGGATTGTCGGTTACTAAAATTGTTTTAGCACCTTGTGAAAGTTTGTAAAGTTTCATAACACCAATGTAGAATGCAGAAATGAATCCAAAAATAAACATTAATGTTCCCCATAAGCCAAAGAAGTGCATCGGTCTTTTTCCAAACTTTGATAAGAACGAAATGGTAATCAAGTCTAAGAATCCGTTAATAAAACGATTCATACCAAATTTAGTTTCACCATATTTTCTAGCTTGATGTTGTACTACTTTTTCTCCAATTTTATGAAATCCTTTATTTTTTGCTAAAACAGGAATGTAGCGATGCATTTCACCTCTTACTTTTACTGTTTTAATGACTTCGTTTTTGTAAGCTTTTAAGCCACAGTTAAAGTCATGTAGTTTTAATCCTGATGTTTTTCTTGCAGCCCAGTTAAATAGTTTAGACGGAATGTTTTTAGCGATCACAGCATCGTATCGTTTTTTCTTCCAACCAGAAACTAAATCATAATTTTCTTGGGTAATTAATTGGTAGAATTCAGGGATTTCATCTGGACTATCTTGTAAGTCAGCATCCATAGTAATCACTACGCGCCCTTTTGCAATTTGAAATCCAGCATCTAAAGCCTGAGATTTTCCGTAGTTTTTTTGAAATCGGATACCTTTTACGGCTTCATTATTTTGTGATAATTGTTCGATAACTTCCCAAGAAGTATCAGTGCTTCCATCATCTATAAAGATGACTTCATATAAAAACTGATTGGACTGCATCATTGATGCAATCCAATCATATAATTCTTTTAAAGATTCTTCTTCGTTTAATAAAGGTATAACTACCGATATGTCCATAAGTGATTATTTACAATGCAAAGTTAATCATATTCTTTACATTAAAAATAATTTCTAGTATTGGTCTTCTTCTGTTCTTTTCATGATAGCTCCTGCAATAGCAGAAATGATAAATCCAAAGAATGCTGCAGCTATAATACCTATTGCAGATGTAATTGCTGGACTAGAAAAAGTTTTCATCATAGATTCTGCTCCTTCAATTTGTTCTGTAGTCATATTAGCTTCTTCCCAAGCCAATTTTTGTTTTTCTAACATTTGAGCCATAAAATCTGGTTCAATAAAATTAACAAAAATTAAATTATAAATAATTCCAATAACAGCGCTAACTATAGCGATACCAACACCAATTTTCACAGCTTGTCCCCAAGATATGATATTGCTATTAGCTAATTTATAATTTTTAATCCCTAAAACAATCACAACAATCATGGCTATAAAAGCAATTGCTCCAACCATCCAATCTTGATCTAAATGTTTTCCCATTGCATAGACAACAAGGTTAATTAGAATTGATACTACTCCTAGAACCAAACCGTAATTTAGCATGGTACTTTTACTTGATACTTGATTTTCCATTTTTTTTAAAATTTAGTTAGTTATATACAAATATAAAGAATTCATTTTCAGTGTTTTTTTGGTTGAAAATTTATTCAAATCAATAGATTAGTAACCAAACGATTAGAAAAGTTACATAAAAAATGAGAAAGTTTTCATTTGCTAGAATAAAAATTGGTTGTAAATTTGCATCGGCAAGTCCTACACAACTAGCTCCCTCGGAATCTCCCAGGGCGGGAACGCAGCAAGAGTACTTGGTTGTAGCAGTGTGATGTAGGTAGCTTGCCATTTTTTGTGCCCTTTATTTTCTAATTTGTCCTTCTTATATTCATAACTCTGTTAATATCTACCTATATATTTTATGATATTCACACTTTCTTTTTAGATATTTGTTCTATCTAATTCATTCGTTACATTTTCATGTCTAAAATAGTTTTAATCACTGGTGCTTCTTCTGGAATTGGGAAATCTACAGCCGAGTTTTTAGCAGCAAAAAATTATACTGTTTATGGTACAGGAAGAAATCCAAAAAGTAATCCAGACGATTCTTATTCGTTAATTCCGTTAGACGTTACCAAATTAGATTCTATAGAAAAGGCAATTAATCATATTATTACTAAGGAAGGAAGAATTGATGTTTTAGTCAATAATGCTGGAATGGGAATTACAGGACCGATTGAAGATACACCTACCGATGAAATGAGAAAGGTTTTTGAAACTAATTTCTTTGGTGCAATAGATGTAATGAAAATCGTATTACCGCACATGCGGAAGCAAAAATCTGGTGTAATTATCAATGTCACTTCAATCGCTGGATCTATGGGATTGCCTTATAGAGGAATCTATTCCGCTACAAAAGGAGCTCTAGAATTGGTTACTGAGGCAACGAGAATGGAAGTGAAAGAATTTGGAATTACTATGGCTAATGTTGCTCCAGGTGATGTTGCCACTAACATAGCCGCAGGAAGATATCATACGCCAGTATTTGAAAATTCAGCTTATAAACAAAAATATCAGTTAAATTTAAATTTAATGGATGCTCATGTAGATAGCGGAATGAATCCAATTAAAATGGCTGAACAGATTTATAAAATTATCAACACAAGTCATCCTAAAGTACATTATAAAGTGGGAGCTTTTATGGAAAAATTCTCGATTGTATTGAAGAGAATATTACCAAGTAAAATGTACGAAAAACTATTAATGAATCATTATAAATTATAACCTATAACCAAACAAATCATATGAAATTTTTTATAGACACAGCCAATTTAGAACAAATTAAAGAAGCACAAGCACTAGGCATATTAGACGGGGTAACCACAAACCCTTCTTTGATGGCTAAAGAAGGGATTACAGGCGAAGCAAATATTATTAATCATTATAAAGCAATTTGCGAAGAAGTTGATGGACATGTTTCTGCTGAAGTAATTTCCACTAATTTTGATGGTATGGTAAAAGAAGGGGAAGCTTTAGCTGCATTAAACCCTCAAATTGTTGTAAAACTTCCTATGATCGCTGATGGTGTAAAAGCGTGTAAATATTTTTCAGATAAAGGGATCAAAACCAATGTTACTTTAGTTTTTTCTGCTGGACAAGCATTATTAGCAGCCAAAGCAGGAGCCACGTATGTATCTCCTTTTATTGGACGTTTAGATGATATTTCTACCGATGGGTTAAATTTAATTTCTGAGATTCGTTTAATTTATGACAATTACATGTATGATACTCAAATATTGGCAGCTTCGGTAAGGCATACGATGCATATTATAGATTGTGCTAAAATAGGTGCAGATGTGATGACGGGCCCTTTAAGTGCGATTACGGGTTTATTAAAACACCCTCTAACGGATAGTGGTTTGGCTAAATTTTTAGCTGATTACCAAAAAGGAAACTAGAAAAAAAGTTACAAAGTCGCAAAGTTTCAAAGTTAAAAGTTTTGAGTCTTTGCGACTTTGCAACTAATTTGACTTTGAAACTTTGTCACTATAAATATGTATCCTAAAAAGGAATTAGCGCAAATAATTATTACTGCTTGTCGTCAATTTGAAATTCAAACTGTTGTTATTTCTCCAGGCTCAAGAAATGCTCCATTGACAATTGGTTTTTCTAATCACGAAGATTTTGAAACGCTTAGTATTGTTGATGAGCGTTGTGCTGCTTTTTTTGCATTAGGAATTGCGCAACAAACCCAAAAACCAGTTGCAATTGTTTGTACTTCTGGTTCTGCATTATTAAATTACTATCCAGCAATTGCCGAAGCTTATTACAGTCAGATCCCTTTAGTTGTTATTTCTGCAGATAGACCAAAACATCTTATTGATATTGGTGATGGACAAACGATTCGACAAGAAAACGTATTTCAAAATCATATTCTTTACAGTGCAAACCTAAAAGAATTTGATACTGAAAATAATATCAAATCACTTACCAAAGGGTTTGAGTTGTTAACGCATGTAAAAGGACCAATTCATATCAATGCGCCATTTGATGAGCCTTTGTATGAAACTGTAGATTCTATGTCTAGCTTCCAGTTTCCTGTTCAAGAATATGAAAATGAAGACACTATAAATTATAATGAATTAGCAGCTGATTGGAATGCTGCAAAGAAAAAAATGATTCTAGTTGGAGTACATGCTCCAAATACTGAATTAGAGGCGTTGTTAGATAAAGTTGCTGATGACCCATCAGTTTTAGTATTGACTGAAACGACGTCAAACCTTCACAATAAAAGATTTGTGAATTCTATTGATAATCTTATTTTCAATTTAACTGAAGAAGAGTTTGCATCGTTGCAACCAGATATTTTATTAACCTTTGGAGGATTAGTTGTTTCAAAAAAAATTAAAAAGTTTTTACGTGATTATGCTCCAAAACAGCACTGGCATGTAAATGAATTAAGAGCTTTTGATACTTTTCATGTATTAAACAAACATCTTAAAATTGATAGTTTTTCCTTTTTTAAAAACTTTTGGAAACTAGTCGATTATGATAATGACAGTAGTTTCGAATCTAAATGGACAGATTACAAGAACCTTACAAGAGAAAAACACAATAAATATATTAAAACAGCACCTTTTTCAGATTTAAAAGTATTTGAACAAATTTTACAACAGATTCCAAATAATTCACAACTGCAAATTAGTAATAGTGCAATTATTAGATATGCTCAAATGTTTACTATTGATAGTAGTTTAGAGGTGTTTTGCAATAGGGGTACAAGTGGAATTGATGGCAGCACATCAACTGCAATTGGTGCAGCTTTAGCACTGTCTCTTATACACATCTCCGAGCCCACGAGACCGTACTAGATCTCG
>CAJXRR010000124.1 GCA_913060575.1 uncultured Flavobacterium sp.
CAGAGTAGATCGTCGGCAGCGTCAGATGTGTATAAGAGACAGAATTTTGTGGATGAGAAATTTAGTTTTTCTTTTTTTTATAATTCTTGCGGTTTCAATTACTTCTTGCCGAAAAGACTTTAGTACAATTCCTAGTTTTGGTCAATTAGAGTTTTCTAAAGACACTGTTTTTTTAGACACAATTTTTACCAATATTGGGTCGGCTACCTACAATCTTAAAGTATATAATAGAGGAAATGATGATATCACAATTCCTAATATTGCTTTAGAAAGAGGCTTGGGTTCTAATTATCGATTAAATGTAGACGGAATTCCGGGTAAAGATTTTCAGAACATCGACATTCTTGCCAAAGACAGTATTTTTATCTTTGTTGAAACTACGATTGATATTTCTTCAGTTCCAAGTCCTTTATACACCGATAGAATTTTGTTTGATACTGGCATGAATCAACAAGATGTAGATTTAGTCACCTTAGTTCAAGATGCAACATTTATATATCCGGGAAGAGATCCAATAACAATGACGATTGATTCATTAAGTTTAGACGGGCAACCCACAACCATTAGAGGGCGTTTTTTAACCAATGCTGAATTGACTTTTACCGATGTAAAACCGTATGTTATTTATGGATATGCAGCCGTTCCAGCAAATCGTGTTTTAACAATTGCGCCGGGAGCAAAAATTTATTTTCATGATGATTCGGGTTTAATAGTAGATAAAGATGCTAGCCTAAAAGTTACAGGATCCGCAGATAGAAAAGTTGTTTTTGAAGGAGACCGATTAGAAAATACTTTTAGTAATGTGCCTGGACAATGGGGTACAATTTGGTTACGTGCAGGAAGTATAGAGAACGAAATTGATCATGCAGTAATAAAAAATGGAATTATTGGAATTTTAGTGGATTCGATTACCTCTACTGCTACTCCAACCTTAACAATAAAAAATACTGAAATCTATAATCATGCTAACTTTGGTGTTTTAGCTAGAGAAACTAGTATTGATGGAGAAAATCTAGTGATTGGAAGTGCTGGAGAAGCTTCCTTGGCTTGTATCATTGGTGGTTCTTACAATTTTACCCACAGTACTTTTGCCAATTATTGGAACAACAGTATTAGACCTCTACCTGCTGTTTTGGTCAATAATTTTTTCTCTTTTACGAATAGTAGCGGACAGGAAATTGTAGAAACCAGAGACTTAACAGCTGCAAATTTTACTAACTGTATTATTGACGGAAATAACAATATTGAATTCCTTCCAGATAGAGTTGATGGAAGTCTTTTCAATTTTAATGTAGCAAATTCTTTAGTAAAGTTTATCGATGTAAATAATGCGTTTGCAGGAGTTGGTGAAGTAGATTTTACTGACACTAATCTATATCAAAACATCATTTTAAACGGTTTTCCGCATTTTAGAAATCGATTGCTAAACGATTATATCATCGGTCAAGATAGTGATGCTATTAACCTTGGAAATGCTACAGGAGCTAATTTAGTTCCTTTAGATATTTTAGGAGTAATGAGAACGATGAATCCTGATGCGGGAGCATATCAGCACATTGATTTTTAAAGATTTTCTAAAACAGTTTTATAAAAAACTCCTTTTTCATCTACATGAATCGCTAAAGATTTCGCTTTTCTTTTGATTCCGTAAACTCCCGAAAATTTGATTTCTTCTTTTAAATGAAGTATCATGTTATGTCCGCCAAGCATTCCTAAAGGAGAAAAATAAGTAACCCTTTTATCTTCTGGCAAATCTTTAGAATCCACTTCTAATGACTGAATAAGATGAAAAGGAATCGTAAGTTCAGTAAAGTAACCAAACTTTAAATCAATATTTTTATTTTCATTATCAACCTGATGTGGTCTAAATATAACTGACTTCGCTAGAGCAAAAAACTGTAGTGCAGTATAAGCACTTACAAATGTAATTATCCAACCAAAAATTAGATTCCATTTAGTTAAAATTGAGTGCAAAGCAACTGTTTCAATACAAATAACCAACGTAAACCCAGCAATTATTGATACTAAGCCATTACTTTTATGATAGGTAAATTGATTCTTTGATCTTTTATCTGATCTCCACTTTATGAATGCATAATAAATTAAAGAGATTTCAGTAGTTAGAATTAAAGCAGGAGTTTTAGGTAAAATTTCTGTAGTAGTCATTTTTAAAACTGTATAAAAATCTCCTTGATTTTTTTGAGATCTATATCGTTTTCTAAGTTTGATAACATTGTAAATAACAAAGCTTATAATCCCTAATTCTATCAAAGGTAAAAAGTAGGTTTTTACAAGAGACAATAATGATTGATGTTCGCTAGGCAACAAGAAACTTAGTACAACTAATCCAATTATAAAGCTTGTTAAAACAGTAATCTTAGGAATCTCTTTTTTTCTAATTAACAGAAAATAAACAAAGGGTATAATCACTAAAAAATCGATTGTGATTGCAGAAGATAAAATTTCTGAATGCTGCATAAAGAAGCTTGACTTTAAAATTAAAATCAAGCTTATAACCATTAGTAATGGGATCGTAAAAGGAATAATTTTAGCAAAGCTCTTCGTCTTATTTTTCATAATAAATAGTTAGTAAAACCTTCTACTATTAGTCCTTTTGTTAATGTTTATGTTACAAAAAATTAGGAATTATTTCTTATATACTTTACCATCTTTCATCACAAAAATTACATTTTCCATGGTTGAAATTTCTTTAGTAGGATCGTCATTTACAGCAATAATATCTGCTAAAAAACCTTTCTTAATTTGACCTATTTCTTTCTGCATTAATAAGATTTTTGCATTGGTAATAGTAGCCGATTGAATTGCCTCCATTGCTGGCATACCAGCTTCTACCATATAACCAAATTCTTTTCCACTATCACCATGTTTAAAAACACCGGCATCAGTACCAAAAGCAATTCCTACTCCTTTTTTATACGCTCTTGCAAAAGTCCCTTGAATTTGAGGACCTACAGCCAAAGCTTTCGGAACTACAATCGCTGGATAAAATCCTTTAATTTTCGCTTTCTCTTCTACTTCTTTTCCTGCTGTTATTGTTGGTACTAAATAAGCATCATACTTTTTCATTAACTCCATAGTCTCATCACTCATATAAGTACCATGTTCAATAGTTTTAACGCCTCCTAAAATTGCACGCTTCATTCCTTCATCACCATGTGCGTGAGCTGCAACATGCATTCCGTAATCTTTTGCCGTTTCGCAAATTGCTTTTATTTCTTCAATAGTAAATTGAGGATTATCTCCACTTTTAGCAACACTTAATACACCTCCAGTTGCCGTTATTTTAATACAATCTGCTCCATTTTTATAACGTTGTCTTACTGCTTTTTTAGCATCATCCACACTATTGACAACGCCTTCTTTTGGACCTGGATTTCCAATAATTTTTCTACTACTACCATTTGTTGGATCTGCATGACCACCTGTTGTTGCTAACGATTTTCCGGCTGTAAAAACCCGTGGTCCAACAACTTTGCCTGAAGCAATTGCTTTTTTTACTGAAATATTAACTCCAGTTCCTCCTAAATCTCTTACTGTTGTAAAACCAGACATCAATGTTTCTCTTGCATATACCGTAGAATTGAATGCAATATCTGCTTCATTTAAGATATATCTTTCTAAACGAGTTCTAGGATTAAATTCTTGTTCTATATGAACATGCATATCAATTAACCCAGGCATCACTACTTTGTCTTTTAAATTAATGACTTTATCAATTTTGTTTCTTGGCTGAACATATCCATCAAAAACTTCTATGATCTTATTTTCATGAACAACGATTGTTTTCTTAGATTCAATTTTTCCTGTTGCTACATTCAATAATTTTCCTGCAAGAATGTATGTGTTTTGTGCAATTAATCCTTGTATCGTAAAAAGAACAACACATACTAAAAGAAGTTTTTTCATAATGAATAAATTTAAAAATGTTAGATTTTAAAGCTTGATTTGTAATTGAAAATGTTGAATTTTGCTTTAGCCAATATAATTTATTTAAGTTGCTTATAAATGTATTAAAAAAATACCTAGATTGGCATTGATTAAACAATTACACATGAAAAAAGTAATTATTACGGGTACCAGTAGGGGAATTGGATTTGAATTAGCAAAACAATTTGCTGAAAACAACTTTCAAGTTTTAGCTTTATCAAGAAATCAAAAACCTTTAGAAGAATTGCAATTAAAAAATATCACAACTTTAGCTGTTGATGTTTGTAAACAAGAGGATTTAGAAAAAGTAAAAACCTATATAGCTTCCGAATGGAATGAAGTAGATATTCTTATTCATAATGCTGGTTTTTTAATCAACAAACCTTTTGAAAACTTAACTAAAGATGATTTTTTCAGAGTCTTTGATGTAAATGTTTTTGGGGTTGCAGCTTTGACCCAAGTATGTATTCCTTTTCTAAAACATGGAAGTCATGTGGTAACTATTAGTAGTATGGGTGGAATTCAAGGGAGTTTGAAGTTTCCTGGTTTAGCTGCGTACAGTTCTGCAAAAGGCGCGGTAATTACCTTATCTGAGTTATTAGCAGAAGAATATAAAGAACAAGAAATTGCTTTTAATGTTTTAGCGCTTGGCGCTGTTCAGACCGAAATGTTAGAAGAAGCTTTCCCCGGGTATCAAGCACCTATTAATGCTATTGATATGGCAAATTATATCTATAATTTCTCTTTAAGTGGCAATCAGTTCTATAATGGTAAAATTTTACAAGTAGCCATGACCAATCCATAGGTTTCTACTCTATAATTAACTTCTTGGTCATACTTTTATTTCCACTATTTACTTTAATCAAATAAATACCTGACGCTACGTCTTTTGTTGAAATAGATTGTTCAAATTTTTGTGATTGATTATTGTATAAAACTCTTTTTACTTTTCGGCCTTGTAAATCGTATAAAGTAATTTCTACATCATTCAAATCATTCATTGTAAAATGAAGATTCAGGACATCCTTAGCTGGATTAGGAAATAATTTAAAATCCTGTAAAATAGTATCATCTATTGATGCCGTTGCTCCGTTAATTGTAAAGTCTATTGCATTTACATTATAGAAAAGGTTGTCAACTGCTTCTATCATAATACGCGCTTCTGTTGTTGGATTATCTGGCACAACAATATCTTGTGAACCATCATTTGGAGTATTCGATAAAATGGTAATAGGAAATGTCAAACCACCATCTATAGACAATTTTATCGTAACAAAATTGCAATTAATTGGAGCTGTATCAGTTGTTCCTTTGCTCCAAGTAACCGTTTGTGTGGTAAGTCCTTCCCAAACTACAGCAGTATTTGGTAATTCTACAGTAAACGGATCTGCATCAGTTACAGTTACTCTAATATCATCTCTAACACTAGCACCTCCTCCAGGATTGTTATCCCTAACAGTGAGTGCAAAATCCATATTTCTAGCCACAGAAGGAAGTACTTCCCAAGTTGAAGAAGTATTACCTTCTATTACAGTAGATAAATCTGGCATATACCTATCTGGTGAAGTTTTTGAAGACAACGATCGAAACATAGGGCCGTCTGTATTTGTCGATAAAGGTGGCATTGAAGCAATTTCAGTATCTACCTGTTCCCAATTGTAAGTAAGCGTTGATGTTCCGTCTATATCTGTTCCGATTCCTCTTAAAACAAACGGCGTAGATTTTGGAATAGCAACATCTGATCCTGCATCAGCTGTCGGAGTTGCATTTCCTGTGACAGTTTCAACTCCACAAGTAGCTGTGGTTTGTATTCTATTCCACATTTCATTGATACTAATAATACTAAAATGATCATCACTGTTACTTTGTACATTTGGGGTACAAATCCCTGCATAGGCCATAATAGTAGAACCACTACCTGGTTCTACAGCTGTGGAAAAGTTTCTATTTCCACTACAACTGTTGTTAAAAGTATGGTTTGCACCAAATTGATGCCCCATTTCGTGAGCAACATAATCGATATCAAACGGATCATTAATAGGGGCGCCTCTACCAGTAACACCTCTGGCTTTTGAGCCATTACTACAAACGACACCTAAACCTGCAACTCCACCACCGCCTGTACTAAAAACATGGCCTATGTCATAATTAGCAGATCCAATTTCAGTATCACATGTAGTTTGATTCTGACTGAGTAAAGAAACTGCATTAGTATTTGAAAAACCATCGTTAGCAGCATCTAAAAAAATAATAGCATCATTGTTTGCTACTATTTCCATTTTAACCCCTAAATCTATTTCATACACACCGTTTACACGATTCATGGTAGTATTCATTGCTGATAAAACTGCTGCTTTTTTCACAGCATCAGTAGCTCCGGGGTCAACTCCTTGTTGAGTTAAATGATATTGAGCGTATTCTCCAGTACAAGCTAATGCTAGTCGGAAGGTTCTTAACTTTCCATCATCTGCATTTCTCTCAGTTAAATTTGTTTGATTGAAATCATCTTTCTTTGAGTCTTCAACTTGACAGATAAAATCCTGATCTTCTTGGTTCAAATCAGCTCTTTGATAAACGATATACTCTTTGTTATCTTTAGTATAAGGATCTATATACAAAGTACTATGATTCCCAGAAAAAACAATCGCATGAATTCCGTTAGTTCCAATATCAATTTTTACAATCGCAGTTGGATCTTCTATTCCATAACCTGTATAAGATTTAATCATTGGAAATTTAGCGGATAATTCTGGGGCTAAATTTGAGGATTCTCGTATTTGAAATTTTTGAAATTCATTTGAATTAATTGGTAGACTAATTTCTAAGCCACTATTTCGACTAGATAAATAGCTGTCTCTTATACACATCTGACGCTGCCGACGATCTACTCTGTGTA
>CAJXRR010000125.1 GCA_913060575.1 uncultured Flavobacterium sp.
AAATGATATTGTTTTCTAAATTCTCGAAATAATTTGATGGAATTTCAAATCCATTATCAGAAGGAATTTTTTCTTCAAGTAATTTTAATGAAAAATTATCTTCGATAGCATCAAAATATCCTTCTGGACTAGTGAAGCCAGGTTCTTTTGGAAATTTTGAATTCAAATTTTCTTTATTATGTTTCAAATGTTCTTTCATTGGTATTATGACTCAACTTTTTTGATAAAGTTTAATCCTTTCTTGTTTTTATATAATTTTCGATTTTTTTAACTGCATGAAAATAGGAAGCTTTCAATCCGCCAACCGAGGTTTCTAAAATATTAGAAATTTCATCATATTTCATATTGTCAAAATATTTCATATTAAAAACTAGTTGTTGTTTTTCTGGTAAAGTAGCTACGGCTTCTTGTAATATTAACTGTATTTCGTCACCGGTAAACCATTCATCAGATTGTAAACTTGTGACCAATCCTTGTTTAATTTCAGAAATGTCTGTGTTTCTTTCTTTGGCTCTTTTGTTGATAAAGGTGATAGATTCGTTGGTGGCTATTCTATACATCCAAGAAAATAATTGACTTTCTTGTTTGAAATTATTGATTCCTTTAAAAACTTTTATAAATGTGTTCTGAAGTACATCATCTGCATCATCGTGAGAAATTACAATTTTACGAATATGCCAATACAAGCGTTCTTTGTATTCTGTAATTAATACACGGAATGCTTGTTCTTTTGTTTGAACGTTTTGTAATTGTTCAACTAAAATAACTTCATCTACCAACTAGCTAGTTTTTCAATTAGACCTAGTAAAGATAGAAAGGTTTAACAAAATAATGGATTATCTTCTTTTTCTAGCACTAGAGTAGCCAAAGAGTCTGTTTTGTACAATAGTTTCAGAAACACCTTTTGGTAACATTTTTTGCCAGCCTTCTTCACCATTGGCAATCATTTTTAAAACTGTTCTAGAAAATATATGGAGACTTTCTTGATCAAAATCTTTGATATCTATCAGTTTGCCATTGTTTTTAAAGAATTTGTACAATTCTTTCATTCTAGGATGCACTTTAAGATTTTCACTTGTAATGAATTCTTCTGATTTCTCATCCTTATATGGATACATGTATACTTTTAAATCTCTGTAAAATAATTTTCCAAAAGCTTCTAAAATACCACCACTTAAGTGACGGTAATATTTCTCATCAAATATTTGAATAAGGTTGTAAACTCCCATGGCTAATCCCATTCTAGCTTTGGTAAATTCACTAAAGTACTCCACTAGTTTAAAGTATTCTTGGAAGTTGGTTATCATTACATTTTGTCCAAGAGAACAAAGTAATTCAGCTCTATCTAAGAAATCTCGCTCGTTAATTTCGCCTTCAGCTCTTAAATTACTTAGGGTAATTTCGAATATAATTTGAGAATTATCTGGATCTACTTTATTTTCATTAAAGAATAACTCTTTAGACCTTTCAAACATATCCATGTTTACTTTGGTTACGGGTCTGAAACTACCACGTAAAGCAAGTATGTTTTTCTTGTATAATACTTGAGCAGGAAGTAAATTATTTCCATCTGGACCGAACATTACAGCTGTCGTCATGTTGTTTTTCACCAGTTGTAAACTCATCAACCTATTGTCTACATACATAAATCGTGGACCAGAGAAATTAATCATATCAATTTCTAACTGATCTTTGTGAAGATTGTCATAAAAAGATTTTAATAACTCTTTTGGATTGTCATTTAAATAAAAAGCTCCGTAAATTAAGTTAACTCCTAAAACTCCAAGAGTTTCTTGTTGAAGACGGGCATCGGTTTCTTTAAACCGTAGGTGTAAAACAACTTCATTAAAATCTTCTAAAGGATCTAATTGAAACCTGATACCGACCCAACCATGACCTTTAAATTTTTTCGAAAAGTCAATTGTGGCTACAGTGTTTGCGTAACTAAAAAATAATTTATCAGGATGTTTTCTCCTACTTAAACGATCTTCTATTAGATCAACCTCATGTCGAAGCATTCGCTTTAAACGATCTTCAGTAACATAACGTCTGTCTTCTTCAATTCCGTAAATGGCATCAGAAAAATCTTTATCATAAGCACTCATAGCTTTTGCAATAGTTCCAGAAGCACCACCAGCTCTAAAGAAATTACGAGCAGTTTCTTGCCCGGCTCCAATCTCAGCAAATGTACCGTAGATATCTGTATTAAGATTAATGCGAAGTGCTTTACTTTTAGTAGCAGGAACGCTACTGATTTTTTGATCTCCTTTTAAAGAAATAGCCATTTAACTAAGTTTTTACTTATAAACAAAGGTACTAAAATTGAACGCTACCAGTCAATTTTTATGTTATTTTTGTGATATATGAAAATTACTTTTTTAGGCACCGGAACTTCTCAAGGCATACCAATGATTGCAAATAATGATCCTGTTTGTTTGTCAACGGATCCAAAAGATAAACGATTGCGTTCTTCAGTTATGATCTCTTGGGGTGATGTAAATTATATTATTGATTGTGGACCTGATTTTCGTCAACAAATGCTACGTGAAAATGTTCAATCTATCAATGGTGTTTTGTTTACACACGAACACGCAGATCATACAGCTGGTATGGATGATTTGAGACCTTTTACCTTTCAAATGGGCGAAGTGCCTATTTATGCTCAAAAGCGAGTAATTGAAAATCTTAAAATTAGATTCGCTTATATTTTTGAAACTAAAAACAGGTATGCAGGAGCACCAAAATTAAGTGAAAACTTAGTTGGTTCTGGTTCTTTCGAGTTAAATGGAGTGGAAGTTACACCTATCAATGTTATGCATGGCAATCTTCCAATAGTGGCTTATCGATTTGGTAAAATCGCTTATATCACAGATTTAAAAACTATTGCTGAAGAGGAAAAACAAAAGCTACAAAACTTAGAAATTTTAGTTGTGAATGCATTGAGAATTGAAGATCATCCGACGCATTTAAATTTAGAAGAAGCTTTGGCTTTTGTAGATGAAATTAAACCTAAAAAAGCGTATTTCACACATATTAGCCATAAGTTAGGTTTTCATGAAATGGTTCAAAAATCGTTACCTCCTAATGTATTTTTATCGTACGACGGACTTCAATTAGAGGTATAGAAAGTGAAAAAATTAGATTCTTTCTTCTATCCACTTTTTAAAACTGAAAAAGTTTTGTGGGGCAACTCCATGTCCGACCGGATATTCTGAATAAACATTCTTTAACTGCAATGAATCTAAGAAAGGTTTCGCTTTTCTTGCCCAATCCACTGGTATTACTTGATCTACAGAACCATGAGAAATATAAAAATCTGTTGCGATTTTTTCTTCAATAGTTTTAGGTAGTAATTCTTCATTTAAATAACCACTTAAAGCAATTACATATTGAATTTTATTAGGGAAGTTAAAACTCAATGCAAAACTTAAGATGGCTCCTTGACTAAATCCAAGTAAGAAAGTATTGTTAGGATTTGTTTGATACTGAGATTTTAAATTATCGATAGTTTCTGCAATTTGATGCATAGATTCTCTCGCTTGGACTAGATCAGAAAACTTATTATTTTGATCATCTAAATTGATGGCATACCATGCATAACCACCATAACCCATTTCATAAGGTGCTCGTAAACTAACAATTAGTAAGTCATCTGGTAATTCTTCTGCAAAGGAAAATAAATCTAATTCGTTGCTTCCGTAACCATGTAATAAAACGAGTAAAGATGGGTTTGCGGTAGCTTTTTTTGGTTGTCTTACAACCTGGTGTAAAGTATTACTCATAGGTTAGTTGAGAACTAGTTTTTTATTAGCATAAATTCCATAAACTTTTCCTTGTAACTCTTTTCCGATAAAAACAGCATTTTTTGAAGTTGATAAAATATGCTCCTTAGCAAAAATATAATTTCCTGCAGGATTAAAAAGTGTCATATTTGCTAGTGTGTCTTTTTGAATAGAATGTGGCTCTTGATTAAAAACTATTCTAGGATTCACTGTTAAAGCTTTTATGGTAGTTTCAAGATCTATTACCGAATTTACAGCACCGAACAAACTTTCTAAACCAATCGTTCCGTCTTTAGCTAAGCTAAACTCAAGTTTTTTATTTTCTATATCAATAGGATTGTGATCAGAGGTTATCATATCAATAATTCCTTCTTGTAATCCCTTTATTAATGCTTTAGCATCTTGTTTTGATCGAAGAGGAGGAGTTACTTTAGCTTTGCTGTCAAATCCTTCTAACTCATTGTCAGTTAAAGTTAAATGATGTGCAGAAACACTACAAGTTACTTGTAATCCTTTCTTTTTAGCTTCTTTGATTAGCTGAACCGATTTAGCCGTAGATATTGTTGGAATATGTAGTTTTCCGCCGGTATATTCGAGTAAATACAAATCTCTAGCTATTTGAATATTTTCAGCCAAACTGGGTGATCCTTTTAAACCTAGTCTAGTACTGCTAGGGCCTTCATTTACAATTCCTTCTCCTGCTATCGAATTGTTTTTAGGGAAACTAATAACCAAACCGTCAAAATTCTGAGCGTATAGCAAGGCAACTTTCATTAAGTTGTCATTATCAATTGCTTTGTTGTAATCTCCAAAAGCAATCGCTCCAGATTGTTGCATGTCATATAATTCTGCCATATCTACACCTTTACTTCCTTGAGTTAAAGCACCTATAGGTAGTAATTTTGTTGCAGAACCATCTGCTTTATTGATCAAAAATTCAACATCAGATTTTGAATCTATAATTGGATTTGTATTTGCATTTACAGCAACAGTAGTAAATCCACTTTTACCTGCTACTTCTAATCCTTTTTTAATTGTCTCACGTTCTTCATAGCCAGGCTCTCCAAAAGAAACGCTAGTATCGAACCAACCGCTTGACACATGAAGATTGTCTAGTTTTATAACTTTGAAAGTATTATTTTCTTTAATAGAATCCTCTATTTCAGTAATCTTTCCATTAACAATTAAAATATCCTTGATTTGCTTGTGATGTGGGCTAGAGGCATCTATGATCGTAGCCGATTTTAAAAGCGTGGTCATGTTCTGAAGAATTTTAAGATTAAAATTTCCAGCAACAAAGATACAATTGCTATTGTCAAAAACAACTTCCATAGCCATTGAACTTCATTTTTTTCATTTATTTCTTTGAAAAGACTCTCAATTGAATCGTAAATGACGATGTTATTATTGGTTTTTGATAGTGTTTTAACATCTTTAAACTTAAGTAAACTTTCATAAGAGCTTACATTAAATGCTAGAGTTTCTATGGTGTCTTTTTGGAATAAAACCTTGTAAAACCCTGCGGATTTGGGGTTTTCATTGGTAGTCAACGTAATTTTATTTGCAAATGATTGTTGCAAAGGAATAAAAGACTCAAAACCATTAGTGATTGTTAAAACTTCATCTTTCTGAATACTATTCTGAATATCTAAGTTATTTTCTTCTTGAAGTATATAATAGGGTTTTGATATTTCTAAACTTTGTCTAGCAATATTAAACAACGTAGGAACAATCAGAGGAGATTTACTAAAGTTTGTAGATTGATTGTCTAATGAACTAGCAAACCAATATACTTTTGAAAACGGATTCTCTATTTCTTGAAAAAATGCTGTTTGATTCTCAAATGAAATGATTTTATCACCTTTTAGGTTGTTTTGATAACTATAATATGCAGCAGGGTATTGAAAGTTTGTTACTTCTTTAGAAAATACACTTGTAAATAAAGGGTGGTTAAAATTGATTTGAGTAATTTTTAAAGAATCTTTCTTTCGGCTACTTATTTTACCACGACCAATTTTGTCGAAAAATGAATTATAAGAATCAATCGTGATTTTTTGGTTAGGTATAAGTAATAAATGCCCTCCATTTTTAATAAATTGAAGAATGCTATTCTGCAAAACATTCGGAATATTTTCTAGCTCATTTAAGATAATTAATTGCTGATTTGGAATTAAATTATAGTTGATGTTTTGTTGCGTTAAACTCACATAAGAAAAATCTTTTTCTGTAAAAATTTTAGCAAAAGAATTAGATGCTTTTCCAATGTTTAAAACATTGGTTTTTTTTGGTGAATTAACGGTGAAGTAAAAAGTGTTATCAAATGTAAAAATATCGTTATAGGTTACTTTTATCTTTCCATTAAATTTTGTAGATTTCAATATTGAAAACTCGATGCTTTTAACTTGGTTTTCATTAATAGAGAAGGAGCGTTTGTTGACTAGGTTTGAAGCATTGTATAGTGCAATAGGGATGTTGTTTTTAGCTTCTCCTTGATTTCTTACTAGAACAGTAATCGAAATTTCTTCAGTTTTTGTTGAGTTAACAAAAACACTATCTATAGAAATGTTATTTTTTTCATCACTTTTAATTTTAACTAATGAAAATGGGGTATTTACATTTGTAAACTCATTATTTTTATTTTTTTCAATATTCTGAAAATCAGAAATTAATATGTTTTTATTTAAACTGTTTGTTTTCTGTTTTTTTTGACTCTCTATTGTAATTACTTTTTCTGATAAATTATTTTTTTTTGAACTAAAGTTGATGTTTTTTAACAGATTATCTAATTCTTTTTTAGAAATATTTGAATATAAATCATCATTTGTCAATAAAGAATAGCGATCAGTTTCAGATGCATATTGAATTATTTTCTGTGCAGCTAATCTTAGTTCATTTCCATTTTTACTGTTAGTACTGTCTCTTATACACATCTGACGCTGCCGACGATCTACTCTGTGTAG
>CAJXRR010000126.1 GCA_913060575.1 uncultured Flavobacterium sp.
TTTGAGAGGTGATTTTTTTGGGAGGTGAAGTAATTTTTAAGTTTTGAGAAGAAAGAATCTTATTTGACTTTTTCTCAAATGGATTTGCCAACATGTACGTTTTCTTTCTGATGTATTCATAAAAAGAATTGATGTCTTTATATTCTTGTTGGTCTTTTACAGAAATTGGTTTCCCAATTCTTACTTTAATAACTCTGTTTTTTTGAGACAATAATTCTGAAGGCAACTTTGCTGTTCTAAACGTATCGCTGATTTTAGATAGAATGTAAAACAACCTACTATTTTTAGCGTGAAAGTAAATTGGTATTACAGGAACCTCTGCTTTCTTAATCAACTTTACAGCACCTTCTTCCCAAGGTTTATCTACCATTAATTTACCATCTCTGTAAGTTGACACTTCTCCTGCAGGAAAAATCCCAAGAGGATATCCATCCTTTAAATGTTGTAATGCACTTTTAATTCCTGCCACACTAGACTTAGCATCCTTATGGCTTTCAAAAGGGTTCACTGGCATTACATAAGGTTTTAAAGGCTCTATTCTATGCAATAAAAAATTGGCTATTATTTTATAATCTGGTCTGTGCTCTATAAGTAGTTTTAATAACAGAATTCCATCAATACCTCCCAATGGATGATTAGAAACTGTAATAAAAGGGCCGTCTTTTGGAATTCTTTTTAAATCGTCTTCTGGGATTTCAAACTCAATTTGAAATTCATTTAGAATACCATTTAAAAACAGTAAATCTTTTTTGTTTTTATGCTTTTGGTAAATTTTATTAACCTTAGAAATCCTTAGTAATCTTAAAATAATCCAACCAACAAAAGTTCCGATAAAACCAAATTTATCTGTACCAATTACTTTGGCTATTTCTTTAGATGTTACTAATTCCATAAATTAAAAAATCGCGTAACTACAAACATAACTAAAAAAACAAAAGGGTTCCTATTTAATTTTGCTTAACAACTATTTGAGCAGTCTCTTTGTTTATCTGAGTTATTAATGATTTCCCTAGTTGATCAATTGTATTTAAGGTTTCGTTTGTGAAATGTCTAACGGTATATAAGTCAACTTCCTTGACAAAGGACACTTTAAATGAAGATTTTATGCTGTCATAAAAAGCATCAAAATGATTGAATTTATTATCGACACAGACAGAAAAACTGATGGCTGAATTCTGAATTAAATTTACTCTTAATTGATACTGATGTAACAGTTTAAAAATATGACTAATATTGTCTTCAACCATAAAAGAGAAATCTAATGTAGATATTGAAATAAACACTTGGTTTTTCTTTACGATAAAGCAAGGGATATGAGGATTTATTGCAACTCCTCTGCTAATTTTTGTGCCTTTTAGATCTGGGTTTATAAAGGACCTAACAAATAAAGGGATTTCTTTACTTTGAAGTGGCTGTATTGTTTTTGGATGAATTACCGAAGCTCCATAAAATGCCATTTCAATAGTTTCTTCATAAGAGATTTGTTCGAGCAATTGCGTTTCTTGAAATACTCTTGGATCTGCATTTAAAACACCTTGAACATCTTTCCAGATAGTCACTTTATCTGCATTTAAACAATAGGCAAATATTCCTGCAGTATAATCAGATCCTTCTCTACCTAAAGTGGTTGTATTTCCTTTAGAATCTCCTCCAAGAAATCCTTGTACAATAGTTAATTTAGATGAATCAATTTGAGAATTAATTTGTTGTTCTGTTTCTTCCCAATTGACAGTAGCATCTCTAAAAATACTATCCGTTTTTATCAAAGTTCTTACATCTTTCCATGTGTTTTCAATTCCAACATGATTTAAATAAGAACTCAAGATTGTTGTAGCCAATAACTCGCCATAACAAACAATTTGATCGTATAAATAATCATAGTCTTTGGATTTATTCTGAGCTAAAAAGCCAACAATCTTCCCTAGTAAAATGGTTATTTCTTGATGTGTTTTATGGTTTTCTGGAAATAAATTCTGAGCGATTTCTGAATGAAAATTGGTTACAAACAGAATAGTTTCTTGTATTTTTTGTTCATCATCAAAATAAGCATTTACAATATTTTCAAAAGCATTGGTCATTTTTCCCATAGCAGAAACAACCAACAAGCAATTATTGGTTCCTTCTTGCTGCAAAATATTTGCAACATTTTTAATACTATCCGCATCTTTTATCGATGCGCCACCAAACTTATATACTTTCAATTTTAACTCTTTATAAATTTTTCTAAATCTTCTTCTTTCATATGAACAACTTGCCAACCTTCTAATATCTTAGCTCCAGTGCTTTCATAAAAATCAATGGCGTTTTTATTCCAATCTAAAACTTCCCAAGCTACACGTTTGTATTGATGGTCAAAGGCATATTGCATTAATTTAGTGTACAAAGCCTTACCAACACCTAATTTTCTTTTAGAAGCTGTGACAATCAAGTCTTCTAAATGAATTGCTTTGCCTTTCCAAGTAGAATATCGTTCATAAAATAAAGCCATCCCTATGGTTACCTCGTTTTCTTCTGCGATAAATATTTTAAATTTTGGATTTTCTGAAAAACCATCATTTTCTAAGTCTTTGATAGAAATTTCTACCGCGTTGGGTTCGTTTTCAAAAACAGCTAATTCTGTTATTAACTGATGGACAGAAACCATATCTTTTTTTGATGCAAATCGTATTGTAAAACTCATTTTGTAAATTATAAATCAAATATAATCTAATGGATTGTAATGGGTGTAAATAAGTTTCACGAAATCGTTGTAGCTGCGTAAAAAAATCAGCATATTTGTAGTGATAAAAATAAAACTTTTGTATGTCTAACAAAAACCAAACTCTTGGCGAATTTATTATTGAAAATCAATCTTCATTTAAATATTCTTCTGGTGAATTATCTCGATTAATTAACTCCATTAGACTTGCCGCAAAAGTGGTGAACCACGAAGTAAACAAAGCTGGTTTAGTTGATATTATTGGGAATGCAGGTGATACGAATATACAAGGTGAAGATCAACAAAAATTGGATGTATATGCCAATGAAAAATTTATTCAAACTCTTACAAAAAGAAATATCGTCTGTGGTATCGCTAGTGAAGAAGAGGATAGTTTTATCTCCATTAACAGTCAAGATGAAAATCATCAAAATAAATATATTGTTTTAATAGATCCTTTAGATGGTTCTTCAAATATAGATGTCAATGTTTCTGTAGGAACTATTTTTTCTATTTACAGAAGAGTTACACCTGTTGGAACACCTGTTAAATTAGAAGACTTCTTACAAAAAGGACGAGAACAAGTTGCTGCTGGTTATGTGGTATATGGTACTTCAACAATGTTAGTTTATACAACTGGACATGGTGTGAATGGCTTTACATTAAACCCAGCTATTGGATCGTTTTATTTATCACATCCAGACATGAAATTCCCTGCTGACGGAACTATTTATTCAGTAAATGAAGGTAATTATTTAGATTTTCCTTTAGGTATCAAAAATTTCATAAAATATTGTCAACAAGAGGAAGGCGACAGACCCTATACTAGTAGATATATTGGTTCTTTAGTTTCTGATTTTCATAGAAATATGATTAAAGGAGGTATCTATATGTATCCTAAAGGATCTAGAAACCCCAATGGGAAACTACGTTTATTATATGAATGTAATCCAATGGCTTTTTTAGCAGAGCAAGCTAATGGAAAAGCCAGTGATGGATTTACAAGAATTATGGATATTGAACCCACAGAACTCCATCAACGAGTTCCCTTTATTTGTGGGAGTAAAAATATGGTTGAAAAAGCAGAAGAGTTTATGGAGGCTGCTAAGTAAACTTAAAAAATATTTTATTAAATTTTTCACACCTATTGTGAAATTTACTCAAGAAATACAGCAAGTAAATTTACTTTTTGAAAAACTAAATAAATAACCAGTTTAGCTAACAAAATATATGGCATTTGTTTTATTGAAAAAAAATTAGCCATTTTTATAAAATGAAAGGTCATCATAATTGATATCTATACTGTTATCAATTATCAAAAAGTTAAGCGCTTGTTTACACAGTAATTAATGGCTAAATTTGTAGAAGTTTAAAAATCAAGATTAATTTAAAAAATTTACTATATGGCATTTGAATTACCAGAATTAGGATATGCATACGATGCACTAGAGCCTAATATAGATGCAAGAACTATGGAGATACACCATGGCAAACATCATAACGGATATACAACAAAATTAAACGGCGCAGTTGCTGGAACCGATTTAGAAGGAAAATCTATCGAAGATATCTTAGGGAACTTAGATATGAGTAATGGAGCTGTTAGAAATAATGGTGGTGGTTTTTATAATCATTCTTTATTTTGGTCTGTAATGAACCCTAATAATACAGGTGAATTATCTGGAGAATTAAAAGATGCTATCATGGCAGAATTTGGTTCTTTTGATGCATTTAAAACTGCATTTTCTAACGCTGCAGCAACTCAGTTTGGTTCTGGTTGGGCGTGGTTGTGTGTGCACCCTGGTGGAAAAGTAGAAGTTTGTTCTACACCAAATCAAGACAATCCACTAATGCCGGGTGTTACTTGTGGAGGAACTCCAATTTTAGGAATAGATGTTTGGGAACATGCTTACTACTTAAACTATCAAAACAGACGTCCAGATTATATTGAAGCTTTCTTTAATGTTATTAACTGGAATGAAGTTGCTAGTAGATATGCAGCTAATAAATAATAGATTTTAGCATTCAGATACTAAAAATAAAAAGCACCCATTTGGGTGCTTTTTTAATTTGTGCTATATTTTGTTAGTAAGCTCTTTTATTATTTCCTTCATAGAAATTAATAAATGCCTCATTTACGACTCTATTTCCACCGTCTGTTGGATAATCTCCTGTGAAATACCAATCGCCTAAATTATCTGGACAGGCTTTATGTAAATTTTCTACAGATTGATAAATGACTTCAACCTCTGCATTAATGTCAGAAGTTTTTAGCATTTGTGCAGTTTTGTTTGAGATCTCTTCATTTGTAAATGGTCCATAAATCTCTTTTACATAGTTGATAACATCACTATCGACTTCTCCTCTTTGAGCAATAGATTTTTTATAAACCTCATCTACAATATGATATTGATTGGTGTCTTTTAGCAACTCTAATGCTGCTTTAAAAGCAATAAAATCTCCTATTCTAGCCATATCAATACCATAACAATCTGGATAACGAATTTGAGGTGCTGATGAAACCACCACAATTTTCTTTGGACACAATCTGTCAAGAATTTTAATAATGCTTTTCTTTAAAGTAGTTCCTCTTACAATACTATCATCAATAATAACCAAGTTATCTGTTGATTTTACAACACCATAGGTAACATCATAAACGTGAGCCACTAAATCGTCTCTACTATTATCATCAGCAATAAAAGTTCTTAATTTAGCATCTTTAATTGCAATTTTTTCAAAACGAGGTCTTTCTGATAAGATTTCGGTTACTTTTTCTGCCGATAAAGATTTACCTCCCGTTAGAATTTTAGCTGTCTTTTGTTCGTTTAAAACGTCTTCTGCTGCTTCTGTCATTCCATAAAAAGAAGTTTCTGCAGTGTTTGGAATGAATGAAAAAACGGTGTTTGAAATGTCGTTATCTATCGACTTCAATATTTGAGGAAATACAAATTTTCCTAAATTTTTACGTTCTTGATAAATAGCAGCATCACTTCCTCTAGAGAAATAAATACGCTCAAAAGAACATGATTTTTTTTCTCTTGGTTCTATCACTTTTTCAATGGATGTTACCCCACTTTTCTTGATAATTAAAGCGTGCCCTCTTTCTAATTCTTGTACATCTTCAATATTTACATTAAAAACAGTTTGAATTACTGGTCTTTCAGAAGCAACTACCACAACTTCATCATCTTCATAAAAATAAGTTGGTCTAATTCCGTTAGGATCCCTTAAAACAAAAGCATCTCCATGACCAACTAATCCTGCCATCGCATAACCACCATCCCAATTTTTTGAAGATCGTTTTAAGACTTTTTTTAAATTTAAATGCTTTTCAATATAAGGTGATGCATCTTTTTTATTATATCCTTTCCCTCTAGCTTGTTTGTACAATTTTGATACTTCATCTTCTAAAAAATGACCAATTTTTTCCATAACAGTTACTGTATCAGTAAACTCTTTTGGATGCTGTCCTAATTCAACCAATTCTTCTAATAACTGTTTAGAATTTGTCATGTTAAAGTTACCGGCAACTATTAAGTTTTGGTGCTTCCAATTGCTCTGACGTAGAAAAGGATGTACACTTTCTATACTGTTTTTTCCAAAGGTTCCATAACGCACATGTCCTAAAAAAAGATTCCCTACATAAGGCATGTTTTCTTCTTGCCAAGTAACATCATCTTTTTTATCTTGATTGTTTTCTAAAACACCATTTAGACGCTCATTAATCTGAGCAAAAATATCTTGTATCGGTTGTGATTGGTTTGAACGGACTCTACTGATATATCTAGTACCAGGTGAAACATTAAACTTTACACTGGCAAAACCTGCACCATCTTGACCACGATTGTGCTGTTTTTCCATTAATAAATACATTTTATTGATTCCGTAAAAAGCAGAACCATATTTATCTTTATAGAATTGTAATGGTTTCTTTAATCTAACCAATGCAATTCCACATTCATGTTTAATAGCGTCGCTCATAGTTTGGTCATGTTATTTAA
>CAJXRR010000127.1 GCA_913060575.1 uncultured Flavobacterium sp.
TACACAGAGTAGATCGTCGGCAGCGTCAGATGTGTATAAGAGACAGGTATTATAGACATTGATAAATATAAAATGACATTAATTATGAGTAAGTGTTTTATGGTGTCTGTAATTCTTATCATATCTTATTTTACAAATAGTTGATCAATTTCTTCTAACGTAAGTGTCTTAAAAGTTGCTTTTCCAGAAGGACAAATACTGGGTTCTTTACAAGAAAACAAATTATTAACTAAACTTTCTTGTTCTTTTTGCGATAAAATAGCCCCTGTTTTAATAGCCAATGATTTTGAAAAAGACTTAGCCATCAAATCAAAGGGATTAAAATTGGCGTCTGGAACATCTAGATTAATATTTTCTAATAATTCTTCTAAAACGGTGGTTATTTTACTTTCAGAAATAGCAACCGGAGTTCCTTTAATAGTTACGGATTCTTTTGTAAACTCATCAAAATGAAAACCAACATTTTCTAATTCTGATTTTAAAGTGTAAATCATTTCAATCTCTGCCGACGAAAATGAGATGGTAATCGGAAATAATAATTGTTGACTATGAACTTCCTTAACCGTCGTATTTTCTAAAAATTCTTCAAACAAAACACGTTGATGTGCTAATGACTGATGAATTAAAACCACACCAGACTTTATAGAACTTAATAAATACTTACGTTGAATTTGTAAAGTTTTATTTGCTTCCTGAACATTTTCTTGATGAAATAAAGATTCTTGTTGCGCTATTTCATCAGTGGTTGTATATAAACTTTCCCAACTATTATTATCTCTTTTAAAAGGAAAATGTATTTCTTTCTGTTTCCTTTCATTAAAAGGATTAAAATCTGGATCTACAGATATTTTTGGACTAGAAGGTGAAGCACTTTGCTTATTAAAATTATAAGGAGTGTCTAGAGTTGCGTCTCTATTAAAATCTAAAACAGGAGCAACATTATATTGACCCAAACTGTGTTTAATAGTGGCTCTTAATATTGCATAAACAGCTTTTTCATCATCAAATTTTATTTCTGTTTTAGTAGGATGAATATTAATATCGATACTTTTAGTTGGAACCGTTAAATATAAAAAATAGGAGGGATGAGATCCATGTTCAAGTAAACCATCAAATGCTGCAGAAACGGCATGATGTAAATAAGGACTTTTTACAAAACGATTATTGACAAAAAAGAATTGTTCACCTCTTTTTTTCTTTGAGAAAGCTGGTTTTGCAACAAACCCTTTCATGGAAATCATTTCAGTTTCTTCTGAAACAGGCACTAATTTCTCATTCATTTTTGCACCAAAAATAGCTACGATTCTCTTCCTTAAATTGCTATTTTTTATATGATATACTTCATTTTCATTATGATGTAAGCTAAATGAAATTTCAGGATGTGCTAAAGATACACGCTGAAACTCATCAATAATGTGTCTGGTTTCTACCGTGTCAGATTTTAAAAAATTTCTCCTTGCTGGAATATTGTAAAATAAGTTTTTTACAGCAATGTTTGTTCCTGTAGGAGTAGCAATCATTTCTTGATAACTGACTTTACTGCCTTCAATTTTTATGTGGGTACCTAACTCTTGTGTGTCTTGTTTGGTTTTCATCTCTACGTGAGCAATCGCAGCAATAGAAGCCATTGCTTCACCTCTAAAACCTTTGGTATGTAATTGAAATAAATCTTCTGCGGCTTTTATTTTTGAGGTTGCATGTCGCTCAAAAGAAAGTCTAGCATCTGTTGTGCTCATTCCTTTTCCATCATCAATAACCTGTATTAATGTTTTTCCAGCGTCTTTAAGAATAAGTTTAATAGCGGTTGCATTTGCATCTATAGAGTTTTCAAGTAATTCTTTCACAACTGAAGCTGGACGTTGAACGACTTCTCCTGCAGCTATTTGATTCGCAACATGATCTGGTAAGAGTTGAATAATGTCTGACATTATTTTTTACTAAAAATTGATAGATCAAAATCTATGATGAATAAAAAAATAAGAACTAAAACAGCAATAATATATAATACAACTTTGTTTGTATTTCTTTCCGGACCGTCTAATTCATAGATCTGATTGTCTACTTCAATAGCAGTTTTTTCTCCTTTAAGTTCACTAATGGCATTAGTGATTTTTCCTTTTAGACCTTTGCTACTTCCAGTGGTACTTCTAAATTCATCAAATTTATGTTTGATTTCATAAGGATTGCCATCGCCTTTATAGTATCTAGGCTTGTAATCAAATTTTTTGTTTTTTCTTTTTATAACTCCCATTCAATGATCTCTAAGTTCATTTAAAAACTACAAATATTAGACCAATACTCTGTAGTCTGTCAAAGTTACTTAATAATAAAATAATGGTCAAGGTTTGTTGGTAAGTTCCGCTGTTAAATAAAAGGTAAAGCGGCCATTTTAATTGCAGCAATGGCACATTCAATTCCTTTGTTTCCTAATTTACCGCCAGAACGGTCTAGGGACTGTTGTTTAGTATTGTCTGTCAATACACAGAAGATAACCGGCGTATTGTATTTAATGTTAAGATCAACAATACCTTGTGTTACACCTTCACAAACAAAATCGAAATGTTTTGTTTCTCCTTGTATCACATTTCCAATGGCAATGATGGCATTTAAATTTTGAGTTTCTAGCATTTTCTTACAACCAAATACTAATTCGAAACTACCTGGAACATCCCAAGAAATTATATTTTCTTGTTTGGCACCACAATCTAATAAGGCTTCAATTGCTCCTTTGTGAAGATTTTTAGTAATTTCTGGATTCCACTCAGAAACAACAATCCCAAACCGAAAATCTTTCGCGTTTGGGATTGTTGTCTTATCGTAATGTGATAAATTAGTTGTGGCCATAGATACTATTGAGCGTATTTAGCGCTATAAATATATTTGTCTATATCCTTACCGTTTTCGGTTGTTGGATAATTATCTTTAATTCTAGTGAATAATTTTTCAGCCTTCGCAAATTCACCTAAATCCATAGCAGTTTTACCTGCCTTAAATAAAAATAATGGCGTTGTAAATTCATTATCTTTTTTGTTGGCTGCTTTTTCATAGTACTCTAAAGCATCTGCTTGTTGATCAATATCAGCAAAAGCATCTCCAATAGCACCTAAAGCAGTCGGACCTAATAATTCGTCATCAGAGGTGAACTTACTTAAGTACTCTATAGCTTTTTGATACTCTTTCATTTTTAAATAAGAAACACCAGCATAGTAGTTAGCAATGTTTCCAGCTTTGGTTCCACTATATTTAGTTGCTATATCCAGAAAACCATATTTTCCATCAGCACCTGCTAAACCAAGTTGTAATATAGAATCTGTACCAGAATTAGCTGCAATCGCTTCATCAAAGTATTTTCTTGGAAAAGCTAATTCGTTAGAAGCTTCGGTCTCTTGAGGTTCTACAATGTACTTATTGTACCCTAAAAAACTTAAGATTAAAACAATCACCACAACCAACCCATAAAATAAAGGTTTGCTATTTTTCTCAATCCATTGTTCTGATTTAGAAGCCGTTTCGTCTAAAGTATTAAAAACCTCTGCAGTTGTGCTCTGCATATCTGCTGCATGTTGCTCTTTCTTATCTTTCGGTTTAAACCCTTTTTTCTTATATGTTGCCATACTTTATTTAAAAAATTAGTAGGCGCAAAAATAGTTTTTTTAATTGGATTTTGAAAGCCAATATATCGTAAATTTTCAATAATTTGCAGAACCTTATTCACTACGATTTTTAGTTATGTATTTGCAAAAAATATCTTTAGTAAATTTTAAAAACTTCGATTCTAAAACTTTCGAGTTTAAAGAGAAAATAAACTGTTTTATAGGTCAGAATGGTGTTGGTAAAACCAATGTATTAGATGCTATTTATTATTTGTCTTTTGCAAAGAGTTATTTCAATCCGATAGCTGTTCAGAATATTCAACATGAGAAAGGTTTCTTTATGATTGAAGGTGATTATTCTATTAATGATAGACAAGAAAAGATAATTTGTAGTTTAAAAAAGGGGCAAAAGAAAATTTTAAAGAGAAATGGGAAAGCTTATGAAAAGTTTTCCGACCATGTTGGCCAAGTACCGCTTGTTATTATTTCTCCATCTGATAGGGACTTGGTTACAGAAGGAAGTGATACTCGAAGAAAATTTATTGACGGTGTCATTTCTCAACAAGACAAGAAGTATCTACAAGATTTAATTGCATATAACAAAGTACTTTCTCAACGAAACGCTTTATTAAAATACTTTGCTGCCAATAGAACATTTGACGCTACAAACCTTGAAGTTTATGATGATCAATTGGTTAATTATGGAACCAATATTTACGATAAGAGAAAACAGTTTTTAGAGAATTTTATTCCAATTTTTAATCAAAAATATCAAATCATCTCTAATGATAAAGAGCAAGTTGACTTGGTTTACAATAGTCAATTACATATTACATCTTTCAGGGATTTATTAAAAAATAGCTTAGAAAAAGATAAAATTCTTCAGTATACTACAGTTGGAATTCATAAAGATGATTTGAGTTTTGAGATAGGAGAATATCCTATTAAGAAATTTGGTTCTCAAGGTCAACAAAAATCGTATTTGATTGCTTTAAAATTCGCTCAGTTTGAGTTTATCAAGCAACAATCTGATTTAGTACCGATTCTTTTGTTGGATGATATTTTTGATAAATTAGACGAACATCGTGTTGCACAAATAATTGAATTGGTTAATAATGATGAATTTGGACAAATTTTTATCACCGATACACATTCAGATAGAACAGAGAAAGTGATTCAGCAAAGTAATAAACCGTATCAAATCTTTAAATTGTAATGGCTAAAAGAGAAAACGAATCCAATCCTATTAAAGACTTAATGGATTCTTTTATAAAAGAGAATAATCTTAGTAAAGGGATGCGAAAGATTAAGATTGAAGAAGCTTGGCAAAATTTAATGGGACAGGGAGTTACTTCTTACACGGAGTCAGTTCAATTGCAAAACTCTACTTTAATTATCCGTTTATCATCCTCTGTATTAAGAGAAGAATTGAGCTATGGTAAAGATAAAATCATTAAAATGATTAATGATGAAATGGGTGAGGACGTTGTATCAAAAATTATGTTGGTATAAAAAAAACTCGTCACATTTCTGTAACGAGTTTCTCTAAATATATTTAAAAAAGAATTTGCTTAAAACATCTCTCTACCAGAGAAATGGAAATTTCCTTCAATTTGTGCATTTTCATCACTATCAGAACCATGTACAGCATTTTCCCCCATAGAAGTAGCATATAACTTTCTGATGGTTCCTTCTGCAGCATCTGCAGGGTTTGTAGCTCCAATTAATGTTCTAAAGTCTTCAACTGCATTATCTTTTTCTAAGATAGCTGCAATAATAGGACCTCTTGTCATAAATTCTACCAATTCTCCAAAGAATGGGCGTTCGTTATGAACTGCATAAAAAGTTTCCGCATCATTTTTTGTCATTTGCGTTTTTTTCAATGCTACAATTCTAAATCCAGCTGCATTAATCTTTTCTAAGATTGCTCCAGTATGTCCGTTTTCAACACCATCAGGCTTAATCATGGTGAATGTTCTATTTGTTGCCATTTTTGTTTTTTAATGTTTTTAAAATCGCGGCAAAAGTACGTAAATTTTTAATAAAATTGTATCTTCGCCTCTTATGATTTTGAAACAATTTAACGAATTACAATCCTATTTAGAATCGCCTAGAAACATTGTTATTGTTGGGCATAGAAATCCAGATGGAGATGCCATGGGATCTACTTTAGGATTATATCATTACTTTAAAAAGAAAGGACATCAACCAACAGTTGTAGTTCCTAACGAATATCCAGACTTTTTACATTGGTTACCTGGTTCAGAAACTACCTATCGATTTGATTGGCAGAACACACAATCTCAAAGAGCTATCAAAAATTCTGACATTATATTTTTATTAGATTTTAATGCTTTACATCGAGTGGGGAACGACATGCAAAATACCTTAGAAGGATATGAAAACGATTTTGCTTTAATTGATCATCATCAACAACCTGATGATTTTACATATATGTTTTCAGATGTAGAAATGTGTTCTACTTGTCAAATGGTCTATCACTTTATAGAAAAGATGGGAGATGTTGATTTAATTGATGCAGCTATTGCAACCTGTTTGTATACTGGTATTATGACAGATACGGGTTCTTTCAGATTTCGTTCTACTACAAGTTTAACACATAAAGTAATAGCAAATTTAATTGATAAAGGTGCAGAAAATGATAGAATTCACAGCAATGTATACGATTCTAGTTCTTATGGACGTTTACAATTGCTGGGACAAGCTTTACAAAATTTAAAGGTTTTACCAGAATATAAAACTGCCTATATAACAATTACTGAAGCTGAAAAAGCAGCAAATAATTTTAAGAAAGGTGATACAGAAGGTGTAGTAAATTATGCATTGTCTGTGGCAGGAATTGTAATGGCAGCGATTTTTATAGAAGATAAAGAGCAAAATCTAATCAAAATTTCCTTTAGATCAAAAGGTTCTTTTTCTGTAAATCAATTTTCTCGAGAAAATTTTAGTGGTGGAGGGCATGATAATGCCGCAGGAGGAAAATCACTTTTATCAATGGCAGAAACAGTTGAAAAATTTATTAGCTTATTACCAGAAAATAAAGAAAAATTAGTCACTTCTTATGAAG
>CAJXRR010000128.1 GCA_913060575.1 uncultured Flavobacterium sp.
AGTAGATCGTCGGCAGCGTCAGATGTGTATAAGAGACAGCTTTTAATGAAACCAGTAACTTTAAAACAAATTGCAGAAACTTTAGGAATCTCAATTACAACAGTATCTAAAGCATTAAAAGATTATCCTGATGTGAGTAAGAAAACGAAAGCACTTGTAAAAAATCTTGCGAATACACTTAATTATAGACCTAATTCATTTGCTGTGAATTTAAGAACTAAAGAATCAAAAACTATTGGCCTTATTATTCCGGAAATTGTACATCATTTTTTCTCAAGTGTTATAAAAGGAATCATAGGTCAGGCAGAAAAAAAAGGATATTTAGTTATTATTTTACAATCTGATGAATCACAAGAATTAGAGAAGAAGCAAATAAATCTACTTCTAAATAAAAGAGTAGATGGAATTTTAATTTCATTAGCTAATTCTACTGTTGACTTTTCTCATATTAATAGCGCTCTAGAAAGGAAAGTTCCTTTAGTAATGTTTGATAAGATCGCTAAAGTTGTCAATTGCTCAAAAGTTATTATAGACGATAGAAAAGCGGCGTATACAGCTACAAAACATTTAATAGACACTGGTTGTAAACGGATTGCTCATTTTAGAGGACCTTTGATTCCACAAAATTCTATTGATCGTTTTTTAGGTTATAAGAAAGCACTTGAAGATCATGAAATTCCTTATGATCCGTCACTGGTTTATATTTGTGAGAATCTAAGTTATCAAGAAGGGCAGGATTTTGCCAAACAATTAATCGCTGAACACAAAGATGTTGATGGCCTTTTCACAAACCCAGATCTAGTTGCTATTGGAGCCATTTCAGTTTTTAATGAATTAAGGGTTAAGATTCCTGACCAAATATCTGTAGTTGGCTTTAGTAATTGGTTTATGTCATCAGCAATTACTCCATCATTAACAACCATTAACCAGCCGGGTTATGAGATTGGAAAAGCTGCGTTTAAGCAATTATATAAAGAATTAAAAATGAAAAAGAAAGGAAGAACTATTCTTCCAAAAATTATTGAATTACCTACAAACCTAATTCAACGAAATTCTACAAGAAAACCTATCTCTTAAAAAACTCTTTTTATTCCAAAATAATTCCTTTAAAAAAGAGCTTTTCATATTTTTAAGACTTTATTGTAACTTGTTTAACAAAAAATATAGAGGAATAAAGTTTGGCATCATATATGTTTGCTACTCTCAACCAATAACTAACTTTATGAAAAAAATTACATTCCTTATTCTATTCTTTTTTAGTCTTTCACCTTTTGCTCAAATTAAAGGAAAAATTACCGATTCTAATGATAATCCATTATCGTTTGTTAGCATTTATTTAAATAAAACGATTACTGGAACGACTTCAAATGACGATGGTTATTATGAATTAAACATAAAAAAGAAAGGGGATTATGTTGTTGTTTTTCAATTTTTAGGATATAAGACAGTTAAAAAAACTGTTTCCATTTCAAGTTTTCCATTTCAATTAGATGTTGAATTAGAAGATGAAAAAGTTGTGTTAGATGAAATTACTATTTCTACCAAAGACAATCCTGCAAATAAAATTATTAGAAATGCCATTGATAGCAAAGATAATAACACCGATAAATTTGGGGAGTTTACCTCTAATTTCTATTCTCGCGGATTATTTAAAGTAAAAAATGCACCTAAAAAAATATTAGGCCAAAGTTTAGGTGATCTAGGAGGTGGGTTAGATTCTACAAGAACGGGAATCATCTATTTGTCTGAAACGGTTTCTGAGATAACTTTTCAAAAAAGGCCTAGAAATTTTAAAGAAAAAATTATAGCTTCAAAGGTCAGTGGTTCTGACAATGGAATTAGTTTTAACAGAGCTGAAGAAGCTAATTTTGACTTTTATGGAAATTCAGTTTTTGTAGCCGAAAGTAATTTGGTTTCTCCAATTGCTGATGGTGCTTTTGGGTATTATAGATATAAATTAGCAGGTTCTTTTTATGATAAAAATGGAAAACTAATCAATAAAATTAAAGTAACTCCAAAGCGAAGTGGGGATCGAGTTTTTAGCGGATTTATTTATATCGTTGAAGACGATTGGGCTATTTATGGCGTTGATTTAATTGCTACAGGGAAACAAGTTGGAATTCCGATTATCGACGAATTAAAATTTAAACAAGACTATAATTATTCTGAAACCAACAAGGCTTGGGTGAAAATTTCTCAAACAGTAGATTTTAAATTTGGCCTCTTTGGTTTTAATGTCGATGGTCGATTTTCTGCAGCTTATTCTAACTATAATTTTAACCCTGGATTTAAAAAAGGAACTTTTACAAGAGAAGTTTTAACTTTTGAAGATGGAGCTACAGAAAAAGATTCTGTTTTTTGGAATCAATTAAGACCCGTTCCTTTAACAACAGAAGAAGTAAAAGATTATACTTTAAAAGACAGTATCAAAGTCGTTAGAAAGTCTAAAAAATATTTAGATTCTATAGATCATAAAAACAATAAATTTAATTTACTCTCACCAATTACTGGATATACGTATAGAAATTCTTACGAAAAATGGTCACTTAGTTTCAATTCTCCATTAGAAAGCATTGCATACAATACGGTTCAAGGTTGGAATGCTTCTACTAGCTTAAATTATTTTAAACAGTTAAATGATAAAGGAAAGTGGATTAGTGCAGGAGTAAATGTAAATTATGGTATATCAGAAGATAAAATACGACCTGTATTTTATTTCAGTAAAAAGTGGAACAATCTTGAAAGACCAAGGTTTTCAATTTCAGGAGGAGTTACTACCCGTCAATTTAATGGAAGAAATCCTATTTCAAGATTAAACAATACAGTGTATTCATTATTTAGAAAAGAAAACTACTTAAAAATATACGAGAAAACATATAGTAGAATTGCATACTCGCAAGAAGTAACCAACGGTGTATATATGTCTGGTTCTTTAGAATATGCAAATAGAAAACCTTTATTTAATACTACGGATTATGTAACTTTAGGCAGAGACATTGCATTTCAATCTAACAACCCTTTAGATCCTATAGATTTTTCAGCTCCATTTGTACAGCATGATATAGCTAGTTTAAATATTGGTGCAAATTTTGTTTTTGGACAGAAATACTTGTCATATCCAGACAGTAAATTTACCATTGGCAACTCTAAATATCCTTCTGTATCTGTAAATTACAGAAAGAATTTCGGCGGAAGTTCTAGTGATTTTAATTCTGATTTATTTACGGCTAATGTTCGTCAATTTGTTTCATTAGGAAACTATGGAAATTTTAGATACAATGGTAGAGCTGGTGTTTTCTTACAACAAAAAGACATTCCGTTTATGGATTATTTACATGCAAACGGAAATCAATTAAATCTTGCTCCTGCTAACAGAATGAGTAGTTTTGGCTTGCTAGATTACTATCAATTTAGCACCAATGATAAATATGCAGAAGCGCACTTAGAACATAATTTTAAAGGTTTTCTATTAAGTAAAATCCCTTTAATAAATAAACTGAATTTCCACTTAGTTGCCGGAGCAAAAGGATTGTTTACTGGTGGAAGAAAACCTTATTCTGAGTATTCGGTTGGTTTAGATAATATTGGATTTGGAAAATGGCGTTTCTTACGTGTAGATTATGTGAAATCTAATTTTAACGGAACAAAAGGAGATGGTTTCTTATTTGGAATCGCTTTCTAATTGAGAATATAATTTATCTTTGACAGCATGAAATTAACCATACTTCTTTTTGGAATATCAACAGATTTGGTGGGAGCGACAAGCCTTAGTTTTTCTCTTTCATCAGGTTCATCTGTTTTACAATTAAAGGACAAATTACAAAAGCAATATCCTCAATTATCACAAATCAATTCGTATGCAATTGCTGTCAATGAAAGTTATGCTTCTGACGAACTTGTATTAAAAGATAATGATGTTGTGGCCATTATTCCGCCAGTAAGCGGAGGTTAATTATTCAATATAACAATTGTCTAATGTAAAAAAATGTAGCAATGTCATTTCGAAATGAGTATAAAAACGATTGAGAAATCTTTAGATTCCTCATTACAATGCTCTATTAGAATGACCAACTAGTTACTTAAGTATTTCTTGTCAACGTAAAAAGTTCCAAAAGGAAGGATAGACGCTAAAAGAACAATTCCAAAAGTTTTAGTATTCCACTTCAATTCTGGTTTTATTAAAAAAGCTAGAACAATATAAGCTACAAATAATAAACCATGTGGCATACCTAATAGCTTTACATATTGAGGATCATTCATCCAATATTTAATAGGGACTGCTATAAAAAGTAATAATAAATAAGAGGTTCCTTCTAAAAAACTAACAACTCTAAAAAAGGTTTTCATGGTTTGTAAAGTCAAAAATTATTCTTGCAAAGATACGTTCTAGATTTCCTATTTTTGTACAACTATGAGCAATACTTCAATCAAAATTACTTCTGATAAACTAAGTTTAGATGAATGTTACGAATTTGTAACAGATGATTCTTGTGGCGGGATTACAGCTTTTGTAGGAACGGTCAGAAATAGTACACAGAGCAAAGAAGTGACACAACTAGATTTTTCTACTTACAAGCCGATGGCTATCAAAGAAATGCAAAAGATTGCCGACTTGTGTTTAGAAAAGTTTTCTATTAAAAAAATAGCGATTCATCATGTAGAAGGAATGCTGCAAATTGGAGATGTTCCTGTAATTATAACGGTATCTGCTCCGCATAGAAAAGCAGCTTTTGAAGCTTGTGAATTTGCCATTGACACCTTAAAAGAATCCGTTCCTATTTGGAAAAAAGAGCACTTTTCTGATGGTGAAATTTGGGTGAATGCGCATCCATAGTCAACCTAGCAATTAACATGTCATTTCGAGAACCTCAATGACCGAATTTATCGATGATTGAGACGCTCGAAATCATACAAATAAAAGTACTGACTTAAACAATCTTCATTTTCTTTAATAAGAAAGAAGCATTCATGTTTTTACAAATACCTTTTTTAAAGAGATAATCAAAAAACAATTCGTCATTGGTAATTTCTGCATCAAAATAGTAATTCTTGATTTCTGAAAAATCATTTTCTAATTCGCACAAACTCACATCGTGTGTGGCAATAATTCCTGTAGATTGAGAACCTAATAATTTCTCTACAAACTTCTTCGACCCGATGGCTTTGTCTTTACTGTTGGTTCCTTTTAAAATTTCGTCTAGAATTACAAAATAATCATCCGTTTGAATTTTATCTACAATAAATTTTAATCGCTTTAATTCTGAATAAAAATAAGATTCATCTTCCGCCAACGAATCCGAAGTTCTCATACTGGTGATTAGTTTGATTGGTGAATATTGAAATGATGTGGCGCAAACTGGCAATCCAATATTAGACATTACAATGGATAAAGAAACGGTTCTTAAAAACGTACTTTTCCCTGCCATATTAGCCCCTGTGATGATATAAAACTCTTTGTCTAAAATTGCAAAGTCATTATCAATTCTCTTGGCTGATTTTAATAAAGGATGACCTAATTGAGTTCCTCTTATAATACTCTTTCCCTTAATTATTTTTGGAAATGTATGGGTAGGATGATTAAAACAGAAGTTTGCCAATGAGTTTTCAGCATCAAAAAATGCTATCACTTCAAACCATTGTTTTACGGTGTGTTTGTATGATTCAATCCAGCGTTCAACTTTAATTGCATTTCTTAAATCCCATAAAAATAATGCGTTTCCAACAATTGCAATTAGCATGTTGTTTCGTTGATCAAACGCATCTAAAATTTTAGAAAATCGTTTAAATATTTCTGAAGCTTTTACCTTTTCAGATTGAATAACCTGTTGCTTGTCTTGTAAAATTTCTGATGTAAACTTAATGTTTTCTATTTCCTGTAATACTAAATGATATTGCTTAAAAGTTTCTTTTGCTTTTCCTGCATTTAGATAGATGTGCTGTGTTTTCTTAAAGAAAATTGCAGTGATTGCTAAACCGATAAAAAACCAAAGAATGAAAATACTAAACGGTATAATTTCAAAAGAAACCAAAACAATTAATACGATACTTATTAGAGAAAAAGCAACCGGTAATTTTGAAATTGACTTTGAAAATACTGCAGTATATTTCTGAATGAAATCAACAATTTTTGTAGAAGAATGATTTGTTTTTACCAAGCCTGCTAATGCTGAAAAATGCTGCCTCCATTGCACTTTTTTAGAAAGTTCTTTTAACGCTTCTTGTTTTTTAGGAATGGCAGTAATCTCATTTTCTGTCAACGTTTTTGCCAGCTCAGTTGCTCCTTCTTTGGTGGCTGTTCTGTTGATGAATTGAAAGAAAGATCCTTTCCCAAATAAATCGATATCGTTACTAAAAGGATGCGTTCCGTCAATAAATTCTTCTCCAGTTTTTAAGGAAGTATAATCTCCTTTTTGAACCTGAATTTCAGTG
>CAJXRR010000129.1 GCA_913060575.1 uncultured Flavobacterium sp.
AAATCTTCTTTATTATTTTAAATTACTCTAAGAATTTTTGTTCTTTTAAAGCGTTTGCAAATATACAACTGTTTTTATATTTGACAAATACAATATTAAAAAAAAATAAAAATATTTTTAATTGTTAAAAAAAAGCACTTTTGTTGATTGATTTTTGCTGTTTTTGTTTGTGAGAAAAACAAGAGTTAGTACTTTTGCTCAAACCTAAGAAAACCATGAAAAACACCAAATACGTTTTCGTTACTGGAGGCGTAACTTCTTCACTTGGAAAAGGAATCATAGCAGCATCACTCGCAAAGCTTTTACAAGTAAGAGGATTTTCTGTAACAATTCAAAAACTAGACCCGTACATTAATATAGATCCAGGAACGCTAAATCCTTATGAACACGGTGAGTGTTATGTAACTGATGATGGTGCTGAGACTGATTTAGACTTAGGTCATTATGAACGTTTTTTAAACATTCCTACCTCACAAGCTAATAATGTAACTACAGGAAGAATCTATCAATCTGTAATTGACAAGGAAAGAAAAGGAGAATTCTTAGGAAAAACAGTTCAAGTGATCCCTCATATTACCGATGAAATTAAACATCGTATCCAAATTTTAGGAAATACAGGTGATTACGATATCGTTATTACTGAAATTGGTGGAACTGTTGGTGATATCGAATCCTTACCTTATATAGAATCTGTTCGTCAACTTTTATGGGAATTGGGAGAAGAAAATGCAATCGTAGTTCATTTAACATTGATTCCATATTTAGCAGCTGCAGGTGAATTAAAAACAAAACCTACACAACATTCTGTAAAAACTTTAATGCAAAGTGGAATTAATCCAGATGTATTAGTTTGTAGAACAGAACATGAAATCTCTGAAGATATCAAAAGAAAACTGGCTTTATTTTGTAATGTAAAGCAAGAAGATGTTATTCAATCTATTGATGCCGATACCATTTATGATGTTCCAAATTTAATGTTTGAAGAAGGTTTAGACGCTGTTGTTTTGAAAAAACTACATTTATCTTCTGAAGGTAAACCACAATTAACCGCTTGGAATAACTTCCTACACAAATATAAAAATCCAACTTCTACTGTTGAAATTGGTTTGATTGGGAAATATGTTGAATTACAAGATTCTTATAAATCAATTACAGAGGCATTAATACATGCAAGTGCTACTAATGAAACAAAAGTTGAAATCCGTTGGATACATTCTGAAGATTTAACTCCCGGAAATGTAACTGATCAATTAAAAGGATTGGATGGAATATTAGTGGCTCCCGGTTTTGGGGATCGCGGAATTGAAGGAAAGATTAAAGCAGTACAATATGCCAGAGAAAATAACATTCCTTTTTTAGGAATCTGTTTAGGAATGCAAATGGCTGTTATAGAATTCTCTAGAAATGTTTTAGGTCTTACAGATGCTAATTCTAGTGAGATGAACGAAGATACTTCTCATCCTGTGATTAGTTTAATGGAAGACCAAAAAGATGTAACTAAAAAAGGTGGTACGATGCGTTTAGGTGCTTGGGACTGTGAAGTTTCTGAAGACTCTAATGTATTTAAAGCCTATAAAAAGACAATGATTAGCGAACGTCATAGGCATCGTTATGAGTTTAATAATGACTACTTAGAGCAAATTAAAGCCAAAGGAATGTTAGCTACCGGTGTAAATCCAAAAACTGGATTGGTTGAAATTATAGAAATCCCTAGTCATCCTTGGTTTGTTGGTGTTCAGTATCATCCAGAATATAAAAGTACCGTACTAAATCCACATCCTTTATTTGTTGATTTCGTAAAAGCTGCATTAGAACATTCTAAATAATTTGATACTCTTAGACCTCAATTTTAAAAAGGGAATACTGTTTGCACTACAAGCAACGACTAATTAATTTGATGATATTCCTTTAACAAGGAGGCATTTTTACTACATTTGTCATCGCTTTTTTAAAAGAAAGAAAGCAAAAATGACAATTTGACATTTTAAATATATGGAACAAAAAAAATTCGATGTTAATTCCTTTATAGGAATGATTCTTATAGGAGGAATTCTACTCTACTGGATGTATTCTTCTCAACCAGAAGTTGATCCAAACGCAACAACATCTACAGAACAGGTAATCGATTCTACTAAAACGAATACTAATTCTAATGCAACTACAATTACACCTTTAGTAAACGACTCTCTAAAACAAGTCAATTTACAGAATCAATTAGGTTCTTTTGCTTCTAGTGTTATTAATGGTTCAGAAGGAACAACCACTATAGAAAATGATAAATTATTATTAAGAATTGATAATAAAGGTGGACAAATAGTTGAGGCTTTAATTAAAGGTTACAAAACATTTGATTCGTTGCCTTTACATATGATTAAAGACAACAATGCAAGTTTTAATATCAACTTTGGAACCACCGATAACAGAATCTTAAATACCAAAGATTTATTCTTTGAGCCATCGATAACTAAAAACGGTAATATACAAGTACTGTCTATGAAATTGAAAGTCTCTGACAATCAGTTTTTAGAGTACAGATATGAAATGACTGAAGATTACATGGTAAACTTTGCTGTTAGATCTCAAGGATTAAGCAATATCATCAATTCTTCAAATCCTATTAATTTAGATTGGACATTAAAAGGATATCGTCACGAAAAAAGTTTACGTACAGAAAACACCATGTATTCTTATTTCTACTTTAAAGCCGAAGATGAAGTAGATTATATTAACGCTGATAATAATGATATTGTAAACGACGTAGATTGGGTTTCTTATAAACAACATTTTTTCTCATCTATATTATTAACTGACAAACCTTTTAGCAATGCTGCAATAGCATCAGAAGATTTAGTTAAGGATGAAGCAATAGACAGTGTTTTTACAAAAAGATATAGTTTAAAAACTCCTTTAGAATTAAGCAATGGAGAATTAAACTATAATATGAAATGGTTTTATGGACCTTCAAACTACAAGAGATTAAAAGCTTATGAAGGAACAGATTTAGAAGAAACTGCCGATTTAGGTTGGGGGATTTTTGGAACCATAAATCGATGGATCTTTATTCCAATCTTTGGAATGTTAGAAGGCTTTATGGGTAATTATGGATTGATTATCATTTTAATGACCATTGTTGTAAGAATTATCATGTCTCCTTTGGTTTACAAATCGTATGTATCTAGTGCTAAGATGAAAGTGATTCGCCCAGAATTAAATGCACTTAACGAGAAATATCCAGGAAAAGAAAATGCAATGAAGCGTCAGCAAGAAACCATGGCCGTACAACGAAAGGCCGGTGTGAGTATGTTGTCGGGTTGTATTCCTGCACTATTACAAATGCCTGTATTCTTTGCCTTATTTAAATTTTTCCCATCTAATATTGCATTGAGAGGAGAAAGCTTCTTATGGGCAGATGATTTATCATCATATGATACAATTTTTAACTTACCATTTACCATTCCTTTTTATGGAAATCACGTAAGTTTATTTCCAATTTTAGCTTCCATTGCTATTTTCTTTTACATGAAAATGAATCAGAGTCAGCAAATGAATATGCAAGCACCAACACAAGAAGGTATGCCAGATATGAGTAAGATGATGAAGTATATGATTTACTTCTCTCCTATTATGATGTTGTTCTTCTTTAACAACTATGCGAGTAGTTTAAGTTTGTATTACTTTATTTCTAACTTACTAACGATTACAATTATGTTAGTAATTAAGAATTATGTGATTGATGAAGATAAAATTCACGCTCAGATTGAAGAAAACAAAAAACGTCCTGAAAAGAAAAAGAGTAAGTTTAGACAACGTTTAGACGATGCAATGAAACAAGCTCAAGATCAACAAGGAAAGAAAAAGTAAGCTTCGCTTATGAATAATAAAAAACCCAAAACTTTGTTTTGGGTTTTTTATTTACATGATTTTAAGGATTTCTATGTTTAATTCTTCCATATAAGAAAATATAACCATAGCAAAGAACTACAAGAATTAAAGCTAATTTAAATCCAAAATGATCGGCCAATTTCCCATATAAAGGAGGAATGATCGCTCCACCAACAATCATAGTACATAAAATCCCTGAAGCTTGTGGTTTTAAATCATCCAAGCCATCTATTGCCATAGTAAAAATAGTTGGAAACATAATTGAATTAAACAATCCAACAGCCAAAATACTCCACATTGCTACAAATCCTGTTGTTGACATAGAAATGAAAATCATGACCAATGCTCCAATTGCAAATGCGCTCAACACCTTAGCAGGTTTGATAATCTTAGTCAAATAAGCTCCTATAAATCTACCAACCATCGCTCCGCTCCAATAAAAAGTCACAAAAGCTCCTACAATAGCTAGATTACTTACCTCTATAATACTATTTCCAAGTAAGGTTTCAGAAAGACTTCGCATCGTTTCACTATTCTGAATTGCTAGAGATAATTCTAAATCAATAAAATAATTCACCAAATAACTACCAATAGCTACCTCTGCTCCTACATAAAGAAAGATTCCAATAGCTCCCATAACCAAAGATGGTTTGTTTAGCAATTTTCGATACCCTCCTTTTGGAACTTTTTGAAGTATTGTAGGCAATTTCACAAAGAGAAAAACCAATGCTAAAAGAATGATAAAACCTGCAATTCCCAAAAAAGGGGTTTGTACAGCAGATGCTTCTGAAATAAGATAAGCCTCTTTTGCGGTGTTGGACAAAGCATCAATTTCATCACTCGTTTTTACTTTTTCACTCAAAATAAACATCGCTCCTATGATTGGTGCTATTGCTGTTCCTAGCGAATTAAATGCCTGTGATAAGTTTAAACGACTAGATGCCCCAACTTCTGATCCAAGTGCAGCTACATATGGATTTGCTGCTACCTGTAAAATAGTCATTCCTCCTGCTAAAGTAAAATAAGCCATTAAAAAGATCGTAAATTCTCTGTAAGATGCTGCTGGGTAAAACAAAAAACATCCAATAGCCATTGTTGCTAATCCTAAAACAATTCCCTTTTTATAACCAATTTTAGAAAGGATAAATCCTGCTGGGATTGACAAAACAAAATAAGCTCCAAAAAAAGCAAACTGAACCAATCCAGCTTGAAAATATGTTAGGGTAAATAATTCTCGAATTCTAGGGATTAACGAATCGACCAAAACAGTTATAAATCCCCATAAAAAAAAGAGTGAAGTCACTAATAAAAAGGCACTTCCGTAGGATTGATTTTGTTGCTTCATATTTAGACTTTGTTAAAATAATCTGATTTAATATTTTTATTTTCTTTGTCTTTATAAATGTTATAACTAAACCATTCGTGAATAGAATAGGCTCCCGTTTCTCCTTTTTTATTGACAGCTATATAACCGACTTGAAAGTTTTTAAAATCCTTCCCCGGTTTGTTTACAATTCTACCTATTGCTTCTTCACAAGCTTCTTGTGGGCTTTTCCCTTGTCGCATTAGTTCAACAATTAAAAAACTTCCCACAGTTTTTAAAACTTCTTCTCCTAATCCCGTTGCTGAAGCACCACCAATTTCGTTATCTACAAATAAACCTCCACCAATAATTGGAGAATCTCCTACTCTACCAGCCATTTTATAAGCCAATCCACTTGTAGTACAAGCACCCGAAATATTTCCTTTTTTATCAATTGCCAACATGCCAATGGTATCGTGATTTTCTATATTGATGATTGGCTTATATTCTGATTTAATTTTCCAATTTTCCCAAGCTTTTTTAGAAGCTTCAGTCAATAAGTTTTCTCGTTCGAAACCTTTTGTAACTGCAAATTTTTCTGCGCCTTCACCCACTAACATTACATGAGGTGTATCTTCCATTACTTTTCTGGCTACAGAAATAACATGCTTAATATTTTTCACACCTAAAACAGCACCGTAGTTCCCTTTTTCATCCATTATGCAAGCATCTAAAGTAACATCTCCATCTCTATCAGGCAAACCTCCTTTTCCAACCGATTGCCCTTTTTCATTCGCTTCTTCAATTCTACAACCTTGCTCAACTGCATCTAAAGCAGAACCTCCTTTTTCTAAGACTTCAGCGGCAGTTTCTACTGCTAAATCTGTTTTCCAAGTTGCAATTACTAAAGGTTTTACAACTTTGTCATTACTAGTTGCTACAATCGCTGTAGTTTCTGTTTCAGTTTTGCAACTTACGATTGCTGCAGTTGCTACAACACCCAAAGTAGATAGTGATGCATTTTGTATAAATTTTCTTCTTTTCATTTTGATTAATTGTTTGCCATTGTCAGTCTGAGCCTTTCGAAGATGATTCAAATATCAGAAAGATACTTCGACAGGATCAGTATGACATCTGTCTCTTATACACATCTGACGCTGCCGACGATCTACTCTGTGTAGA
>CAJXRR010000130.1 GCA_913060575.1 uncultured Flavobacterium sp.
CAGCGTCAGATGTGTATAAGAGACAGCACTTATATAGACACTACATTAAATATTAAAAAACACTACAAACTAAACTTTCTACGTAAAGATAACTTTGGGTTGTTAGCTTTTCATAATATTGGTCAGACTTTTAATAGTTTAACATATAATTTTGATCAAATAAATGCTACACCTGATATAGGTTTTACGGCAAAACAATTCTTTTACAAAGAAGTAGAAGACATTGATTATTATGAAGTTCCTACGCCTTCTTCAGAAATCATGTTTTTAACGACCATGCAGCAAGGTCAGTTTTTAGAATCATTTTTTACATTAAACTTTTCTAGAAGATTTAATGTATCATTTGCATATACTGGATTGCGTTCTTTAGGAAATTATAGGCGATCATTGGTTAGTCAGGGAAATTTTAGAACAACCTTTCATTACGAAACTAAAGAGGGACAATATACTGTAAGGGGACATTTAACCACCCATGATATTTTAAATGAAGAAAGTGGAGGATTAACGACAGAATCATTAGATGCATTCATAAATAATGACCCCAATTTTACAGACAGAGCCAGGTTGGATGTCAATATTGACGATACAGAAAATTCATTTGAAGGCTCTAGAGTCTATTTTGAGCATGATTATAAATTACTTTCCTCAAAAGATTCTTTGAGTAAAAAAGATTTTACCAATTTAAAAATTGGTCATGCTTTAACGAGCGAGCAAAAATCTTATGAGTTTAGACAAAGTTCTACGACAGACTTTTTAGGAACTACTAACTTTACTGGAAGTTTTACAGATAGAGTTGAGAATTCATTTTTAAAGAATCAGTTCTTCATAGAGTTCAATTCAAAATATATTTTGGGAACCTTTAGAGTAAAATCTAGTTTGATGAGTTACTCATATGGCTATAAAGAAATCATTAATCAGAATAGTGGAATTACAAAACGAAAGTTAGAAGGTAATGGAGCTTCCTTTGGTGCCGATTGGAAAGCCAAAGTAAAACAATTTCAATTAGATGCTACAGGAGAAATAACACCCGGAAACGGAAGACTTTCTGGCACAAATCTTCAAGGAAATTTATCCTATAAAAAAGATAGTTTATTTACGATTAATGCAAGTGTCTTATTGAATTCAAAATCCCCTAATTTTAACTTCTTATTACATCAAAGCACCTATGATGAATACAATTGGGAAAACAATTTTGATAATGTTAGAACTCAAAATTTAGGGTTTCAATTAAATTCTAAATGGTTAAATGCAGATGTAAACTTAACCAACATTGAAAATTATACCTATTTTGGAACAGACAATTTACCGAGTCAATCTTCAGAAAATGTCACCTATTTAAAAGTAAAAGCATCAAGAGAGTTTAAATACAAAAAACTGGCATTAGATAATGTTATCATGTATCAGAATGTCAGTGGTGGTGCCGCTGTTTTTAGAGTTCCTGAATTGGTTACTAGAAATACCTTATATTATTCTGATTACTGGTTTAAAGGAAAACCAATGCAAGTTCAAATCGGAGCTACATTTAATTATTTTACAAAATATAATGCCAACGCATACAATCCTATTTTGTCAGAATTTACTTTGCAAGATTCACAAGAAATTGGTTTTCCATCTATCGACTTGTTTTTTAATGCTCAGGTAAGAAGAACTAGAATTTATTTTAGAATTGACAATGCTTTGTCAGAGTTAGGAGAACGAAATTACTTCTCAGCACCCAATTATCCATACCGTGACTTTACAATTCGTTTTGGTTTGGTTTGGAATTGGTTTATTTAATTTTCTCTCATTGATTCTCTGGAAATTCTAATTCCATTTCAGGTAAAAACCTACCGGGTATCGAACTTTCTCTTTGAGCAATCACCTCAAAACCATATTTTGCATAAAAAGATGCCGCATTTGGGTCTGACAATACATTTAAAATAGCACTACCTCCGTCTTTACAATATGCTATAGCATGTTGTAGCAGTTGATGACCGATTCCTTGTTTGATATAATCTGGTGAGATAAATAAAAAGTTAAGAAAACTAGTTCTAATATTGGCTCTTTCTAAAATATAGAATCCTCCAATTTGATTGTCTACTATATATTTATAAATATTAGACTCATCAAACATTTTAGGAGTAACTGTCAAATCTTCTCGCCAACTTTCAACTTGGTCATTTTCATAACCCCAATAAGCTTTTGATTTTACTGCAATTTCAGTAAGTACTTCAGCATCTTCAAGAGTTGCTCTAACAATCATTTATTTAGTTGCTAATTGTCTTATTTTGATTTTAAATGCGGCAAATAGTAAAGTCATAAATGGAGACAACCAGTTAAAGATTGCGTAGAAAAAGTATTCTCCTACTCCTACTCCAAGAACTCCAGATTGGTAGGCTCCACATGTATTCCAAGGAATTAAAACAGAGGTAACTGTCCCTGAATCTTCCAAAGTTCTACTTAAGTTTTCTGGCGCTAATCCTTTATCTTCATAGGCTTGTTTAAACATTTTACCTGGAATTACCAGTGCCAAATATTGATCTGAAGCAATTACATTTAATCCCAAACAACTGATTACAGTACTTGCAAATAATCCAAAAATTGAGCTAGCTATAGAAAGTAATGCTTTGGTTAGTTTTGCTAATGCTCCTATAGCATCCATGACACCACCAAAAACCATGGCGCAAACTATTAAAAGAATTGTCCAAGTCATTCCACTCATTCCTTTAGCATTAAACAATTTTGTTAAGGTTTCATTATCAGTTGTAATTTGAGTCTCGGTAAAAACAGCATTTAAAACAGACTCTGAAGTAGAGTCAGATAAAGTTGTTAAAACTTCCGATTGAAAAATGAAGGCAAAGATTGCAGCTAACACTACACCAACTCCCAAAGCTAGTAATGGTTTAGTTTTTAAAAGAATCATTCCAATAACAACACCAGGAACAAGGAATAACCAAGGTGAAATATAAAATGTTTTATCAATAGTGATTAATAAATCACTCACATCTGCACTTCCAGAAGTATCAATTGTAAAACTGATAATTGTAAATGCTATTAATGTAATTATAATGGTTGGTACAGTAGTATACGCCATATACTTAATATGAGTAAACAAATCTGTTCCTGCCATTGCAGGTGCTAAATTTGTGGTATCACTTAAAGGCGACATTTTATCTCCAAAATAAGCTCCAGAAATTACCGCTCCAGCAATCATTCCTGTTGGAATTCCTAAAGCATTCCCAATTCCAATTAAAGCAATTCCAACTGTAGCAGAAGTAGTCCAAGAACTTCCAGTAGCGATAGAAATAATTGCGGCAATAACAACTGAGGCTGGTAAGAAAATCTCTGGGCTTAGTACTTGTAATCCATAATATACCATTGCAGGAATTACTCCGCTTACTAGCCATGTTCCAGCTAAAGCACCTACTAATAAAAGAATAAAAACGGGCACTAAAATGCTTCTCCAGTTTTCCCACACTTCTAAGAACATTCTAATTGCTGTAACTTTATTAAAAAAACCTACAAAAGCAGCAATAAGACCCCCAATTAAAAGTATATAATGGTTAGAAAACTCTCCAAACATTTCACCTCCTGCAAAGAAAATATTATATGCTAGAAAACCCATCAAGATAATTACTGGAGTCAAAGCTTCATAAAAATTCAGTTCTTTGTTTTCCATAATGTGTTGCTCTTCTATTTGTATTTCTGAGAGATTTTTTTCGTCTTGCATTGTAGAATTATTTGTTCTGTAATGTTACGATTTTACAAGAAGCTATGCAAATCAAAAGAGTTGGTTACATTTGCATCCATGGACTCATTAACTCAAATTGTTTTAGGTGCTGCTTGTGGTGAAATTGCTTTAGGTAAAAAGATAGGAAATAAAGCAATGTTATTTGGAGCTATTGGAGGTACAATACCGGATTTAGATGTAATCATCGGTAGTCTTTTTTATTCGAATGATATTGATAGCTTGGCTTTTCATCGAGGGTTTATGCATTCCATTTTATTTTCATTAATTGGCTCTTTAATTTTTGGATTTATCACTTCAGAGCTCTACAATTCTGGAAAATTTCGGAAAGGAACCACCAATTTAAAAGATTGGATATGGTTGTTTTTTCTATCAATATTTACACATCCTATTTTAGATAGTTTTACACCTTACGGAACCCAATTGTTTTTGCCTTTTACAGATTACAGAGTTGCTTTTAATACTATTTCTGTAGTAGATCCATTGTATACAATTCCGTTTTTATTATGCCTGATTATTGTAATGTTTTTCAATCGAAAAAACCCATGGAGATTGAAGTGGACAAAAGTTGGAATCTACATTAGTTCTGCTTACATGGTTTTCACGATCATAAACAAAATCTATATGGATTCTGTATTTGAAAAATCGTTTAAAGAAGCGAATATTCAATACAGTCGATTTAGCGCACAACCTACTATCTTAAACAATATGTTATGGTATGCTGTGGCAGAAACAGACACCAATTATCATCTAACTTTTTATTCTTTATTTGACAAAGAAAATAGCGCTACAAAATTTACTATCATTCCTAAAAATCATGATATTTTAGACATGAATCATCCTGATTTAAAAACATTGACTTGGTTTAGTAAGGATTATTATACGTTAAGTAAAATTGATTCAACGGGTCAAATTATCTACAAAGATTTACGCTATCCGTTATTAAATGAAAACGATTCAAATTCTTCTTTATTTCGTTTTGAATTAGTGCAAGAAGGCGATCGTTGGAACACAAAACAATCATTCGGCCCTTCAATTTCAAAGGATGTTTTCAATCAGTTTATAGATAGGATTTTTGACAATTAATTTATCAAAACCACATCGTCTGACAATACACCAACTTCTAGCATACATTCTTTCATAACTTGATAGGTTCTTTCAATATTATTATCCAATCCGATTGAAAAACGAATTAAACCATCTGATAAACCCATTTCTAATTGCTCATCTTCTGGTATTTCTGAAGATGTTGAAGAGCCTGGGGCAGAAAATAAGGTTTTATAAAACCCTAGACTCACTGCTAAATATCCTAAATTTTTGTGTTGCATCAACTCCATTAACTCATTTGCTTTTTCTAAAGAACCCGCATCAATAGTTAACATACCACCATAACCATATTCTGGATTCATCATCGATTTAAATAATGGATGTGAGGGATGAGATTCTAATCCTGGATACACAGTTTTTAACCCGTCAGCTTCAAATTTATTTGCTAAAAAAGCAGCATTGTAGCTGTGTTGTTTCATTCTAATGTGTAAAGTTCTTAAGTTCTTTAAAATTGAAGATGCTCGTAAGCTATCCATCGTAGAACCCAATAACATACTTGCGCCGTCGTTTACGTTTCTTAATTGATCTATAAATTCTTGTGTTCCGCAAACTACTCCACCTACAGTATCCGAAGAACCATTAATGAATTTTGTTAAACTATGAATCACGATATCTGCTCCTAATTTTGCTGGAGAAACTGATAAAGGTGAAAAGGTATTATCAACAACCAGTTTTAAATTATGCTTTTTCGCTAGTACTGACAATCCTTTTATATCAGCAACTTCTAACAATGGATTGCTCACAGATTCACAATACAAAACTTTAGTGTTTTCTGTAATTGCAGCTTCTACAACATCTAATTTTGTGATATCTACAAATGTTGTTTGAATATTAAAACGTGGTGTAAAATTCTTTAAAAACGCATAGGTTCCTCCATAGATAGTTCTACTAGAAACAATATGATCGCCAGCTTCACACAATTGAAATAATACAGGTGTTATTGCTCCCATACCTGATGCAGCAACATTTGCAGTTTCTGTTCCTTCCATTGCAGCCAAAGCTTCACCTAAATATAAATTACTTGGTGTAGAATGACGAGAATATAAATAGCATCCATCGGCATTTCCTTCAAAAGTATCAAACATTGTTTTTGCTGATAGAAATGTATAGGTTGATGAATCTGAAATTGATGGGTTTACACCACCGAACTCTCCAAAATCTGTCTCTTATACACATCTGACGCTGCCGACGATCTACTCTGTGTAG
>CAJXRR010000131.1 GCA_913060575.1 uncultured Flavobacterium sp.
CGAGATCTAGTACGGTCTCGTGGGCTCGGAGATGTGTATAAGAGACAGAATCAATGGCATCTACATTTAAAAAAGGAATGGTTTCATCACTTCCATCTGAATGTAATATGGTATATATTTTTTTTAAACTAGTATCAATTTCTTCTCTATCATACTCAGAATAATAAGTTCTTATCCACAGCGTATCTTCTTCATTTTTATCATAAACAGTAACAGATCCTTGAAAGCGTAATAAATCGTCATAAAGAATAGAAATCTTTACATTTCTATTGTATTTTTTTAAATATCTATCTAACATTTCATTTACAGGAAATGTTGGTTTTTTTTTAGACATTAATTTTTTTTCTACCGCCATCTACTCTAAGATTAGAATCAAATGTACTATATAATCTTTTTAATCAACTCAATTTAAACATCTTTCCTGGCAAAGGCTTCACAACATTTTTCAACTCTAACTGCAATAAGATGGTTGCTAATTGATAAACCGGAATATGAGTTTCTAATGCAATAACATCTAATAGCTCCTGTTCTTTTTGTTGTAAAAAATCAACTATTTTTTGTTCTACATCGGTCAGCTCTACAAATAATCTTGTTTGTTCAGGGGTGGTAGTCTTTGAAATATCCCAATTAAGCATTTTTACAATATCTTCTGAAGATTGTAGTAAATGAGCTTTATTTCTATAAATTAAATCATTGCAGCCTTCACTCATTCTATCATTAATTCTTCCCGGAACCGCAAACACATCTCTATCATATGAATTTGCAATATCAGCTGTAACTAAAGAACCTCCTTTTGATGCAGATTCTACAACAATTGTAGCCTTAGATAGTCCGGCCACAATCCTATTCCTTCTTAAAAAATTTTCTCGCTGAGGAGCTTCATTATGAAAAAATTCTGTAATAAAACCTCCGTGCTGATTGACTTTATGGATATATTTTTTATGAACTTTTGGATATATTTGTTCTAAGCCATGAGCTAAAACTGCAATTGTTTGTAGGTTGTTCTTCATGGCAGCCTTATGGGCGCATATGTCTACTCCATAAGCAAAGCCACTTACAATAATAGGATTATAAACAGCTAACTCATCTATGAGTTTTTCACAGAAACTACTACCATAATTTGTCATTGTTCTAGTACCTACAATAGAAATAATTTTTTCATTTGAAAAATCAATAGTTCCGTCTTTAAAAAACAAAATTGGGGCATCTATACAATGTTGTAAATTTAGTGGGTAGTCTTTATCTAGAAAATATGAATATTCAATCTTATGTTTCTTAATATATTGAAATTCTTTTTCAGCCAATTTCTGATTAGAATCATCTAATAAGTTTTGAATAGCATAGCTACCAATTCCATTAATTTTTTGAAGCATGTAGTTCTTCTCTTTAAAAATATCAGCGGCAGAACCTACAGTAGCAATGAGTTTTTTTGCTAGAATGTCGCCTATAGATGGAGTCTTTTGCAAACGCAAAAGTGCTAGGATTTCTTCTTCTTTCAAAACGCAATTATTTGAGAATCAATATACAAATTTATTGTTGATAATTATTTCAGGGTTTTAACTCATCATCCATTAAAATTTTTATATTTGTTTCAATGGCGACAGCAAACTACATCAAGGATTTATTATATAGATATGATTGTGTAATTGTACCTAATTTTGGAGGTTTTGTAACCAATAGAATTAGTGCTCAAATTGATGCAGATTCTAATACTTTTTATCCACCAACCAAAGAAGTAGGATTCAATTCTCACTTAACACATAATGATGGTTTGTTAGCTAATTATATTGCTTCCACAGAAAATATTTCTTTTGAACAAGCTAATACTAAGATTTCAAAAATTGTTGCAGATTGGAACTCAACGATTAAAACAGAAACTATTGTGCTAGATAATGTGGGTTCTTTTTCATTAAATGAAAAAAATCAATTAATCTTTAGTCCAAAAAATACCATCAACTATTTAACCTCTTCATTTGGTTTAACTTCTTTTGAGTCAAACGAAATTGCAAGAACTGCTGAAAAAGTAATTCCTTTAGTTCCTCTTAATCAATCTAGAAAAACTCCAGTATTTATAAAATATGCTGCTGCAGCTGCCGTTATTTTAGCGTTTAGTTATGTTGGTTGGACGGGTTATGAAAACAAACAAGATCAACTAAACTTTGCGAAAGATCAAAAACAATTAGAGCAAAAAATTCAAACTGCAACATTTGTAATTGAAAGTCCTTTACCAACCATAGAGTTAAATGTTGATAAAGAACTTCCAAAGCCGTATCATGTTATTGCTGGTGCATTTCAGTTTACAGAAAATGCTGAGAAAAAAGTAAATCAACTAAAATCAAAAGGATTTAAAGCGATTATTCTTGGCAAGAATAAATGGGGTTTAACCCAAGTTGCTTACGCATCTTTTTATAAAAAAACCGACGCTTTTAAAAGCTTAGCTTCTGTTAGAAAAACAGATTCTAAAGATGCTTGGTTGTTGGTTAAAAAATTCGACTAAATCATTTTACTTTTCTGTAGTAACATCTCTTCAATCTTGGTGATTGCTTATCTTTGTAAAAAATTTACAGATGAGAGCAAAAACACCCAGCGAATCGTTAACCATACTTACTGACTTAGTCTTACCTGGAGAAACTAATTATTTAGACAATCTTTTTGGTGGTGAATTGTTAGCTAGAATGGACAGAGCTTGTAGTATTGCTGCTCGTCGTCATTCTAGAAGAATTGTGGTAACAGCCTCAGTAAATCATGTAGCTTTCAACAAAACGGTTCCCGTAGGAAGTGTCGTTACGATTGAAGCTAAAGTATCTCGTGCTTTTAAATCATCTATGGAAATTTATGTAGATGTCTGGATTGAAGATCGTCAATCGGGTTCCAAAACTAAAGTAAACGAAGGTATTTATACTTTTGTTGCAGTTGATGAAACTGGAAAACCAGTAGAGATTGCTCAAATCACTCCAGAAACTGATTTAGAAAAAGAGCGCTACGAAGGTGCTTTACGAAGAAAGCAATTAAGTTTAGTATTAGCTGGAAAAATGGAGCCAAACCAGGCTACAGAATTAAAAGCACTATTTGAATAATAATTTTTCAAAATAAAGATTGTAAATCAATCAGTTATAATTTCATATATTAGTTGCTCAATCAACACAAGCTATAATATGAAATTGGGGGCACTTTCTATCAGTTTGAGCGTGAAGGATATTCACGTTTCCAAAAAATTTTATGAAACTCTAGGTTTTACTGTTTTTGCAGGTGAAATAGAAAAAAACTATCTCATTATGAAAAACGGAAATGCCTTAGTAGGACTTTTTCAAGGAATGTTTGAAAACAACATTCTAACGTTTAATCCTGGATGGGATGAAAACGCAAACAAACTCGATTCTTTCAACGATGTTCGTGAAATTCAGCAACATTTAAAAGACAATGGTTTAAAATTTGAGCAAGAAGCCGACACAACTACTAGTGGTCCGGCGAGTATCGTATTAATTGACCCTGATGGAAATCCGGTATTAATTGATCAACACGTTTAATTTAAAAACCCTTTGTTGTTCTCAAACAGGACATTTAAATTGCTAATTCACATCATTTCCAATGATTCAATCTTATAAAAAAAATCCAGCTTTAGCGAGCAAATATGATGCTATCATCATTGGTTCTGGGATGGGAAGTTTAACTACTGCAGCCATTCTTGCCAAAGAAGGAAAAAAAGTCTTAGTATTAGAAAAGCACTATACTGCCGGTGGATTTACTCATGTTTTTAAACGAAAAGGTTTTGAGTGGGATGTAGGAATTCATTATATCGGAGAAGTTCAGCGGCCAAATTCTGTTATTAAAAAATTATTCGATTACGTATCAGATGCTAAATTAGAGTGGGCAGATATGGGTGATGTTTATGATAAGATTATTATTGGTGATAAGGAATATGATTTTGTAAAAGGAACTCAGAATTTTAAAGCCAAACTCACAGAATATTTCCCTGATGAAAAAGATGCGATAGATAATTATGTAAATCTTGTTTTTGAAGCAATTAAAACAAGTCAGAATTTCTACATAAGTAAAGCGATATCTCCAATGATGAATCTGTTTATTGGAAATAAAATGAGAAAACCTTTTTATAAGTTTTCTGATAAAACAACTTATGAGGTTCTCAAATCAATTACAGACAATGAAGAATTAATTAAGGTTTTAGCTGGACAATATGGAGATTATGGATTACCTCCAAAACAAAGTAGTTTCGTAATGCATGCAGCAGTTGCAAGACATTATTTTGGCGGCGGAAGTTTTCCGGTTGGTGGCTCATCTCAAATTGCTAAAACCATCGATGCTGTTATAGAAAAAGCTGGCGGAACAATTTTAATCAGCGCAGACGTTGAAGAAATAATTATTTCAAATAATAAAGCTACTGGAGTTAAAATGATTGATGGAAAAATTTTAACTGCAAAAAATATTGTTAGTGGTGCAGGTATCATGAATACATACACAAAACTACTTCCTTCAAAAACCGCAGAGAAACATCGATTAAAAAAGAAATTGAAACGAATAAAAAGATCAGTATCTCATGCTTGTTTGTATATCGGACTAGAAGGTTCGCCTGAAGAATTAAAATTACCAAAAACCAACTATTGGATCTACCCTTCTGATTTAAATCACGATAGTTGTGTTAATCGATATTTGAATAATCTTGAAGAAGAGTTTCCTGTAGTTTACATTTCTTTTCCATCCTCTAAAGATCCTGACTGGGTCAATAGGTATCCTGGGAAAAGCACTATAGATATTATTACCTTATTACCTTATGAATTTTTTGAATCTTGGGATGGAACCAAGTGGATGAAAAGAGGTGATGATTATGAAGAATTAAAAGAAAAAATAGCGCAACGCTTATTAAATGTTTTATATGATAAAATTCCTCAAGCGAAAGGAAAAATAAGTCATTATGAACTTTCTACGCCCTTAACGACAAAGCATTTTGTTAATTATGATAATGGTGAAATATATGGTCTAGATCATACACCAAAAAGGTTTCGACAACGGTTTTTAAAACCTAGAACTCCTATCAAAAATCTATACTTAACCGGACAAGATATTGTAACAGCAGGGGTTGCAGCTGCCTTATTTTCTGGGGTTATTACCAGCGTTTCAATTACCGGTAAAAATGTGATGAAGCAAATAATGAAATAATTACTTTTTCAGTATCCAACTCGCAGGATTTAATCTCGTGGTGTTTTTTGAGAGCACAAAAATTAGTTTTGTTTTTCCTGTAATTCTATCCGTAAAAATTTTACCTAAAGCCTGACCGGTTTTTACTTTTTCTCCAACATTTACATACGTGTTTTCTAAATTGTTATACACAGAAATATAGTTTCCATGCCTTACTAAGACAGATTTTTTTCCTTCAGATTGTGTTTGTATAGCGAGTACTTCCCCGTTAAAAATAGCTTCAGCATTGGTTCCTTTATTAGTTGCAATATGTATTCCTGTACTATTAATAAAATTACCAACATATATTGGGTGTGGTTGTTTCCCAAATTTCCGAACGATTAATCCACTATCAACGGGCCAAGGTAGTTTTCCTTTATTTTGCTCAAAACGAATTGCCAATGCTTTTGCTTCGGGTGATAATGAAAATCCTTTAGATTTTTTAGCTCCTTTTTTAGCATTTGATTTAGCGATGGCATCTTTAATTATTTTATCAATTCTTTCTGCAATTTTCTTTTCTTCTTCTTGCTTTTGACGAAGCTCTTTTTTGTATTTCTTCTCTTTCTTTTTTATTTGAGAAATTAGATTTTGCTGACTCTTTTTATCTGTCTCTTATACA
>CAJXRR010000132.1 GCA_913060575.1 uncultured Flavobacterium sp.
GAGATCTAGTACGGTCTCGTGGGCTCGGAGATGTGTATAAGAGACAGCCATATACACCTTCGGGTTTTCTAATTCCGCAAGAAACAATCATGTTAATCTCTGCTCCCAAAGGCAGGTTTAAAACACGCTTTACGCGCCAAGTATCCGAACCTTCCATAGGGCAAGTATCATAGCCTTCAGCAGCCATGCTTATCATAAAGTTCTCAGCTGCTAAGGCACAAGTTTTATGCGCTACAATTCTCATATCGCTTTTTCTTACTTCTCTATAAATAGGCTTAAAAAGTCCGATGACTAAAATCATAAGATATTTAAAGAAACCAAGAATTCCGAAAAAATCACTGTATGCGAAAGGTATTAATTTCCCGTAATAATTTCTGCTCACTTTTTCTCTACTGCTTTGCTCTGATTTTGGTTTTGGAGGAAAAATAGCATCAATCATTTCTAAATTAGCTTTGGCTCTTTTTTTCCATAGATCTTTACGAGTAACAAAAATCACCAATTCTTGAGCAGTTCTCGCTGCATTTTGATTGAAACATAAGGGCGCAATTTTCTGAATTGTTTCTTTTGAGGTAATATGATAAAACTCCCATAACTGCATATTACTACTATTGGGAGCTAGCGAAGCTTGTTCAATACATTTTTTAACAATGGAAGAATCAATCGATTTATCAGCATCGTAAATTCTTACAGAACGACGATAGTTAATCGCTTCTGAAACGGTTTTTTCTGTTGACATATAAGTCTTATGAGTTTAGTTTTTGTATTTTTTTATGCATCAATCCAAACCAAAGTGGCGGAAAGAGCGATAATAACATCATCCCTGGATATCCTGTTGGCATTTGTGGACTTTCGGGTAATGATTTTAAAATTTGATAATGTTTACTACCATTATAATGATGATCAGAATGGCGTGATAAATTAAACAACATCATTTTTCCAATGACATGATCTGAATTCCAAGAATGCGTTCTTTTTACTTTTTCGTAGCGTCCATGCTCATTCTTGTTTCTAAGTAAGCCATAATGTTCTATATAATTTACAGTTTCTAAAAGAATGATTCCAAAAACAGCCGCTCCAAGAAAGTAAAATAAGCTTATAGTTCCTAAAAAATAATAAATACTTCCTAGTAGCATAAGGTTACAGATAGAGTAAATAATCATTCTGTTTTGTGGATGAAACCAACTTCTGTTGCTAGTTGTTAAACGATTGTATTCGCATTGCCAGGCTTGCACATAGCTTGTAAAATGAGATCGAATCCAAAATAGATAAAGGAGTTCATTTTTTCTTGCTGTTGCCGCATCTTTTGGAGTAGCTACATTTAAATGATGTCCCGCATTATGATAGGGTAAAAAATGAGTATTTAAACAAGTGAGTAACAACAGTTCTCCGAAAAACTCATCAATTCTATTGTTTCTATGACCTAATTCATGTCCTACATTAATTCCTATCACACCACACATTAATCCCATCGCAGTAAGCCTTCCAATCATATCTGAAGTTGCCAGATTGGCCTCTTGCATAATAACAAAAAAGTAGGCTAAAAAAGCAAACTGAATAGGGATCATCAGATATAAAATTCCTGTGTATAGTTTGTTTTCTTTTTCTTTTTTCTCTTCTTCTTTAGTGAAATTTTCTTTGGTAGGCTTAAAAAGCAATTCTAGACTTGGCACAAAACCAAAGAATATAATTAGCGGTAAAAAAGTTAGTAAACCTGTTGAAGTAAATGAGATGTAAACGGTAATGGGTAAAATTAAAATTGAAAGATATTTAAAGCTTTTCATCGAGTACTAAATTTGCCTCAATATACAAAATTAGACACAAGCATTCCAAATAACTTCGTCAGGGATTGGTGCTTCTAAAGAAATATTTTCTTTACTAACGGGATGAATAAAAGCGATTTTTCTAGCATGTAAATGAATGCTTCCATCTTTATTGCTTCTGGTAGCTCCATATTTCAGATCTCCTTTAATTGGGGAACCAATTGACGAGAGTTGTGCTCTAATTTGATGATGTCTTCCAGTTTCTAAATCAATTTCTAAAAGCGAGTAATTATCTAGTTTTTTTATAAGGGCATAATGTAATACGGCCTTTTTACTACCCTCAGTTTCTTTTAAGAAAACATTAGATTTATTATTCTTTGGATTCTTTTTAAGAAAACTAATTAAGGTGTCTTTTTCTTTTTTTGGTAGATTTTTAACAATCGCCCAATACGTTTTTGAAATGGTTTTTTCGCGAAGCATCTTGTTTAAACGCTCAAGAGCTTTGGAAGTTCTTGCAAAAATGATAACACCAGAAGTTGGTCTGTCTAATCGATGAACAACACCTAAAAAAACTTCGCCAGGTTTGTTGTATTTTTCTTTAATGTATTCTTTAACAACTTCACTTAAAGGTTTGTCTCCAGTTTTATCACCCTGTACAATATCACCAGCTTTTTTATTGACAATTACAAGATGATTATCTTCAAAAAGAACCTCTAAATTATCTTTATTAGAATGCATAATTATTTAAAATTATCAGCAACATCTTCATTAACGGTGTCAATGAAATTTAAAAACTCATCTCTTCCTAAGCCAGTTGATGATGAAGTTATAAAAGAAGTTGGAAGTGTTTCCCAGTTGTTAAGTAATTTCTTCTTGTATGATACAATTTGCTTGTTCAGTTTTGAACTGGCAAGTTTATCGGCTTTTGTAAATGCGATGCAAAACGGAATCTGATTTTCTCCAAGAAATTGCATAAACTCTAGATCGATTTTTTGTGGATCGTGTCTCGAATCTATCAAAACAAATGTACAAACAAGTTGCTCTCTTTCTTTGAAGTAATTTTCAATAAAGTATTGAAAAATGGTTCTTTTCTTTTTTGAAATTTGTGCATAACCATAACCGGGTAAATCAACCAAAAACCATTCATCATTTATTTTAAAATGATTGATAAGTTGTGTTTTTCCAGGTTTTCCAGAGGTTTTTGCTAAATCTTTACGGCTCATTAACATATTAATCAATGAAGATTTACCAACATTAGAGCGTCCAATAAAAGCGTATTCGGGAATTCTGTCTTTAGGAGCTTTGGTAACATTGCTGTTACTCATTACAAACTCTGCAGATTTAATTTTCATTTGTTAGATGTTTCTAGCGGTAAACCAATCTCCTAAGATTTGATTAAACTCATCTGGAGTTTCCATCATAGCAGCATGTCCACATTTGTCAATCCAGAACAAATCAGAATCTGGAAGAAGTTTGTGAAAATCATGAGCAACTTCAGGTGGAGTAACATTGTCTTGTTTTCCCCAAATCAAACAGGTTGGTTGTTTCATGTCAGGTAAATCACCTGCCATATTATGTCTAATAGCACTTTTCGCAATTGCTAAAGTTTTTAAAACTGTATTACGGTTATTAACAATTCCATATACTTGATCTATCAATTCTTTTGTAGCAATTTCAGGGTTGTAAAAAACGTCTTTTGTTTTTTGTTCGATATACTCATAATTACCTCTTTTAGGATAACTATCTCCCATCGCTTTTTCATACAAACCAGAGCTTCCAGTCAGCACTAAAGAATTAACATCTTCTGGGTAATGTTTCGTGTAATATAAGGCAATATGCCCACCTAAAGAATTCCCTAAAAGAGTCACGTTTTTTAAGTCTTTAAAAGCTATAAATTCATGAATAAACTTTGCTAAATTTTTAACATTAGTTTTGATTAAAGGTAGTGTGTATAAAGGTAATTCAGGAATTAATACTTTATAACCTCTCTCAGAAAAATACTGGAAAGTTTTATCAAAATTACTTAATGCACCCATCAATCCATGAAGCACAATCAAAGGCCTTCCTTCTCCTGCTTCTGCATAGGTAAATTTCCCTTCAGTTTTTAAGCTATCAGTCATGTATTCGTTGTTAGACTTAATGGCAAATGTAGTTCTTTTTTATGAGAAATACATCGATTTCGAAACTCCCTGATATTCATTTTTTTATCCAATCCAAAGTAAAAAAATACACAGAAAAAGTAAATTTTATTAACAATGTGGTAAAAAGTGGTAAAAAGTGGTAAAAAATTTCTACTTTTGACTCCAACGCAAATCAACCAAATTGATAAACCTAACTGGAACATATGAATGTAAGGCAGATGCAAAGGGAAGACTGATGATGTCATCAGCTTTCAAAAAGCAGTTGTCTCCGGTGTTGCAAGAAGGTTTTGTGGTTAAGAGAGCTGTGTTTCAACCTTGCTTGGAATTATATCCAATGCAAGAATGGAATGAAGTGATGAGTAAGATGAATAAGCTAAACAGATTTGTGAAGAAGAACAACGATTTTATCAGAAGATTCACAGCTGGAGTAAAGGTGGTTGAGTTAGATACTTCTGGAAGATTATTAATTCCAAAAGACTTGTGTCAGTTTGCAGGAATTAAGAAGCAAATAGTATTGTCATCTGCAATCAACATTGTTGAAATATGGGACAAAGACAATTACGAAAAAGCAATTGATGATGCCGCAATGGATTTTGCTTCGTTGGCAGAAGAGGTGATGGGTAATTCTGATGTAGATGAATTATCATAGTCCAGTATTGTTAAAGGATAGTGTAGATGCCTTGGCAATAAAAGAAGATGGAGTTTATGTTGATGTGACATTTGGAGGTGGAGGTCATTCAAAAGAGATTTTGAGTCGTTTAGGAGAAAAAGGAAAATTATTTGCTTTTGATCAAGACTCAGATGCAAAGAGAAATAAAATTCAAGACGATCGATTTATTTTGATTGAAGAGAATTTTAGATATATCACTAGGTTCTTAAAGTTTTATGGAATAAAGAAAGTAGACGGAATTCTGGCAGATTTAGGAGTTTCTTCTCATCAGTTTGATGAAGCGGAAAGAGGTTTTTCTATCCGTTTTGATGGTGAGTTAGATATGAGAATGAATCAGAGCTCTAAGATTTCTGCAAAGAAAATTATCAACTCCTATGGAGAAGAGCAATTAGCAGATATTCTTTTTTTATATGGTGAATTAAGAAATGCTAGAGCTATTGCTAAAACAATAGCAGAAGCAAGACAACAAGAAAAGATTGAAACAAGTTTTCAGCTAAGGCAAATACTTCAGAAGTATTTACCAAAAGCAAAAGAACATAAAATATTAGCTCAGATTTTTCAAGCTATTAGAATAGAAGTTAACGAAGAGTTAGAAGTATTAAAAGAGTTTTTAAATCAAATGCCAGGTCTTTTAAAACCTGAAGGAAGATTAAGTGTAATCTCCTATCATTCTTTAGAAGATAGATTGGTAAAGCGATTTATAAGAACAGGATTATTTAGCGGCGAGCCTGAAAAGGACTTTTATGGTAACATAAGTGTCCCTTTAATGAAAGTAGGAAAGTTAATAGTGCCTACCCCACAGGAAATTAACAACAATAACAGGGCTCGCAGCGCTAAATTAAGAGTAGCTACATTAAAAACGTAATGTCTAAAGTAAAAAAAAGCATACACGAAGTTTTAAAAGGAGGTTTTCTAATTAATGAATCCGCTTTTAAAAATTGGAGAATGATCATTTTTATAGTTGCTCTTTTATTAATTATGATTTCAAGTGCTCATAGTTCAGATAAAAAAGTAATACAAATATCTGAACTCAATAAACTAAAAAGAGAATTAAGAGCAGAGTATATAGATACACAAACAACACTGATGCGAATGAAAATGGAGTCTAACATTCGTCAAAAAGCAAAAAGAATGGGCTTGCTGCCCTCAGAGACCCCGCCAAAAAGAATAAAAGTTATTAATAAGGAATAAAACAGATTACCTTGAGAAATCATAAAAA
>CAJXRR010000133.1 GCA_913060575.1 uncultured Flavobacterium sp.
CAGAGTAGATCGTCGGCAGCGTCAGATGTGTATAAGAGACAGGAAACATAGAGTCATATCTCTATTTGATTGTGTAGAAATACAAATCATTGTTTAGAATCTACCTCAGAAGAAGCCATATCACTCAAGAAATTGAATGATATGGCTTTTATTTTTTATCCTACTACCACATTCAATGATTCTTTTTAAAGATTTAAGAATAAATTATACCATACTTACTTCGTAAAATAGGACTATAATTCTTAAATTTGCGCTGCTTTTAAGCAAAAACTATCACTTTAATACAGTCTTTCGTAGACCTTACAGAAATTATCATTATGACTCAAAAAGCTAAAATTGTATATACAATTACTGATGAAGCACCTGCTTTAGCTACACGTTCTTTCTTGCCAATTATAAAAGCATTTACAAGTAGTTCTAATATTGATTTTGAAACTAAAGACATCTCTTTAGCTGCAAGAATTTTAGCAAATTTTTCAGATTTATTGCCTAAAGAACAACAAGTTGAAGATGCCTTAGCTCAATTAGGTGAATTAGCAAAAAAGCAAGAAGCAAACATTATAAAATTACCTAACATAAGTGCTTCTGTTCCTCAACTGGTTTCAGCTATAAAAGAATTACAATCATTAGGTTTTGATTTACCAGACTATCCGGAATCTTCAAATACTGAGGAAGAAAAAGCAATCTTAGCGAGATACAACAAAGTTAAGGGTTCAGCAGTAAATCCTGTATTAAGAGAAGGAAATTCTGATAGAAGAGCCCCAAAAGCAGTAAAAAATTACGCAAAGAAAAACCCACACTCTATGGGGGCTTGGAATTCAGATTCTAAAACTCATGTAGCAACCATGTCAAGTGGAGATTTTGCTCATAATGAAAAATCTGTAACGATTAACCAAGCGACTAGTGTTTCTATCATCCATACCGATACTAATGGAAATAGAACAATCCTAAAAGATTCGATTGCTTTGTTGGAAAAAGAAATTATTGATGCTACTACCATGAGTAAAAAAGCTTTGTTAAGCTTTTTAGAAAATGAAGTAGCTGATGCAAAAGAAAATGGAACATTATTTTCTCTACATATGAAAGCAACAATGATGAAAGTTTCTGATCCTATCATTTTTGGGCATGCAGTTAGAGTATTCTTTAAAGATGTATTTGTAAAACATGGAGACACCTTAGCCTCTATTGGAGTTGATGTAAATAATGGTTTTGGAAATTTATTGAGTAATCTTTCTGAATTACCAGAAGCAAAAAGAAAAGAAATTGAATCAGATATAGCAACTGTTTTCAAAAATAACCCCGATTTGGCAATGGTAAATTCTGAAGCTGGAATTACCAACTTACATGTTCCTTCAGATGTAATTATTGATGCTTCAATGCCAGCAATGATTAGAACTTCTGGAAAAATGTGGAATAAAGAGGGGAAACAACAAGACACCAAAGCGGTAATTCCTGATAGTTCTTATGCAGGGATTTATCAAACTACTATTGAATTTTGTAAAAAGCACGGTGCTTTTGATCCTACAACGATGGGAACAGTTCCTAATGTTGGTTTAATGGCTCAAAAAGCCGAAGAATATGGTTCACATGACAAAACTTTTGAAATTGCCTCAGATGGTATTGTACAAGTTATCAACTTAAATAATGAAGTTTTAATTGAGCACACTTTAGAGCAAGGTGATATTTGGAGAATGTGTCAAGTAAAAGATGCGCCTATTCAAGATTGGGTAAAACTTGCAGTAAATAGAGCTAGAGCAACAAACTCTCCAACAATTTTTTGGTTAAGTGAAGAAAGAGCTCATGATGCAGAAATTATCAAAAAAGTAAATACGTATTTACCAAATCATGATACGACTGGTTTAGACATAAGAATTTTATCTCCAGAAGACGCAACTCAGCTAAGTTTAGAAAGAATTAAAGAAGGAAAAGATACTATTTCAGTTACCGGTAATGTTTTAAGAGATTATTTAACAGACCTCTTCCCTATTTTAGAATTAGGAACTTCAGCAAAAATGTTATCCATCGTACCATTAATGAACGGTGGTGGATTGTTTGAAACAGGTGCTGGTGGTTCAGCTCCAAAACACGTTCAACAATTTATTGAAGAAAATCACTTACGTTGGGATTCTTTGGGTGAATTTTTAGCCCTTGCTGTTTCTTTAGAACACTTAGGTGATACCAATGATAACAATAAAGCAAAAGTTTTAGCAGAGACTTTAGATGAAGCTACCGATAAGTTCTTAGACAATATGAAATCCCCTTCTAGAAAAGTAGGAGAATTAGACAACAGAGGAAGTCATTTTTATTTAGCATTATACTGGGCAGAAGCTTTAGCCAATCAGAATAAAGATGAAGAGTTAAAAAATCAATTTTCTGGTATTGCTAATACATTAACTACTAACGAACATACTATTATTAATGAATTGAATTCCATTCAAGGAAAAGCAATAAATATTGGAGGGTATTATTTGCCTAATAGCAATTTGGCAGATAATGCAATGAGACCTAGCAAAACACTGAATTCAATACTTGAAAACATCTAGTAAAAATTAACATAGATTAACATTAAAGAGTGCATTTTGCACTCTTTTTTTTTTAGCTTTGAAAGCATTTGTCAAAAATCAATACTTACAATGAAAAAGAAACAAGTTTTAATTTTCGGTATTCCTATTATAATAATTCTATTCTGTTCCTATTATTTTTTTGGAGGTTCTTCAGATTCTAATGTCAATTTAACTATTAAAGTCAAAAAAGGAGATTTCGTGAGTGAAGTTGTCACTTCTGGCGAAGCACAATCTAATAGTTTAAAGAAAATTATGGGGCCATCTAACCTTAGAGATTTTAATCTCAGAGAGTTAAAAATTCAAGATTTAATTCCGGAAGGAAGCGTAATTTCTAAAGGTGATTACGTTGGAAAACTAGATCCCTCTGGTGTAAATGGTCAAATTCTTGACGCACAATTAAGTTTAGAAACTGCTATTTCTAAATACACGCAACAACAATTAGATACTATTCTTACTCTTAAACAAGAACGAAATGCGATAAAAGATCTCTCTTTTAGCATGGAAGAAACCGAATTAGAGCTAAAACAATCTATTTATGAGCCACCAGCTACCATTAAAAAACTAGAGATTAATCTAGAAAAAATGAAGCGTGATTTAAAAGAGAAAAAAGAAAATTACAGAATCAAAAAAAGACAAGCTAACGCAAAAATGGTTGAAGTAGGTACAGAAGTATCTAAAAACAGAAAGAAATTAAAAGATCTAAATGAGCTTTTAAAATCTTTAACAATATATTCTGATGGAGAAGGAATGTTAACCTATCATAAAGATTGGAACGGCAAGAAAAAAATTGGTTCTTCTATTTATCAATGGGATGCTACAATTGCAACACTTCCTAATTTAACAAAAATGGAATCCATCACCTACGCAAATGAAGTAGACATCCGAAAAATCAAAAAAGGATTGGAAGTTATGGTTGGATTTGATGCTTTCCCAGAATTAACATTACTAGGTATAGTTACTGAAGTAGCTAATGTAGGAACTAAAAAAAGAGGTTCCGATATTAAGATCTTTCAAGTAATGATTGAATTGAAAGAAACCAATGAAAATGTAAGACCAGGAATGACAACCTCTAACACCATTATTACCAATGAAATAAAAGATGTATTCACTGTGCCAATTGAAGCCATTTTCTCACGAGATTCAATTAGTTATGTATATTCAAAATCTGGTTTCTCTATTACTAAAAAACAAGTAGAATTAGGTGAAAGTAATAACGATGATATCGTCATTCTAAAAGGTTTAACAGATAAAGATATCGTATATCTTAACAAACCTGATGGTTACGAAGATCTTAAAATAGCTAAGCTAAATTAGTTTTATGTTAGATCCGATACTCATTGAAAAATTAAAATCTAATCTTTCTGAAGCTGTTAGAGTTATCTTGACAAATAAGGTAAGAACTTTCTTAACAGCTCTTGGAATTATCTTTGGAGTTGCGGCAGTAATTTCTATGCTTGCCATTGGAAATGGAGCTGAAAAAGAAATTCTAGCTCAATTAGAATTGGTGGGTGTAAATAATATCGTGATTACTCCCATTCCGGATGAAAAGGAAGATAGCGAAGTAGAAAATGAAGAAGAAAACTCTTCTGAATCTAAACGCTTCTCTAAAGGTCTTGACATTTTAGATGTTAAAAGCATTCAAAAAAATGTACCATCTGTTGCTAAAATTAGCCCCGAAATAGTTCTTGAAACATATGTTACAACCAAGGGAAGACAAAACTCCATAAAGCTTATAGGAGTTACAAAAGAGTTTTTCTCAGTATCCAATATTGATATTGAGGATGGTAAAAACTTTTCTGATGTTCAAATTAATAATGCCCTTCCTGTTTGTGTCATTGGAAGAAAAATAGAAAAAAAATTATTTACAGGTGAATCTGCCATTGGTAAGAAAATCAAAGTTAAAGATGTTTGGTTACAAGTAGTTGGTGTAATTGAAGAAAAACAGATTTCTGACAAAGCACAAGAGAACCTTGGAATTCGTGATTTAAACTTAGATGTATACATCCCTATCAAAACGTTCTTGGTACGATACAGAGATAGAAAAATTATTGTTGATAAAGCCCCTGAAGAAGGTAATGTTGTTTTTTTTGGTGATAATTCTAATGGTCCAAAGAAAAGAATTCCTAGAGGAAATTATCATCAAATAGATAAATTAACAATTCAAGTTAAAAATTCTGAAAAAATTAATGCTACAGCAGATTTAGTTGGAAGAATTCTTAAAAGAAAACATAACGGAATGGTCGATTTTGAAATATCAATTCCTATTCAAGAACTAAAACAACAACAAAAAACAAAGCAAATTTTTAATGTAGTATTGAGTATAATAGCTGGTATCTCCTTATTAATTGGTGGTATTGGAATTATGAATATTATGCTTGCCTCTGTATTAGAAAGAACTAAAGAAATTGGAATTATTAGAGCTATCGGAGCAACCCAACAAGATGTTATATTGCAATTTTTATCTGAATCTGTATTGATCAGTATTGGAGGCGGAATCATAGGAATATTTCTTGGTATTATTTCTTCCTATGCAATAGAGTTTGCCACAGGAATTGAAACGATATTATCCCTAAGTTCCATTACATTATCCTTTTTTGTTGCAACTGCAATTGGACTGATTTTTGGAATCGCTCCTGCAAGATCTGCCGCAAGTAAAAGTCCAATTGAAGCTATAAGATATGACTAAATCACTAAAAATATTTACCCTTTTTGTATGCCTGCTTGTTTCAGGATTCTCTCAGAGTCAAACAAGATTAATTACCTTGGAAGAAGCTATAAAAATGGCACAGAAAGAGTCACCAGACTACCAAACACTATTAAATAGAAATCAATCTAGTTACTGGAGATTTAGAAACTATCAGGCTCGTTTTTTACCACAACTAAGATTAAACGCAACTTTACCAGAGTATTCAAATTCTATCAGAAGAATTACAAATGATTCTGGTCAAGATATTTTTGTAAATACAAATCAGGCAAGAGTTGATGGAAGACTAGCACTTACACAAAACCTAGCTTTAACAGGTGGTTCTTTCTCTATTAGTTCTCAATTAGAACGAATTAGTGTCTTTGGTAATAATGAAAGCATTGGATATTCTATAGTACCTGTCTCTTATACACATCTCCGAGCCCACGAGACCGTACTAGATCTC
>CAJXRR010000134.1 GCA_913060575.1 uncultured Flavobacterium sp.
AGAGTAGATCGTCGGCAGCGTCAGATGTGTATAAGAGACAGCATTATTATCTGGCAATTCTCTTAAAATTTCAGAACCTTCAATGTGTAAATTATTAAACTTCCGATAACGCCCGTGAGAAACTACACCAAGAATTCTGATCAACATTTTCTTAATCCATAAAACATGTCCAAAAGGATTCTCTTTAAATAAAGGCATTCACTTATTTTTTTAATAGTTACTTGCTAAAATACAAAAGTATTTACAGTTGAATATTTTTAATTAACTCTTTAATTTCACTTAACATCATTCCAGTTGCTCCCCAAACAACATAATCATTTAATCGAAAACAGGGAACAGTAATTTTATCCATATAAGAAGTTTTCATGATAATAGAATCTAGATTAATATCATCTAAAAGATCTTTAAGTGTTACTTCTATAATTTCATCAACTTCATGATTGGTTTTAAATTCAGGTTTTTGATGCATCATAGCAAAAAAAGGAGTGGCTAAAAAATTACTCGGTGGAATATACACATCAGTAATTTCTCTAATTATTTGAATTTCATTTTGTAAAACTCCAACTTCTTCAAAAGTTTCTCTTAAAGCAGTATGAGTAAGATTTTTATCTGATTTTTCAATTTTCCCACCTGGGAAACTAATTTGTGCAGAATGTGTTCCTTTGTAGCTTGCTCTTTTAGTTAATAAAAAAGTGGTTTCGTTGTTATCATCTGGATAAAACAAAGCCAATACAGCTGCTCTTTTTGGATTGTTAGCTTTGATTTTTTCAACATCATAACCCAATCTCATTTTTGGTGCTAGTTTAAACTGAGCATCTAATCCCCCAAGAGGTAATTGTTGTAACTGACTGATATTTTTATGGAAATCATCAAAATTCATACGTTATTTATCACCTTTAAAAAGAAATCCAAATCCAAGTCTACTTAAAAACTTCTTTTCAAAATCCCAGAAAAATCTAAATTGACCAAATAGAAACCCAACAATGGGTAGTGTGAGTTGATAAATTGGAAAAATCAATAAAATACGTAATGGCCAATAGATAAAACCACTTGTCGTAGCTTTAGAAAGACCTAAAAAAGCAGTCACTGGATTTGCAACCCAAGCAGCAAAAGAGCCATTAATCGCAAACACAAGAAGTATTAATATGATTTGAATGTTAGAAGTGATTCCCCAACGTTCTTTAAGTTTTTCCATTCTAAAAATTATAGAACAAAAATAGATTATTCAGTAATAATATAAAAACGAATCTAGACAAGTTTAAAAAGAAACTCTTAAGTTTTTTTTTTATCTTTCAACAATCAAAAATTTTAAAACAAGTAGATGAAAAAACTAGCACTGCATTGGAAAATATTAATTGGAATGTTCTTAGGAATTCTCTTTGGGTTTTTAATGAATTCAGTAGATGGAGGTAAAGGTTTTGTAACTGACTGGATTAAACCCTTAGGAACCATTTTTATCAATTTATTAAAACTGATTGCAGTTCCGTTAATTTTAGCTTCATTAATTAAAGGAATCTCAGATTTAAAAGATATTTCTAAGATTAAGAAAATGGGTGGAAGAACAATAATTATTTACGTTCTAACTACTTTAGTTGCTATTGTAATTGGTTTAACCATCGTAAATACTGTTCAGCCAGGAAAAGGAATGTCTCAAGATACTATTGAGAAAATTAAAACAAAATATGAAAGCTCTGATGGTGTAAAAGACAAAATGGATAAAGCAAAAGTGACAAAAGATGCGGGTCCATTGCAACCCTTAGTTGATATATTTCCGCAAAACATCTTTCAAGCTTTGGGCGATGCAAAGATGTTACAAATCATATTTTTTGCATTATTTGTAGGAATTTGCTTGCTGTTAATTCCAGAAAATAAAGCGGCTCCGCTAGTAAACTTTTTTGATTCTCTCAATGAAGTCGTCATGAAAATGGTCGATTTAATTATGCTAACGGCTCCTTATGCAGTATTTGCATTATTAGCCAATGTTATTATCGCTTTTGATGATACTGAAATATTAATGAAACTTCTTTGGTATGCATTATGTGTCGTAGGTGGTTTATTATTAATGATAGCTTTTTACCTAATGTTAGTTAGTGTTTATACAAAGAAATCACCGATGTGGTTTTTAAAACAAATAAGTCCAGCGCAATTATTAGCTTTTTCTACAAGTTCTAGTGCAGCTACATTGCCAGTAACTATGGAAAGAGTTGAAGAACACTTGGGTGTAGATAAAGAGGTATCAGGTTTTGTATTACCCGTAGGAGCAACGATTAATATGGATGGAACAAGTTTATATCAAGCCGTAGCAGCTGTTTTTATTATGCAGGTTATTTGGCCAGAAGGCTTAACATTTACCAATCAATTAGTAATTGTAGCAACAGCTTTATTAGCTTCTATCGGAAGTGCGGCTGTGCCAAGTGCTGGTATGGTAATGTTAGTGATTGTGTTAGAATCTATTGGTTTTCCAGAAGAATTATTACCAATTGGTCTGGCATTAATCTTTGCGGTAGATAGACCTTTAGACATGTGTAGAACGATGGTAAATGTTACAGGTGATGCAACAGTTTCTATGATAGTAGCAAAATCTTTAGGGAAACTGCACGACCCAAAACCAAAAGATTGGGACGATAATTATGATAAAGTAAAAGGATAAAAAATATAAAAAATATGAATGTTTGTTTCTTAATGTATCCATGGGAGAGTATTAAATCTCCAGAAAATGATACTTCATTAACCCTGATTCACGAATGTGTAAAAAGAGGTCACGGTGTTGCTATTTGTACACCTTCTAACCTAACTATTAGAAATAGTGTTACTAGTGCTTTTTGTACCATCTTAAATAGAGGTGATAAAGTATCGGCGAGCATTAAGTCTTTTTATAAAAATACAACCACAAGAGAAGAAATGCTTCCGATTGCTGGTTTTGATGTGATTTTCATGCGAGCTGAACCGCCTTTAGATCCTTTAATGTTAAATTTTCTAGATTCTGTAAAAGACGATGTGTTTATCATCAATTCTGTACGAGGAATGCGTGAAGCCAACAATAAATTATATACGGCTGCTTTTGAAGATCCAAATAATGAGATCATTCCAGTAACGCATGTGTCAAAAAACAAAGATTATTTAATTCAGATGATTGAAGAATCTCCTTCAGATAAAATGATTTTAAAACCCTTAGATGGTTTTGGAGGTTCTGGTGTTATTTTAATTGAAAAGTCAGCAATGGGAAACATTAACTCATTGTTAGATTTTTACATTCATAAGAAAGATGGAACTTCAGACTACGTAATACTTCAAGAATATATTGAAGGTGCAGACCAAGGTGATGTTAGAATTTTGATCTTAAACGGAGTGCCAATTGGTGCTATGAGAAGAATTCCAGGTGATAAAGACCATCGATCTAATGTTTCAGCAGGAGGTACAGTAGCAAAACATAAACTTACGAAACAAGAAAAATTATTATGTGAAAAAATTGGACCTAGATTAGTGCAAGATGGTTTGTATTTTGTTGGAATTGATGTGATTGGTGGAAAGTTAGTAGAAGTGAATGTGATGAGCCCTGGTGGGATTACTTACATCAATAAAGTGTATAAAATTAAGGTTCAAGAAAAAGTTGTCGATTTTATGGAAAGCAAAGTTTTGGAAAGAAATGCCGCTTTTCAAAGAAAGACAGACTTGAAAAAAATGGTGGACGAAGCATAATGTTACAAGTTCCAGATGTTATCGTAGAGGCAGGTTGGTTATATGAAAATTTAGATCATCCTAAATTAATCATTTTAGATGCTACGATTAAAAAAGTGACCAGTTCTTCTTTAAATAACTCAGCACAAGAATATATTAAAAATACGCTATTCTTTGATTTAAAAAACACGTTTAGTAATCAAGAAAGTGAATTTCCGAATACGGTTTTAGATGCTGTTACTTTTGAAAAGGAAGCACAAAAATTAGGAATCAACCAAGATAGTTGTATTGTAGTCTATGATCAATTAGGAATCTATTCTAGCGCCAGGGTTTGGTGGCTATTTAACTTAATGGGTTTTCAAAACATTGCCGTCTTAAACGGAGGTTTTCCTGTATGGAAATCCAAAAAATATCTTATAGAACAACAACAAACCAAATCTTTACCACAAGGAAATTTTAAATCAAGCTATACAACCAGCCTTTTTATCAGTAAAAAAGAGGTTTTGAACTCTTTATCAAACTTAGATATTAAAGTTGTTGATGCTAGAAGCCACAATCGATTTATGGGTATTGAACCAGAACCTAGAAAAGACTTGCCTTCTGGAAGAATTCCAAACTCTTCAAACATTCCGTATACGGAAGTTTTAAATGAGTGCATTTTAAAATCAAAAACCGAGCTAGAAAGTATTTTTAAATCCTATACTGTGGAGACAAAAGTTTTGTTTTCTTGTGGATCGGGAATTACAGCTAGTATTTTGGCACTTGCGTTTCGTTATATCAACAAAAATAATTTTGCTGTCTATGATGGATCTTGGACAGAGTGGGGAAGCGATGTTTCATTACCAAAAGAACAATAAGTATGTTACGATTAACCGTCAATCAAATCATTGAAAAAATTAGCAACGAAGAAACATTTCATGCCGTTGCTGCGGATTATTCTTTTACCATCAAAATTGATGAATACGTGCATTATATGTGTGGTGCAGTGCATGACGGACATCAATTTAGAAAAGAACTTTGGAGTAATTGTATTCACACAGAATATGAACGTTGGTATGAGGAAGATCCGGCTACCAAACAAATGGTACAATCAAATCCAATAGTGATTGCAGGAATGGACTCTAGATTCGAATACGATTTAAACAGAGCGCCAGAATCAGCTATCTATGAAGATGCATGGGGAAAACAACTGTGGGATACTTCATTATCTGATGAGGAAAAAGGGAAAAGTTTACTAAAACATCACAATTTTTACAAAGTCGTAGATACTTTAGTTGCTAAACTAGAGGAAAAATTTGGGGTTTGTATTGTTTATGATATGCATAGTTATAATTGGAAACGTTGGGATAGAGAAGTACCTACGTGGAATTTAGGAACCACCAATGTTGATCAAGTTAGATTTAAAAACGATATTGAAACTTGGCGAGCAACACTAGGAAAAACTCCTTTCCCAAACGGAATAAAATCAACTTCAAAAGTGAACGATGCTTTTTTAGGGAACGGTTATTTCTTAAAGTATATAAGCCAACACTTTAACAATACCTTAGTGTTGGCAACAGAAATCTCTAAAGTCTATTGTGATGAACTCGCATACATTATGTATCCTGAGGTTATTGATGCTGTAGAAACCTACTTAAAAACCGAATTAAAAAAACACGCAGAAGCTTTTTATAAAGCGCATAAATTGTAAATTTGCATCGGATTTAGCTATTGAATTATGATGAATGACGCTTCTATAAAAAACAAAACACTTTTTGAGATTGATAATCGCATTGATGAGCTGGTGAAGAGAATTGAGCTGTTAAATTATGTGAACCCAATCAATATAGAATCTGAAAAAGAGAAGTTCTTTAACTCTAAATACTTAACAGATCCTAAGTTTAAATACCCGAAAAGAGACTTCGATAAGTTTAACTTCTGTCTCTTATACACATCTCCGAGCCCACGAGACCGTACTAGATCTC
>CAJXRR010000135.1 GCA_913060575.1 uncultured Flavobacterium sp.
ATACACACACCTCGTGGATAGTTTGGTTGCTTTAAACATGAATATTAAAAAAGTATTTGCTCCAGAACATGGTTTTAGAGGAAAGGCTGATGCTGGGGAATTCATTAAAGACGGTTTAGATACCAAAACAGGATTGCCAATTATCTCTTTATACGGAAAGAATAAAAAACTTGGTACTGACCAGTTAAAAGGAATTGATCTCGTTATTTTTGATATACAAGATGTAGGTGCTAGATTCTACACTTATATTTCTACTTTGCATTATGTGATGGAGACCTGTGCTGAACTGAATATTCCTATTATGGTTTTAGACAGACCTAATCCAAACGGACATTATATAGACGGCCCAATTTTAGAACCAAAACACAAAAGTTTTGTGGGAATGCATCCTGTTCCTATTATATATGGAATGACAATTGGTGAATATGGACAAATGATTAATGGCGAAAATTGGTTAAAGAATGGAATAAAAGCGAAATTAACTGTGATTCCTTTAAAAAACTACACGCATCAATCTGAATATAGTTTACCTATAAAACCCTCACCAAATTTACCAAATGACACGGCTATTAATTTATATCCGAGTTTGTGTTTCTTTGAAGGAACGAATGTAAGTGCAGGTAGAGGAACCGATATGCAATTTCAAATTTATGGTTCGCCGTTTTTAAATACCAATAGTAAATTCTCATTTACACCAAGTCCAAATGAAGGTGCAAAATATCCAAAACATGCACACATGATTGTTTATGGCGAAGATTTAAGAGCTACTAAAAGATTAAGTTCAATAAATCTTTCTTGGTTGATCAAAGCAAAAAAACAAAACCGAACTAAAAACTTTTTTATTCCTTATTTCACGACACTAGCCGGTACAGAAAAACTGCAAAAACAACTAGAAGATAAAATTCCGGAAGAAGAAATTAAAGCCTCTTGGCAAGAAGGTTTGGAAGCCTTTAAAAAAGTCAGGAGTAAGTATTTGATTTATAAGTAACCCTTTATAAATTAAATATTCGTTGGCTTTTGATACTTCTGAAAAGGTTGTTTCAGTAATTCCTTTAAAGAAGAGTTCGTTTTTTCATCAGGAAAAGTATCTACACCATACACGATTTTTTCTCTATCCAAATGCATATAGGTTCCTAACAAACGATCCCAAATAGAAAATATATTTCCATAATTAGAATCTGTATATGGCAACAAATTATGATGATGTACTTTATGCATATCAGGAGAAACAATAATATAACTCAATAGTTTATCTACAGATTTTGGCATTTTAATGTTGGCATGAGTAAACTGTGTAAAAACTAACGACATTGATTGATAGATCATCACAATAGCAATCGGCGCACCAACTACCAACACACCAAATAAGGTAAAGGCAAAACGAATCATACTTTCTAAAGGATGATGTCTATTTGCTGTAGTTGTATCTACTTTATGATCGGTATGATGCACCAAATGAACCATCCACAAAGGTTTAATTTTATGTTCTGTAAAATGAGCTAAATAGGCTCCAAAGAAGTCTAAAAACAAAACGCCTAATAAAACATATAACCATAAAGGCATAGCAGGCAACCAATTGATAATTCCAAAATCATTGGCTTGAACCCAATCTGCAGTTGCTAGTAATAAAAAAGCCAAAGCAAAATTTATAATGATGGTTGTTAAAGTAAAAAACAAGTTTGGAATGGCATGTTTCCACTTTTTATAACTAAATCTAAACAAAGGTAAAGCGCCTTCTAATAGCCAAAAAAAAGTAATTCCGCCTACAAGAATTAAACTTCTATGAGCGGAAGGAATGGTTTCAAAATAGTTGAATATAGTTTCCAATATAAAATAGTTTGGCACTAAAATACTGAAAGTTTCTCAAATCTAATTTTTTAATAAAAATGAAATTAACTCCTTCTTACCTTTTTGTTATAGTTTAGAGGAATACGTTTTTTTAAATTTTCAACAATATTAAAAGCAGCAGGACAAACTTGAGTATTTGTTAATGTTAAGTCTGTAATTTGTATGAATTTTTTTCGATTGGTATGTGGATATTCCGAACAAGCTTTTGGTCTTACATCATAGATAAAACAAGTATTATCAGATTCGTCAAAGAAAGAACAAGGAGCAGTTTTTAAGACCATAAAATCATCTTGATCTCTTTCTAAATACTGATCAATAAATTTAGCTTCCTTCATACGTAAATGCTTCGAAATACGCTGAATATCTTTCTCTATGAAAATAGGACTGGTAGTTTTACAACAGTTTCCACATGACAAACAATCGGTTTTTTTAAATTCTTCTTCATGTAATTCTTTCATCACAACATCTAAATTCTTAGGTGTTCTAATCTTCAGCATTTTGAAGTATTTTGTCGTTTCTGGTAAAGTTTCTTTAGATAATTTTGGTAATTGCTCTAATCGTTTTTCCATGAGATAATAGTAGGTTTCAACTCTGCTCTACCTGACACAATTGTCAACTCGAAGTTGTTCAAATATTAAATTAAAATACAACTAAGGTGTAAAAGCTAAAGTTTTACAAAAGTACCAATAAAATCTACCTAAAATCCTTTATTCAAAAACAAATAAAATATGTAATTTTGCACTTCAATTTATTTGACTCAATGAATATTCAATCCCAGTTAGAATCTAAAGTTAAAGAAGGTTTTTTAGCTCTTTTTGAAACAGCATTACCTACTGTTGAATTCCAAGCTACACGTAAAGATTTTGAAGGTGATATTACTGTAGTTGTATTTCCGATGTTGCGTTTTAAAAAAGGCAATCCAGCTCAAATAGGTGAAGACTTAGGAAATTATTTGGTTGCTAATGTTGATAACATTAAAGCATTTAATGTAGTTAAAGGTTTTTTAAACCTTGTTATTGAAGATGCTGTATACCTAGAATCATTTCATAACATTATGACGCAAGATAACTTCGGATTTATAAACGAATCTGAAGATGCTGTCATGGTAGAATATTCATCCCCAAACACAAATAAGCCCTTACACCTAGGGCATGTTAGAAATAATTTATTAGGATATTCTGTAGCAGAAATTTTAAAGGCTTCCGGAAAAAAAGTTTATAAAACTCAAATTATTAATGATCGTGGAATCCATATTTGCAAGTCTATGTTGGCTTGGAAAAAGCTTGGCAATGGTGAAACTCCAGAATCTTCAGGATTGAAAGGAGATAAATTGGTTGGGAATTACTATGTGAAATTCGATCAAGAATATAAGAAAGAAATCGGCACCTTAGTAGCCGGTGGAATGTCTGAAGATGACGCAAAAAAAGAAGCTCCATTATTAATTGAAGCACAACAAATGTTGCTAAAATGGGAAGCCGGAGATTCTGAAACTGTTGATTTATGGAAAACCATGAATGCTTGGGTCTATGAAGGTTTTGAAATTACCTATAAGAATTTAGGCGTAGATTTTGACACACTATATTATGAAAGTGACACTTATCTTTTAGGAAAAGATGTTATTGATGAAGGAATTAAAAGTGGCGTTTTCTTCACAAAAGAAGACGGTTCTGTTTGGTGTGATTTAACCCATGAAGGATTGGATGAAAAGTTGGTGTTACGTTCAGACGGAACAGCGGTTTATATGACGCAAGACATTGGGACCGCTATTCAGCGCGTGAAAGATTATTCAGACATCAACGGAATGGTTTATACCGTTGGTAACGAACAAGATTATCACTTTAAAGTATTGTTCTTGATTTTAAAGAAATTAGGATTCTCTTGGGCAAAACAATTGTTTCATTTAAGTTATGGAATGGTAGATTTACCTTCTGGTAAAATGAAATCTAGAGAAGGAACTGTTGTAGATGCTGACGATTTGATGGTTGAAATGTCAAATACAGCGAAAGACATTTCTCAAGAATTAGGAAAATTAGAAGGTTATTCTGAACAAGAAAAATCTAAATTATATAGTGTGATTGGTTTAGGAGCTTTAAAATATTTCATTTTAAAAGTAGATCCTAAAAAACGAATTTTGTTCGACCCAAAAGCTTCGGTAGATTTTCAAGGAAACACAGGTCCGTTTATACAATATACCTATGCTAGAATTCAATCAATTTTAAGAAAAGCTACATTTGATTATTCAAGTGAAGTAACTGGAATTGATTTACACATCAAAGAAAAAGAGTTAATCAAACAATTAGAATTATATCCTGAAACTATTCAGCAAGCTGCAGCAAATTATTCGCCAGCTTTAATTGCTAATTATACGTATGATTTGGTGAAAGAATTTAATTCATTTTATCAAAATGTGTCTATTCTAGGGGAATCAAATCAAACTAAAAAAATATTAAGAGTTCAGTTAGCACAAAATGTTGCTAAAGTTATAAAATCATCATTCAAACTGTTAGGTATACATGTTCCTAATAGAATGTAATCAATAAAATAAAAGATTATGAAATACGATATTATTGTTGTTGGTAGTGGTCCTGGAGGATACGTTACCGCTATTAGAGCATCTCAATTAGGTTTCAAAACAGCCGTTATAGAAAAAGAAAGTTTAGGTGGAGTTTGTTTAAATTGGGGATGTATACCTACTAAAGCTTTATTAAAAAGTGCTCAAGTTTATGAATACTTAAAGCATGTAGATCAATATGGTTTAAAAGCTGAATCTATTGATAAGGATTTTGAAGCCGTTATTAAAAGAAGTCGTGGTGTTGCTGAAGGAATGAGTAAAGGAGTTCAATTTTTAATGAAGAAGAATAAAATTGATGTTATTGACGGTTTTGGAAAGGTAAAAGTTGGGAAAAAGATTGATGTAACAAGTAAAGATGGCAACGTAACTGAATACAGCGCAGAGCATATTATTATTGCAACTGGCGCACGTTCTAGAGAATTACCAAACTTACCACAAGATGGTGTAAAAGTAATTGGATACAGACAAGCAATGACTTTACCTTCTCAGCCAAAATCTATGATTGTTGTTGGTTCTGGAGCTATTGGAGTGGAGTTTGCTTCTTTCTATAATTCTATGGGAACTGATGTTACTATTGTTGAATTTCAACCAACAATTGTACCAGTTGAGGATAAAGATATTTCAAAACAATTTGAACGTTCTTTGAAAAAGACTGGAATTAAAATTATGACGAGTTCTTCTGTAGAAACTGTTGATACTTCTGGAGATGGAGTAAAAGCTACAGTTAAAACTAAAAAAGGTGAAGAAACTTTAGAAGCTGATATTTTATTATCAGCTGTAGGTATTAAAACAAATATTGAAAATATTGGATTAGAAGATGTTGGAATTATTACAGATAGAGATAAAATCTTAGTTAATGATTGGTATCAGACTAATATACCAGGCTATTACGCGATTGGAGATGTAACACCTGGTCCTGCTTTAGCTCACGTTGCTTCAGCTGAGGGAATAACATGTGTTGAAAAAATTGCTGGTCTACATAGCGAAGCAATAGATTATGGAAACATACCTGGTTGTACTTATGCTAGCCCAGAAATTGCTTCTGTAGGTCTAACAGAGGAACAAGCAAAAGAACAAGGATATGAATTAAAAGTTGGAAAATTCCCTTTCTCTGCATCAGGGAAAGCAACAGCTGCTGGAACAACTGATGGTTTTGTCAAAGTAATTTTTGATGCAAAATATGGAGAATGGTTGGGTTGCCATATGATTGGTG
>CAJXRR010000136.1 GCA_913060575.1 uncultured Flavobacterium sp.
TCTACACAGAGTAGATCGTCGGCAGCGTCAGATGTGTATAAGAGACAGAATATGTTCCGTTAATCTCTAAAAAGGTTTGGGGAGTCATAGCTTCAATTATCGCAATATTCTCTACCATAGCGATTTTTGTTCCTTTTCAAAAAGAAGAAGCTAGTTTATTAGATAAGATACCTGAAATCCCTGTTGATTTTTCTTTTCTGACAAATATTAGTTTTTCAGGACTCTATGAAGCATTATCGATTTCTAATACAACATTATATACCATGTTGTTATTTTCAATTTTGTTTTTTGTACAAGCTTTTTACTTGAAAGGATATTTCAACAAAAAGCTGCATTGATTATTGCGTTAGTTTTGATAAAAAACTTCTAACTTCTTTTGGAGATTTTACAAAGTATTTGGCACTAGTTTTCATAAACCCAACTTTAATGGTAGTGGCTGTATCAGGTAATTCTTCAAACATATATTCATCTGTATAATCATCTCCAATTGCTACAACGTAATCAAATTCTTTATTCAGCATAAACTTTGTACAAGCTTTTCCTTTATCAATACTGCTACTTTTTATTTCTACTACTTTATTACCTAACAATACACTTAATTCATGGTTAGAAATTAAACTCGTTAATACTGTATTGAGTTCTATGGTTCTTTTTTGAGCTAATTCTGCATCGGCTTTTCTATAGTGCCAAGCCAATGAATATTTCTTTTCTTCTATAAAAGTACCTGGAGTATTATCTACAAAGCTTTCTAAAATAGGATGAATATTTTCCATCCAAGTATTCTTTAGAATTGCTGCCGCTTCCCAATCTACATTCTTTTGTTTCATCCAAATACCATGATCGGTAATTAAAGAATATGTTTTTCCTTTAAACCAGCGATTAAACGTTTCTTTATCTCTTCCGCTTACCAGTACTAATGTTGTATTTGGTATTTCATTTATTGCGTCTAAAAGGGCAAAAAGTTCTTCATCGGGTGATGCTTTTTGAGGATCGTCTTTAAAACCAACCAACGTGCCATCATAATCTAAAAAGATAAGTCTGTTTTTTGCGCTCTTAAATTTTTCAACTTCCTTGTTTAGAAGTGTTTCTTTTAAAGGAACCACAGAAGTCGTTTTATTTGATTTTTGAGTAGCTACAAGAGATTTCATAAATTCATCTGACCATTTCTCTACGGTGTATCTTTTTAACCTCTTTTGAAGGCTTTTCATTCGACTTGCTTGTTCTTCTTTTGGCATTTCTAAAGCTTCTTTAATTGTGTCAGAAAACTCTTCGAAATTATTAGGATTAATAATTAAAGCTTCGTGCATTTCTTTTGCCGCTCCTGCCATCTCACTTAGTATTAAAACACCATCAAGATTAACTCTTGTTGCTACATATTCTTTGGCAACTAAATTCATTCCATCTCTTAAAGGAGTGATTAATGCAACTTCAGCTGAAGTATACAAGTCAATTAAGTTATCAAAAGGAATCGAACGGTAGAAATACCAAATTGGGGTCCAGTTTACGGTAGAAAATTCTCCATTAATTCTACCTACTAACTCATCGGTTTCTCTTTTGAGTTTTTTGTATTGAGGAACGTTAGAACGAGAAGGTACAGCCAACATGATCAATCGTACTTTTTCTTTGTATTCTGGATATCTGTTTAAGAAATATTCAAAAGCTCTAATTCTATTCGGAATTCCTTTGGTATAATCCAATCGATCAATTGATAAAATTAGTTTAGCTCCAGAAGTCGATTGTTTGTGCTCATCTAATCTTTTTTGTAAGTCTGAACGCTCTTCAGGATTACTATCTTCATTTAGTTTTGCGGCAGTATTAAATTTCTCATAGTCAATTCCCATAGGAAAAGAATCTACTTTTACAATTCTATCTTCGTATAATATTTCATTAAAATTGACTTCCAACCCTAAAATACGTTTTACAGAACTGATAAAATGACGTTCGTAATCATAGGTGTGAAAACCGATTAAATCAGAACCTAACATTCCGTGTAATAATTGTTCACGCCATGGGAATGTTCTAAAAATTTCAAATGAAGGATAGGGTATGTGTAGAAATAAACCAATTTTAGTAGCTGGTTTTTTCTCTTTGATTAACTGCGGAACTAACAATAATTGATAGTCATGAACCCAAATAGTGTCTCCATCTTCGCAATTTTCTAATACAATTTCTGCAAATTTTTCATTGACCTCTTTATAAGAAATCCATTGATTGTTATCAAACGTCGTGTATTCAGTGAAATAATGAAATAAAGGCCATAAAGTTTTATTACTAAAGCCAAGATAAAAGTTCTCGACATCATCATCAGTTAATGCAACAGGAACGCATTTTTCTTTTTTAAGAGCATTAAAAATATTGATAGAATTTTCAGGTGTTACATCTTCTTCTTTTAAACCAGACCAACCTATCCAGATACTATTTCCTTCTGCATGAACAGACTTCATTCCTGTAGCTAATCCGCCAACACTTCCTTTTAAATTGATGGCATCTTTATCTATGGTAATTTGAACGGGTAATCTGTTTGAAACAATTATGTTTTTTGGCATCTAGTATCTTTTGTTGGGTGTAAAATATTTCGTTAATTTAACAAAAATAAAATCGCTTACAAAACCATTAACAGAAGACTTTATGAATAATTTAGATTACGGAATCATTGGTAATTGCCAAAGTGCAGCTTTAGTATCAAAAACAGGTTCCATTGATTGGAGTTGTTTACCAGTATTTGACTCTTCTTCTGTATTTGCTAAAATATTAGATGATGAGATTGGCGGTAGTTTTTCTCTAGATGTAAGTGATCAATATACAATTTCACAAGAATATTTAAATAATACGTGTATTTTAATTACTACTTTTTCCAGTGAAGAAGGTGTTTTTGAATTACATGATTTTATGCCTCGTTATCATAAAACAAATGGTTCTTATCATCATCCTCCAGAAATTATTCGCTATGTAAAGTTGATATCGGGTAATCCGGTATTTAAAACTAATTACAATCCTAAACTAGAATATGCTCTAGATGAGACTATTACTCATATAAAAGAGGATTTTATAGTAAGTCTTACCGATAAAGATTCTTATGACACCTTATTTTTATATACTAATCTAGATAAGCAAGATGTTATAGATGGAAAAGAGATTATGCTAACAGAAGATGCTTATTTCTTAACGAGTTATAACGAAAAGATTTTTAAAACCAATATTAATTCAATTGAAACCGAATTAGAAAGAACAAAAGTTTATTGGTTTGATTGGATTTCTAGAACTCCTAAATATAAAAAGTATAACAACGAGATTTGTAGAAGTGCGATGACTTTAAAGTTGTTGAGTTATGATAAAACTGGAGCTGTTTTAGCAGCAGCAACAACATCATTACCAGAAACAATCGGAGAAGTAAGAAACTGGGATTATCGTTTTTGTTGGATTCGAGATGCTTCTATGGTTATTAAAGTTGTTTCTCAATTAGGTCATAAAAAAATTGCTCAACGGTATTTAAAATTTATTATTGGTTTAATTCCTGAAAAAGATGAGCAATTGCAAATTATGTACGGAATCAACAACGAAAAAATTTTAACTGAAAAAACCTTATCACATTTAAAGGGATATAAAAATTCAGCTCCAGTACGAGTTGGAAATGCCGCCTATTCTCAACAGCAAAATGATATTTATGGGATTTTAATGGATGTAATTCATCAACAAATAACCAATTTTACCATCGATATAGATAATGGAGAAGAATTATGGACCATTACCAAAGGAATAGTTTGGGTGGTAAACAAACACTGGAGAGAAGCTGATAAAGGAATTTGGGAATTTAGAGAAGAAGATAGACATTTTACGTTCTCTAAAGTATTGTGTTGGGTGGCAATTGATAGAGCGATAAAAGTAGCAGAGCTCTTTAGCAAAGATTACAAAGCGTCAAAATGGAGAAAGATTGAACAAGAAATAAAAAACGATATTCATAAAAATGCTTGGAACGAAGAAGTACAGGCCTTTACACAATCGTATGGTTCGTCAGAAATGGATGCTTCTGTTTTATTAATGGAATCGTATGGATTTATAGAGGCTAAAGACCCTAAGTTTATAAGTACCGTAGAAGCAATTGGTAAAGAATTAAATAATGATGGGTTGTTATATCGATACAAAAATAAAGATGATTTTGGTTTGCCATCTTCTTCTTTTACTATCTGTACATTTTGGTACATTAATTCTTTAAGTAAAATTGGTAAAAAAGAAGAAGCAACTGCACAATTTGAAGAATTGCTGTCTTATAGTAATCATTTAGGACTGTTTAGTGAAGACATCGATTTTGAAACAAAACGTTTGTTAGGAAACTTCCCTCAGGCCTATTCTCATTTAGCATTGATAGAAACTGCATTGAATTTAACGCAATTAGAAGATCAAGAGAGCATTATTGATGGATTGAGCTAGTAGTAAAGATCTACATAAAGGTCACAGTAATAATTCTTCCGTTTTTAATTTCGTAAATCGCAACGGCATTAACTATTCTTCCATTAATTGTTACAGATTCTTGGTCTATGATAATGTTTCCATTTTCTATACGGTTTAGAATTTTGCAATTAAGGTCTTTTGTGTTTCTAAAGAAAGCTGCATAACGTCTTTTCATTTCCTTTCTGCCCTGATATCTGAGTTTATGAGGGTAATCATACACTTTTACGTCTTCAGAAAATACATTTACATACGCATCTATGTCTCTATTGTTATAAGCTTCTAATTGTTTTTCAACGACAAAACGAGCAGACTCTTCTCCAACTATTGCCATTTTTGTTCCGTCTGGGCTGATAGAAATTCTAGAAATATTCTGAATTTGAGTATCATCAACTGTAAAAAACTCACTCCAAACAGAATCTGTTTTTATATTATATTGTAATATTTGATTCTTTTTAGCTTGTAAAACAACATCTTCAGATAACCAATAAATGTCTTCGTATTTACCATCTAGAGTGGCAATTTTCGCTGTTCTTAAACTAGAAACATCTAAAGACCTAATTTCCCATTCAGGATTTTTCTTACTGATGTAACTTACTTTACTGCTATTAGGAATTTTATGAAGAGAACGTCCAATATTTTTTTGTAAAGTAAAATTTGTTTTATGTTTTAAGTCACTAGTTACTAAGTCTAATGAGTTTTTACCTATAATGGCAGAAACCACTAGCTTTTCATTATACCATAATGGGTATGCAACTTTTAAACTACGAATAAGTTCTTTAGATTCACCAGTATTGATATCATATTTGTAAAATCTTTGTAATCCAGAATTGTCTAGACGTACAGCTGATACATCATCTGATCCAGGAATACGTTGAGGTGAATATTCTCCTCCTTGTGGAGTATTATTGATGAAAACTTTTTCACCAGTTTTTATCGTATATTTTAAAATATCGGTCTGTCCATTTCTAGAAGAGGCAAACAATAGCGTATTATTATCATAAAAATAAGGCTGACTATCATAGTCTTTATTGTCTGAAATATTTTTTTTATTTGTTAGCTGATAACCTTTTTCGGTTTTTTCTACATCAAATAAGTAAACCTCAGTATTGGTTTGTGCAACTACTGTCTCTTATACACATCTCCGAGCCCACGAGACCGTACTAGATCT
>CAJXRR010000137.1 GCA_913060575.1 uncultured Flavobacterium sp.
CGAGATCTAGTACGGTCTCGTGGGCTCGGAGATGTGTATAAGAGACAGATTTACAGCTACATCATTTGCATGGGAGGCATCAAAATAAGCAAGCTTATACTGAGATAAACTTTGAGAAACTTTTTGAACCAGCTCAGAAATAATTCCACATTTAGCTCCTAAAACAGCAATTTCATTCGGTGCAAAATTCCCGTTTTTTCGTCTAACTAAGTTTGTATGTTTTTGGTGTTTTTTCATTGTATGTTGAACTTTTATACCGAGCCTGTCGAAGTGTGATTCAGTGTCTCATTTTCGTGACTTCGAGAGCCTCAGTCACCAACTATTTTATTAATTTTTAATATCCGATTTTCCTCCTGATTTTTCTAATAGCTTCACTTCTTTAATCACCATTTTTTGAGAAATAGATTTGCACATATCGTAAATAGTTAAACAAGTTGTAGATGCTCCAGTTAAGGCTTCCATTTCTATACCCGTTTTTCCTTCTATCATTACTTTACAGAAAACTTCGATATCCTCATTATTTATAATATTGATATCAATATCCACTCCATTAATTAATAAAGGATGACACATAGGAATCAATTCTGAAGTCTTTTTCACTGCTTGAATTCCTGCTATAATTGCCGTTTGAAAAACTGGTCCTTTTTTAGTGGTGAGTTCATCATTCTCAAAATGAGATATCACTTCTGTTCCTAAAAACATCGTCGCTTTTGCAATAGCAGTTCGTTTGGTAATTTCTTTACCAGAAACATCAACCATCTTAGGTTGATTCTTTTTATTAATATGTGAAAAACCCATTTATCAAGTTTTGAATTGTGAGTGTTTAATTTTTAGTTATGATGTCACATCGAGTGAATTTCGTTTTCGTAAGAAAAACAGAAATTAGTGTCGAGATGTTGTTATATAACAAGTTCTCGAAACAATTTTTTCGCTTCTATCTTAAAAATCACTCGAACTGACAATCACGTTTATGATTTAAACTTCTTTTTAGCTAAGTTAGGTAGTTTTTCAAATTCATCATTTATCAAAGCTTCTTTTTTAGCTTTTGACCATTTTTTTATTTGTTTTTCTTTATCGGTAGCCATCTCAACATTAGTGAATTCGGAGAAAAAAACTAGTTCTAAAGGTCTTCTTTTAAATGTATAACTATTTTTATGCTTTCCTGATTGATGCTCTTGAAGTCTAGATCTAAGGTTTGAAGTAATTCCTGTATAATAAGTCTCATCTGAACATTTTAAAATATAGACATAATAGATTTTCATTGTGCTTATAATTTGTTTTCTATATAGTTTTTATTCGGTTCCTCACAAAAACCACTCAAACTGAAATTTCACTTCTTTTGTCACTTCGGGTGGTTTTCAATTTTATGAGAAAATTTTATCGAGAAGTTATTGATTGAGTTCTCGATACAATTTTTCTTCCTTTGTCAGAAAAACCACTCGAACTGACAGTTAGTTTCGATATCGTATAAACGAAAATGTCTCGCCTTTTTTAAACTCTATTTGTTCTTTTGGTAATTGGATAAATCCATCAGCTTCTACCAAACTTGCTAAATCTCCTGATCCATTTCCTTTGATTGGAAATGCAACTAAATGCCCAAATTTAACATCAATTCTTACTTGTAAAAAATACGTCAATTGAGGTTTAAAAGACACATCTTTTCCTAAAATAACTGTTTCTTCTTTTAACTCAAACCCAGCTGACTTTGCAAACCATGGATAAAAATACACCAAACAGTTTACATAGGTTGAGATTGGGTTTCCTGGGAAAGCGAAGACAATTTTGTCTCTTCGAGTTTCCTCAGAGACCAATCGCCCGAACCAGAAAGGTTTTCCGGGGCGTTGTGCAACTCTATGAAAGAGTTTTTGCACTTTTAATTCTTCTAAAATTTCGGGTAGAAAATCGAACTTTCCTTTACTTACTGCTCCACTAAATAATAGCACATCGTAATCCTTTAAATAGCCTGAAATCTTTTGTTTAAGCAATTCTTTATCGTCTGTGATATGAGAAGTTTCAGCTTGAATGTTTAATCTTTCTAGTAAAGAAACTAAGGTAAATGCGTTGCTTCTTCTAATTTGATGTGCTAATGGCGTTTCACTGACTTCAACCAATTCATCGCCTGTAGAAACAATCATCACTTTTGGAGTTTTAGCAACTTTTACAGTTGCTTTCCCTACGGTTGCAATGACGCCAATTTCTGCAGCGGTAATGATCCTGTTTTTTGGAATGAGTAAATCTCCCTGACTTCTGTCTTTTCCTTTTTGATGTACATTTTGATTTCCAGTAATACTGTCAATTTGTATCGTTGCAATTCCGTTTTCATTAACTATATCTTCATAACGGATCACAGTATCTGTGTTCTCTGGTAAAACAGCTCCAGTCATCACTTCCATACAATTGGAAGCTACTTTCATGGTTTTCTGTTCTGCTCCGGCTGCTTGCACTCCTTCAATTTTAAAATCTCTAATGCCTTCTTTAAAGTATTCTTGATTGATAGCAATACCATCCATAGAAACTCTGTTGAATGGCGGGAAATCACGATCGGCAAGAATATCTTCTTTTAAAGTACGACCAACAGATTCTAAAAACGGAATTTCTTCCACTCCAAAATCTTGAGTGTTCTTTAAAATGATTTTTAAGGCTTCTTCTACTGAGATCATATTTTTGTCATTCCGCACTTGATGCGGAATCTATTTATTTTATGGATTCCCATTTTCATGGGAATCATATTTTATTTCTCATGTCAGTTCGAGTGTTTTATTTTGAAGTAAAGCTAAAAAAATAAAATGTATAGAGAGCTTTTGAGATATCTCGATACAAATTTGTTCATGCTTCACAAATTCACTCGATATGACAATACTCTATTTTAAAATCTTTCATCATAATTCATTGTTATATTTTCACATTGAATCATTATTTCATTAAAAACTTCGCTGCTTCTTTTGCAAAATAGGTAATGATGATGTCTGCTCCTGCTCTTTTCATAGATAGTAAACTTTCCATCATTACTTTTTCACCGTCAATCCAACCTTTTTCGGCTGCTGCTTTTACCATTGCATATTCTCCACTTACATTGTAACATGCAATTGGTCTATCAAAATCATTTTTTAAATCACGAATAATATCCAAATACGACAATGCGGGTTTCACCATTAAAATATCAGCACCTTCTTGATCATCAAAATTAGCTTCACGCATTCCTTCATCTCTATTTGCTGGATCCATTTGATAGGTTCTTCTATCTCCAAAAGTTGGAGCAGAATCTGCAGCATCTCTAAATGGACCGTAAAATGCTGAGGCATATTTTACAGAATACGCCATAATTGGAAGATCTACAAAACCTGTATTATCTAAGGATTCACGGATCATCGCTATAGTTCCATCCATCATCCCTGAAGGCGCTACCATATCTACACCAGCTTTTGCGTGTGATACTACTTGTTTTGCAATATTAACAAGTGTTGCATCGTTGTCAACATCATTATTGTGAATAACTCCGCAATGCCCGTGTGATGTATATTCACAAAAACAAACATCTGTAATTACATATAATTTTGGATAATTTTTTTTGATAAAACGGATTGCTTGTTGCATAATTCCGTTATCATTCCAAGTTTCTGTTCCAGTGTCGTCTTTTTCAGAAGGAATTCCAAATAATAAAACAGCAGGAATATTTAAAGCGACTACTTCATCTAATTCTTTAGAGATGGTATCCAAAGAATATCTTTTGATTCCTGGCATTGAAACAATTTCTGTTTCTATATTATTTCCTTCTTCTATAAATAAAGGATAAATAAAATCATCTACAGATATTTTAGTTTCTTGAACTAATCTTCTAATTCCTTCTGATTTTCTAAGTCTTCTAGTTCTGTTGTACATAATGCAAATTCACTAATTCAATAACACTTTCTACTGTTGGCAATTGCGCAACCTCAACATTGTCAAAATGCTTTCGTGCTTCTTTTGCAGTAGATTCACCAATACAAAAAGCAACTTTATCTGTGTTGTTTTTCTGAATATAACTTTCTACAGTTGAAGGACTATAAAACAATACTCCGCTTACATTATCATCAACATCAGCTGGACTATACATTGTTTTGTATGCCTCAACTTCGTTAACTTTTATCCCATTTTCTGACAAAACAGCTGGTAAAGTATCTAATCTTAAATCACTACAGAAATAAGTAACCTCTTGTTCTTTAATTTTTTCTTTTAGGTATGCTGCTAATTTCTCTGCATTATTTTCAGTATGACGAACAGAACCAATTTTTTGATCAATCAATTTTTTTGTTCTTCTACCAACACAATAGATATTTCTGAAGTTCAATTCATCTTTAGTGAAGCTATTTAAGATCGCTTCTACTCCATTTTTACTGGTGATAATTACATTCTCAATTTCATCTTTGACTACTTTAGGAGCAATTCTATTAGCTCTAATTTTAATAAAATCAGAACTGTCTGAAGCTATGGTTTCATGAAATAATTTAGTTTGACTTATAGAAAGTGATTTGGTAGAATAGACATTAACTTTTGTTTCTTCTTTAATTTCAATATCATCCATTATTAATTGCTTCCCTCCACGTTCTATGATAGAGTTTGCACAATCTTGTCCTAAATAATTATGACGCTCTAAGGGTGCGTTTTTAGCAACTTCAATTTTCTTTTTACCATCTTTACTTAACAGTACTCCTTTAAAATTGATTTCTTGTGTTTTCTCATCTACATAAGCAATTGCTCCTATTGGCGCAGTACACCCACCTTCAAGGCGATGTAAAAAATCACGTTCAACTTTTACACAAACTGCTGTTTCTTGATGATTCAACTGCTCACAAGCATCTTTAACAAAATCATCTTCTGCTAAAGAAGCGACCATGATTGCTCCTTGTGCAGGAGCAGGAAGCATCCATGAAAGATTGACTGCTCCGGCAGGTCGTTTTCCTAATCGTTCTAAACCAGCAGCTGCAAAAACAGCTCCATCCCAATCATTATCATCTAATTTTTGCAGACGAGTATTAACGTTACCACGTAAACCCACAATTGTATGGGTTGGAAAACGATTTAACCACATCGCTTTTCTACGCAAACTACCAGTTGCAATCGTTGCTTCTTTTTGTGCGAAAAACTCTTCAGTATCTTTTAAAACAAGAATATCACTATAATTTGCTCTTTTTAAAACTGCGGCTTGAATTATTCCTTCGGGTAAAACTGTAGGAACATCTTTCATTGAATGAACAGCTATATCAATTTCATCATTTAACAAAGCAATATCAAGATTCTTAGTAAAAACCCCGGTAATTCCAAGTTCATAAATAGGTTTATTAAGCACTAAATCTCCTGTAGACTTTACAGCTACAATTTCTGTTTGATACTCTAATTCGTTCAACATTCGTTGAACTTTTTTGGCTTGCCATAGTGCTAATTCACTATCACGCGTACCTATTCTTATAACTTTCTGCATAGAATTTGGTTAGGCTTTTCCGAAAACTTTAGACATCACTTGAATACTATCAGTCACTGATGTATCTCTGTCTCTTATACACATCTCCGAGCCCACGAGACCGTACTAGATCTCG
>CAJXRR010000138.1 GCA_913060575.1 uncultured Flavobacterium sp.
TCTACACAGAGTAGATCGTCGGCAGCGTCAGATGTGTATAAGAGACAGCCCATTTGTTTTCTTTATTTTGAGATGTTGCTGAGTTACAAACTATCAATAATAATGCTAAAACAATTATTCTTTTCATAATAAAATATTGTAAATCCCCTATATGTTATCTTTTAACTAAGAATCGCCAAAGTTATTGTATTATCTCATAAATTCAAGTTTTTTACTAATAATTAATATTGAAGCAATTATCTTTGACAAAAAGTTAGTTCGTTGAGCAAACAGGAGATTGTTAATCAGTACCAAAAATCTGCTAAAACTCAGCAGGTTTTAAATGAAATTCAACTAGATCAGAACCATTTTCAAATTACGAATTTGGTCGGATCTTCATTGTCTTTTGTCATTTCAGAAACCTTTAAAAAAGCAGGAAAACCTTATTTACTTGTCTTTAATGATAAAGAAGAAGCTGCTTACTACTTAAATGATTTAGAACAATTAATTGGTGATAAAAATGTGCTTTTTTATCCTGGTTCTTACAGAAGACCTTATCAAATAGATGAGACAGATAATGCGAATGTTTTACTTAGATCAGAGGTTTTAAATCGAATTAATTCTAGAAAAAAACCTGCCGTAATTGTTACCTACCCAGAAGCCCTTTTTGAAAAAGTAGTTACAAAAAAAGAATTAGAAAGAAATACTTTAAAGATATCTGTGTCTGAAAATATTTCTCTCGACTTTGTAAATGAAATCTTATTTGAATATCTTTTTAAAAGAGTAGATTTTGTAACTGAGCCTGGAGAATTTTCTGTTCGTGGTGGAATAATAGATGTTTTTTCTTTTTCTAATGATGAACCTTTTAGAATAGAATTTTTTGGTGATGAAGTAGATAGTATAAGAACTTTTGATGTAGAAACTCAACTCTCTCTCGAGAGACTTCAAAAGGTAAGTATTATGCCTAATGTAGAAAACAAAACCTTGCAAGAGAAGCGAGAGAGTTTTCTAAAGTACATCTCTTCAAAAACAGTCATTTTTACAAAAAATAGAGAATTATTAATTGGAAGTTTAGATAAATTATTTTCTAAAGCTGAACATGCGTTTGAGGAACTTTCTAAAGAAATAAATCATTCCAAACCAGAAGATTTATTCTGTGATGGTGACTATATAAAAAATGAATTAAAAGACTTTACCATCGCAAGTTTAGAAGGCAACATTTATGGAAATAAAACCACAATTGATTTTACCACTAAAGGTCAGCCATCATTTAACAAACAATTTGATTTATTAATTGAGGACTTAAACGAACATCACAAAAACGGATTTACTAATTATATTTTCTGTGCTAATGAACAACAAGCGCAACGTTTTCATGATATTTTTGATGATGCAGAAAAAGAAGTTCATTACCAAACCATTGTTTTTCCATTACACCAAGGTTTTATAGATTTAGATGAGAAAATTGTATGTTATACAGATCATCAAATCTTTGAACGGTATCATAAATTTCGATTAAAAAACGGCTATTCAAAAAAGCAATCCATCACTTTAAAAGAACTTAACAATTTAGAAATTGGTGATTATGTTACTCACATGGATCATGGAATTGGAAAATTTGGTGGGTTACAAAAAATTGATGTCGAAGGCAAAAAACAAGAAGCAATCAAACTTATATATGGCGATCGAGACATACTATATGTAAGTATTCACTCATTACACAAAATTTCTAAATTTAATGGTAAAGATGGTAGACCTCCTAAAGTATACAAATTAGGTTCTGGAGCTTGGAAGAAAATCAAGCAGAAAACTAAAAAACGAGTAAAGGAAATTGCCTACGATTTAATCAAATTATATGCCAAACGAAGAATGCAAAAAGGGTTTGCTTTTGGTCCAGACACGCATATTCAACATGAATTAGAAGCCAGTTTTATCTACGAAGACACACCCGACCAATATACAGCGACGCAAGATGTTAAAGCTGATATGGAAAAAGAACAACCCATGGATCGTTTGGTTTGTGGTGATGTTGGTTTTGGAAAAACAGAAGTTGCTATGAGAGCTGCTTTTAAAGCCGTTGATAACGGCAAACAGGTAGCTATTTTAGTTCCTACTACTATTTTGGCGTTTCAACATTATAAAACGTTTATAAAACGTTTAGGTGATTTTCCGGTAAAAGTTGATTATTTAAATCGTTTTAGAACTACTAAAGAAAGAAATGCCGCCATTGAAGGCATTAATGATGGTTCTGTTGATATTATTATTGGAACGCATCAATTAACGAATAAGAAAATTCAATTTAAAGATTTAGGACTGCTAATTATTGATGAAGAACAAAAGTTTGGTGTTGCTGTCAAAGACAAATTAAAAACACTCAAAGAAAATGTAGACACTTTAACATTAACTGCAACTCCTATTCCTAGGACTTTACAATTTAGTTTAATGGCCGCTCGTGATTTATCAGTAATTACAACACCGCCACCAAATCGACATCCTATAGAAACTCATGTTATTCGTTTTAGTGAAGAAACAATTCGCGATGCAATTACCTATGAAATTTCAAGAGGTGGTCAAGTGTTTTTTATTCATAATAGAATTGAAAATATAAAAGAAGTAGCTGGCTTATTACAACGTTTGGTTCCGAATGCAAAAATCGGAATTGGTCACGGACAAATGGAAGGCAAAAAACTAGAAAGTTTGATGCTCGGTTTTATGAACAACGAATTTGATGTCTTGGTTTCTACAACCATTGTAGAAAGTGGCTTAGATGTCACAAATGCAAATACCATTTTTATTAATAACGCTAATAACTTTGGATTATCCGATTTACATCAAATGAGAGGTAGAGTTGGTCGTTCTAATAAAAAAGCATTTTGTTATTTCGTAACACCTCCTTATCATATGATGACAGATGATGCGAGAAAACGTATTGAAGCTTTAGTCTTATTTTCTGATTTAGGGAGCGGAATCAATATTGCCATGAAAGATTTAGAAATTCGTGGTGCTGGAGATTTATTAGGAGGAGAACAAAGTGGGTTTATCAACGATATTGGATTTGACACCTATCAAAAAATATTAAGTGAAGCCATTGAAGAATTAAAAGAAAATGAGTTTAGAGACCTTTATAATTCTGAAGAAACCAAACCAAAAGAGTTTGTAAAAGAAGTTCAAATTGATACCGATTTCGAAATTTTATATCCTGATAATTATATTAATGCAATTACAGAACGTTTGAATTTGTATAATGAATTATCTACTGTTGAAACAGAATCTGAGCTACTAGAATATGAAAAAAGATTAATCGATCGATTTGGAGAATTACCAATTCAAGCAGTAGATTTATTAGACAGTGTTCGTTTAAAATGGTTTGCCAAAAATTTAGGTTTAGAGAAAGTGATTCTGAAACAAAAACGCATGATTGGCTATTTTGTATCCGATCAACAAAGTCCATTCTATCAAACAGAAGCTTTTTCTAACATATTGAAATATGTTCAGCAAAACCCTAAAAGTTGTGTCATGAAGGAAAAACAGACCAAAAGTGGTTTGCGATTATTAATTACTTTTATCAGAATTGATTCTGTAGAAACTGCTTTACAGACATTAAAAAAAATCTACTCATTTTATGAGATTGCTTCTCTTCACCAAAAGCTTGATCGCAATGACATGTCATAACGAGGAGAGCCGACGAAGTTATCTCAGTTCTAGTAACTATACACATGGAAAACAATCATCTTAAAAATCTTTCAGGATTAGTTTTAGCGACCTTATTCATTAGTACTTCTGGTGTCTTAGGAAAATATATTGCCATGCCTTCTGAAGTAATTGTTTGGTTTCGGTCTGCTTTTGCAATGGTGTTTTTATATTTCTTTATTAAGTCTAAGAAAATAAGTCTAAAAGTCTCTCATAGAAAAACGCATGTGCCTTTAATCATCAGTTCACTCTTTATGGCGGGACATTGGATTACCTATTTTTATGCCTTAAAATTATCGAATGTTGCCTTAGGCATGTTGTCATTATTTACGTTTCCTGTCATTACCGCTTTATTAGAACCCGTTTTCTTAAAAACAAAATTAAACCCGATTCATATTGTTTTAGGGATCATTGTATTGATCGGAATTTACATTTTGGCACCAGAATTTGACTTAGAAAGTTCCGATGTAAAAGGAATTCTATTTGGATTACTTTCTGCCTTGTGTTATTCCATTCGAGTTTTAATTTTAAAACAACATGTTCAAAATTTTCACGGAAGTATGTTGATGTTTTATCAAACAACAGTAATTACTATTGTAATGGTCCCCGTATTATTTTTCATGGATCTATCTGGATTCCAATCTCAATTTCCATACCTACTATTAATTGCTTTATTAACCACAGCAATTGGTCATAGCTTAATGGTGCATTCTTTAAAGTTTTTCTCGGCAACTGCCACCACAATCATTAGTAGCATTCAACCCATTTTTGGAATTATTTTAGCTTTTTTATTTGTGAATGAAATTCCGACGATGAATACCGTTTGGGGAGGTTTATTAATCTTGTCTACTGTTCTGATTGAAAGTGTAAGATCTAAGAAAGTTAAATAATTTCAAACATCTTTCCAGGTAAAGGTTTAATCACATTTTTTAATTCCATTTGCAATAAGATGGTTGCTAATTGATAGACAGGAATATGAATTTCTAAGGCAATAAGATCCAACACTTGGGATCCGTTTTTTTGTAAATAATCATAGATTTTTTCCTCATCCTCATTCAACTCAACAAATAATTTTTTTTGAACGGATGTTGAAACTCTCGAAACATCCTGTGTTGAGCTTGTCCAAATATCCCAATTTAACATTTGAATAATATCTTTAGCTGATTCTAATAAATGAGCTTTGTGTTGTTGAATTAATTGATTACAACCTTTACTCATTAAGTCAGTCACTTTCCCTGGTACGGCAAAAACATCTCTATCATACGAATTCGCAATATCTGCTGTTACTAAAGATCCTCCTTTTGATGCCGATTCTATAATAATAGTAGCTTTCGATATTCCTGCTACAATTCTATTTCGCTTCAAGAAATTTTCACGCAATGGATTTTCATTATGAAAAAACTCAGTGATAAAACCTCCATTTTCATTCATTTCATGAATATACTTTTTATGTGATTTTGGATAAATTTGTTCAAATCCATGTGCTAGAACTCCAATAGTTTGCAAATTCTGTTTCATTGCATTTTTATGAGCACAGATATCTACACCATAGGCAAAACCACTAACAATAATTGGGTTATAGGGAGCCAATTCATCCATCAATTTTTCACAAAAATCACGTCCATAATTAGTCATGGTTCTAGTTCCAACAATAGAAATGATTCTATCATTTGAAAAATCGATGTTTCCATCTTTAAAAAACAAAATTGGAGCATCAATGCAATGTTGTAAGTTTTTTGGGTAATCATCCTCTAAAAAATAGGAAAACCGGATCTTGTTTTTGTTAATATATTCAAGTTCTTTTTCGGCTAACTCTTGATTAGTATCTGTCTCTTATACACATCTGACGCTGCCGACGATCTACTCTGTGTAG
>CAJXRR010000139.1 GCA_913060575.1 uncultured Flavobacterium sp.
GAGATCTAGTACGGTCTCGTGGGCTCGGAGATGTGTATAAGAGACAGGGTCTCAATGGATCAGGTAAATCTACCTTGTTAAAAATAATTGCAGGAACAGAAAAAAATTTTCAAGGTGATGTTACTTTTTCTCCAGGATATAACGTTGGTTACTTAGAACAAGAACCTCAGTTAGATCCAGAAAAAACAGTGATAGAGGTTGTCAAAGAAGGAGTTGCTGAAACAGTTGCAATTCTTGATGAATACAACAAAATCAACGATATGTTTGGTTTGGAAGAAGTGTATTCTGATGCTGATAAGATGGATAAATTGATGGCTCAACAAGCTGATCTTCAAGATAAAATTGATGCTTCTAATGCTTGGGAGTTAGATACCAAGCTAGAAATTGCCATGGATGCTTTAAGAACCCCAGATTCTGATAAAAAAATTGGAGTACTTTCTGGTGGAGAAAAAAGACGAGTTGCTTTATGTAGATTATTGTTACAAGAACCAGAAATTTTATTATTAGATGAGCCAACAAACCATTTAGATGCAGAATCTGTGCACTGGTTAGAACATCATTTAGCTCAATATAAAGGAACTGTAATTGCTGTAACGCACGATAGATACTTTTTAGATAATGTTGCGGGTTGGATTTTAGAATTAGACAGAGGTGAAGGAATTCCTTGGAAAGGAAATTATTCTTCTTGGTTAGATCAAAAATCGAAACGATTAGCACAGGAAAGTAATACGGCTTCTAAACGTCAGAAAACTTTAGAAAGAGAGTTAGAATGGGTAAGACAAGGAGCTAAAGGAAGACAAACTAAGCAGAAAGCTCGTTTAAAGAGTTATGAACGCTTAATGAGTCAAGATCAAAAACAACAAGAAGAAAAATTAGAGATATTCATTCCAAACGGACCACGTTTAGGAACTAATGTAATTGAAGCCGAAGGAGTTTCAAAAGCATATGGAGATAAATTATTATATGAAAATTTAGAATTTAATTTACCACAAGCTGGAATTGTTGGAATCATAGGACCCAATGGTGCAGGTAAAACCACGATTTTTAGAATGATTATGGGTGAAGAAACTGCTGATAAAGGAAAGTTTAAAGTAGGAGAGACAGCTAAAATTGCCTATGTAGATCAGGCGCATTCTAATATTGATGCAGAAAAATCAATTTGGGAAAACTTTTCTGATGGTCAAGATTTGGTGATGATGGGAGGGAAGCAAGTAAATTCAAGAGCCTATCTAAGTCGTTTTAATTTTTCAGGAAGCGAGCAAAATAAGAAAGTAAATACACTTTCTGGAGGAGAACGAAACAGATTGCATTTAGCAATGACGTTAAAAGAAGAAGGAAATGTTTTATTACTTGATGAGCCGACCAATGATTTAGACGTAAATACGTTAAGAGCCTTGGAAGAAGGATTAGAAAACTTTGCAGGATGTGCAGTAGTTATAAGCCACGACAGATGGTTTTTAGATAGAGTTTGCACGCACATCTTAGCTTTTGAGGGCGATAGTCAAGTGTACTTTTTTGAAGGATCTTTCTCAGAATATGAAGAAAATAAAAAGAACCGTTTGGGTGGAGACTTAATGCCAAAGCGAATCAAATACAAGAAACTAATTAGATAATAATAAAGACCGCCAATTGGCGGTCTTTTAGTTTTATGATTTTCTCCTCTTTTTATTTTTGACTACTTTTTTTATAGGAGTTCTTTTTTTTGTTACTGGGGTCTTTTTAATAACGCTACGTTTGTTTTCAACTTTTCTAACAGTTTGAGTTCTTTTCTTAACTTTAACTTGATTAGAAATAGACTTTCTTCGATCTGTCTGTGTTCTATTTCTAACAGTACTATTATTTGTATTAGAACCTCTTCTGTTAACTTGAGCTCTTCCTAAAATAGGAGTAGTTCTTCTATCTCGTTGAACATTTCCAGTATTTGCTAGGTTTCTATCAGGTTTTCTTCTTTTTAAGATTCTATTTCTAGAAGTATTTGCATTGTTATTAGCTCTGTAGTAAAAGAAATTATCATCTTCCCTAAATTGTCTATAGTTGTTTCTAAATTCACTTCTATAAAAATAAGGATCGTTGTAAATACAAATGGCTCCTAAGTTTAGATTAAAACCAATTCCAATATTGGTATTGAAATAATTATTATTATCATAATAGTAGTCATTAAACCTTACTTGACCATAAAATATTGGTGCTCCCCAATTATCATAGTTAACACTTAGGTTACCTACACTAACTAATGTATTTCTATTGTACCTAATTCTAACAGAACCAATTCTTCTAACATTTCCTCTAAAATCATAATTGATAAAGACATTACCAACTCTATTTATTCTCCCTCTTAAATTTCTGTAAATTCTTACTCTTTGATTTCTTCTAGTTCTAGCATATCTAGTATCAAAATCAAAATCACCGTTTAAGAAAACATGGAATTGAATTCCATTTTCTATAAAAGAGACAGCCTCATTAAATTGATTATCAACCCAAATATTTCCTGTTGTTTTTATACCGCTTTTGGCTTCAACAAAAGAAACCATCATGAATATTCCTAATAATAATAGTATACCTTTTTTCATAATATATGGTTTAAGGGTTTTGCCTACTCTTTTGCTTTTCGGCTTTCGCATTTGTATACTAAATTTCAAAGAGCGTGCCAAAAAAATAACCCATTGCTAAATAAATGGGTTTTTGTAATATTAATCTTATAGTTCGACTATTGTTAAATGTAAGTATTTAGTAGATTAATTGTTTTAAAATTTTTCAAATTAAATTAAACCCATATATTTATCACTGCGAAAAATTAATTCATGATAGACGCCATTGAAAAGAACCTTACCAGAGGAATTAAATTGCTAAATTCTATTACAGACGAACAATATAGCAGTACTTCTGCACCACCGTATTATTCTAGCATTGGTTCACATATGAGACATATTTTAGACGTATTCTCTTGTATTTTTAACGGATTAAAAACTAAAAATGTAGATTTTTCTGATAGAGAAAGAAATCCTATTGCTGAAAAAACAACCAAAGGAGGTCTTCAATATTTTGATGAAATCATTGCTAAATTACATACGCTATCTGAAGATGATTTTGAAGTTATGATAGCTGTTACAGATGATTTAGGCACTGGGAAAGTTACAGCAAATTATACAGTTGGTAGTGCTTTAGTTCAAGCACATAGTCATGCAATTCATCATTATGCTTCCATAGGTTTTATAATAAATAGATTGGGAATTGAATTGCCTGATGAAGATTTTGGATACAATCCTACCACTCCAAAGAAAGAATTAATCAACTAATTCTTATTTTTTAGATAATTTTTTGAGTCGTTTAGAGTAGCTTTTTAAAGCGAGCATTTCTCTAACAAAAGGAATTGTTTTTCTAAACGTGACTCCTTGGCTTTTATGATTATAAGCTGCAATTTCATACAACTGTTTCCAATGAACTCTTATCGTTTTTAGAGCTTTTAGATAAGTCATGTTATTCGAATCATAAATATGTGTAGGTTCTGCAAGTATTCCGTTGATTTCTAATACTTTAAAATCTCCTTGATACAATTCTTCTAAAGAATTATATTTAACATCCAATCTACCATAATACCACCCCTTAACCTGATGGTTTAAAGAATTTAAAGTTTCTTCTAGTGTCTTATTTATTAAATGATTTCCATTGATGAAACGCGTTCCTTTAGAGTGATTTCCGATAGAGGATAATTTTCTTGTAGTTCCTTTTTCTATTACGGTATCCCATTCTATACTTGCATCACCCTCTAAAAAACCATAGTATAAGGAGGCTCTTTTATTTTTTAGGACTAATTCTTTTAAACTTGATTTTCCATCACCTGTGATGATTAAAAATTCTTTTAAAGTAAGTGAAGTAACTTTACCTAATTTCTCGTTAGGATGTCTGTAATAAAAGATTCCACATTCATTAGCATGATTTAAGAATTCTTGAATGATAAATGCAACAGGATATTTTTCTAGATAACATTTAAGTTCTATTTCTGTTTCAATTTTCTTTACCAATAAACCTCTAAAACCAATGTCTGGTTTAACAATAATTGGAAATTGAATGTTAGATTCTTGAAACTCTTTTAACGTTTTATCAATCTTTTGATTTTTCTGATGTAAAATTGATTTTGGAATATATTCTTTTGGAAGTAATTGAAGTGTTTCATACTTTGATTCGGATCCAATTCCAGAATCTCTAATTCCAGGATTTACTCCTGTGTAAAACACAAGACTTCTAATTTTTATTCCATGAAATAAAGCAAAAGGAATATTGGGAATATAAAACATTAGCAGAGGCCAATATTCCCAATGAAATAATTTATGGAATCTATTTTTCATTATGATTTATCAGAAAATAGCGCATCTAAAAAAGTTTTAAATGTTTTGTATCCAAAGTATAAGGTAAAGAAAATTAATAGTACAGAAAATACAATACCAAATATACTAATGTAAAATGGCGCCCCTTCTTTATATAATTTTAAAGCTTTAAATGAAATGGTGAGTAAAATAGGTGAGGCTATTAATAATCCTAATAAAATTAATAGTTTTTTAAATCCTTTTGCGATTAATTCTTGGTTTACTGCCATTATTTATAATTCTGAATTACTTTTCTTACACTTCCGTATTTCTTTAATAAACTAGACGCTTCATCTAAGTCTATGTTTAACTCACTTACTAACATAGATATACCTCTTTTAACTAATTTATCATTAGATAATTGCATATCAACCATTTTGTTACCTTTTATTTTCCCTAACTGAATCATTGCAGTAGTAGAAATAATATTTAAAACCATTTTTTGAGCTGTTCCTGCTTTCATTCTAGAACTACCGGTGACAAACTCAGGGCCGACAACAACTTCAATAGGGAATTTTGCAGTATTGCTTAAGGGAGAATTTTCATTACAAGTAATGCATCCTGTTATGATTTGATGATCATTACATTTTTCTAAAGCAGCAATCACATAAGGAGTAGTACCGGAAGCAGCAATGCCAATAACAACATCTCTATTTGATATGTTATATTCTTGTAAATCTTTCCAACCTTGATTTGTTGAATCTTCGGCAAATTCTACCGCCTTTCTTATCGCAATATCACCACCAGCGATTAATCCGATAACTAAATCATGTGATACGCCAAAAGTTGGAGGACATTCGGAAGCATCTAAAATACCTAATCGTCCACTTGTACCAGCTCCTATGTAGAATAGTCTACCGCCAATCTTAAGCTTATCTACAATTTGATTTGTAAGTAAAGTGATTTGAGGAATGCTTTTTTTTACTGCAAAAGCAATTGTTTGATCTTCTTTATTAATATTTGATATGAGTTCTGAAACACTCATATTTCTGTCTCTTATACACATCTCCGAGCCCACGAGACCGTACTAGATCTC
>CAJXRR010000140.1 GCA_913060575.1 uncultured Flavobacterium sp.
CGAGATCTAGTACGGTCTCGTGGGCTCGGAGATGTGTATAAGAGACAGTTTTAAACCTATCCAAAAAGCTTTTGCAAAATTAGTTTTTCCTGTTTTATTTTTTTCACTTAAAAGAGAGACGTAAAAAGAATCAAATTTTAAAGGATGTGTTTTAACGACATTTAAATCAACTGATTTAAATAATTCTTGAATTGATTTTTGAGAGAAATGCCATAAGTGTCTTGGCACATCATAAGCTGCCCAATATTCTTTATAATAATCAGCATCGAAGCTTTTAAAATTAGGAACTGCTACAATTAACTTTCCGTTATCGTTTAATAGGTTTTTTAATTGTTCTAAGTATTCATATAAGTTTGGAACGTGTTCTAATACATGCCACATGGTAATTACATCAAACTTTTTTCCTAATACATCTTTTAAATCTTTATGAACTTCTACCTTTTTTTCTATAGCTTGTTGTCTTGCAATATCACTTGGTTCTATTCCTGTAACCAAAAAACCTTTCTGTTTACAATAGAATAAAAAATCTCCTGTTCCTGTTCCAATATCTAAAACCGTTTTGTTTTTTTGGTGATCATTAAAAAGGTTTTGTTTCTTTTTAAAAGAGTATTTCTTAACAGTGTTATAGATAAAATTAAGAAGTGTTTTTTTTGTATTGTGATGAGAAACGTACTCTTCAGAATCGTAATACTTGCTAAGATCAGATGGAATTGGCGAGGTAACTAGCATTTCAATTTGCTTATTAAGCATAACCTCATAAGTTTCATTAGAAACTAAATAATCCTTACAGTTTAAAAAAGGAACCACTCCCCGATGAAGTTCTTTTTCTTTCATTTTATTATTTTAATAGTGATGTTCCACATGGAACATTAACAACAATCTTTTAATTTATCTACCCATATAAACCAACAGAACTGAAATATCGCTTGGAGAAACTCCGCTTATTCTGCTTGCTTGTGAAATTGTTGTTGGTTGGATTTTGGTTAATTTCTCTCTTGCTTCGTATGACAACGATTTTACTTTCGTGTAATTAAATGTTTGGGGGATCATTACATTTTCTAGCCTGTTTAGCTTATCTGCATTTGATTTTTCTTTTTCTATATAGCCAGAATATTTTAAATGTATTTCTACTTGCTCAATAATTGATTCATCAACCTCTTCTAGTATAAAAAAGGCCTGAAGAGATTCAATTTCTTTAAAATCAATTAAAGATAATTGTGGTCTGGCAGCTATCTTATAAAGCTTTACAGATTGATTAATTGTTGACAATCCTTTTCTTTCTAGTATTGGATTAATCTGCTCTTTAGTAACACTTGTTTCTTCTAAAAACTTTATCAGTCTCGCTGTTTTCAATTTCTTAGCCTGAACTTTTATTAGGCGTTCTTCAGAGGCTAAACCTATTTCATAACCTAAGGGTGTTAATCTTAAATCTGCATTATCTTGTCTTAGTAAAGTTCTATATTCTGCTCTAGATGTAAACATTCTATAAGGCTCTTCTGTTCCTTTTGTGATTAAATCATCTATTAAAACACCAATATAAGCTTCACTTCTTTTTAGAATAAAGGGTTGTTTGTTTTGTGTTTTTAAGGCAGCATTTACACCGGCCATCAAACCTTGTGCCGCTGCTTCTTCATAACCAGTTGTTCCGTTGATTTGTCCCGCAAAAAATAAATTTTCTACAAGCTTGGTTTCTAGAGAATGTTTTAATTGAGTTGGAGGAAAGTAATCATACTCAATTGCGTATCCATATCTAAAAAACTTTACATTTTCAAAACCTGGGATTAACCTTATCGCTTTGTCTTGAATATCTTCTGGCATTGAGGTTGAAAAACCATTCACATAAATTTCTTCTGTTGTCCATCCTTCTGGTTCAACAAAAATTTGATGCTTGTCCTTGCTTGCAAACCGATCTATTTTATCTTCAATTGAAGGGCAATACCTTGGACCTGTAGATTGGATTCTACCATTGAACATTGGCGATCTATCAAAACCTTCTCTTAAAATATCATGAACTTCTTTATTTGTGTGCGCTAAATAACAAGAGCGTTGTTTTGTTAAGGGCTTTGTGTCTAAATAAGAAAATGTTGTGGTTATTTCGTCACCTGGCTGCTCTTCCATTTTAGAATAATCTAACGATCTACCGTCTACTCTTGGTGGGGTTCCTGTTTTCATTCTTCCAGATTCAAATCCTTTTGCTACTAAATCTTCTGTAATTCCTGTTGAAGATCCTTCACCGGCTCTTCCCCCACCAAAAGTTTTTTCACCAATATGAATCAAACCGTTTAAAAAAGTTCCAGCAGTTACAATAACCGTTTTTGCTTTTATATGCAGTCCTAGTGCGGTTTTTACTCCGGCTATTTTATCACCATCAAACAACAATCCATTTACAGAATCTTGATAAAAATCTACATTTTTAGTTTGCTCTAACATAGTTCTCCAAGCTTCAGCAAACATCATTCTGTCAGATTGCGCTCTTGGACTCCACATAGCTGGCCCTTTAGATTTATTAAGCATTTTAAACTGAATAGCAGTCTTGTCGGTTACAATTCCGCTATAACCACCTAAAGCGTCAATTTCTCTAACAATTTGACCTTTTGCAATTCCTCCCATTGCAGGATTGCAACTCATTTGAGCTATGTTCTGTAAATTCATTGTAATTAATAGGGTTGTTGCACCCATATTGGCACTAGCCGCCGCAGCTTCACTTCCTGCATGACCTCCGCCAATTACAATTACATCGTATGTTGTAGTAAATAAACTCATTATCGTTCCACGTGAAACAAAACAAATAAAACTTTGATTATCAAGAGTTTAAGCTCAATAAACAAAATTCTTCTTTGTTTCTCATTTCTGTTTTATCTTTTTCTGTTTTGTCCTTAAATCCCATATAGTGTAAAACACCATGAATCAAGACTCTATGTAATTCGTTTTCAAAGGTAACATTAAAATTTTCTGCATTTTCTCTAACTCTTTCTACTGAGATATAAATGTCTCCTCCTATTTGATTTCCTAAAGAGTAATCAAAACTTATAATATCAGTGAAAGTATCATGATTTAGAAACTCTACATTAATTTTATTAAGGTAAATATCGTCACAAAAAACATAATTGATTTCTAAAACTTCAAACCCTTCAGATTCAATAATACTTTGAATCCATTTAGAGGTTTTTGTTTCGTTATCTAAAGTAAATGTTGTTTCTGAATTAAATGTAATCACCCTTTTTTCTTTTTTGAAAAGTACTCTTGTACCTTTTTTTCAAAATTTTCACGCAAAGGTAATGATTGTCTGTTTAAAATCTCTATTTGATTGTAAAACTGCTTTTTAAATTGAAGTTCTTTTAATTTTTTCTTTTGGTAAGATGTATTGTTGGTATTTGATTTTCTCTTTTTATCTTTTCCTTGTTCAAAAGCTGCTTTATCTAATTTTAGCAATTCGTATTCTAATTGTTGCATTCTTTGGAGCGTTCCTTGAGTAAATCCTTTTTCTAGGATATCATTCTCTAATTGCTCCATTGTTTTTAGAACTTTTTTAGCATCTCCGTTTCCGCCACCACCTTCTTTTATTGCATCTTGCAACTGTTGCCTTAAAGCACTCTGTTGTTGGTAAATTTTAAACAGCTCTCCATTTAATTTCTCATTATCTCCGTTTCCTTCACCGCTGCCATTTCCTTTACTATCTCCACTGCCCTTTTTTCCTTCCTTGTCACCTTTGCCTTTTTTATCTCCTTCTTTGCCTTTTCCTTTTTGCATTCCTTTCTTCATTTGTTCAGAAACACCTTTTTGTCCTTGAATTAACGTTGGTAAACTAAATGGTTTTCCGCCTCCTTTACCTTTGCCAGAAGAATTCATGCTGTTCTGCATGTTGTTTAATAGATCGCTTAAAAAATCAGAAAGGTTGTTAACAGAAGTCATTACATATTGCTGATTAGAGCTTCCGCTGTTAAATCTATTTTCAGAAAAATTTTCTAATGACTGATCTAAATTGTAATGTGTGTTTGATAAATCTGTTTGAATTTTTGTAGATAATTGAGGTAGTCTCATTGATAAAACATACAAGCTATCATCTACATGTTCAAAATATGTTTTTAATTCGTTTTGTTTTTTTAGTTCTTTCCCGAAGTCTGGATGTCTTACTGAAATCTCATTAAACTTCTTCATTAAATCTTCTTGCTTGAATGAAAATGTTACTAAATTTTCTAGTATTTTTCTTAAATCATCTATGTTTTCATCGATAGAATTGGCTTGCATATCAGACATTGCTTGTTGCATTTTCTGACTCATTTGCTTCATTTTTTTAGAAGCTTGTTTCTGATTTTTCTTTGCCTGACTCTTTTGCTGCTTGCTTAAATTCTCTTCTGACTTTGACAGTTCTTCTTTTGTTTCTTCTTCCTCTTCTTCTAAATCAGGAATTTCCATTGGTTCTTTTAACTTTTCATTGTCTTTAAATAGTTCTTCTAATTCCTTTGAAATTTTATCAAACTCTTTATTTATCGCTTTCTGTTTTTCTAAAGCCTTATCTTTAGTATTATCTAAACTATCTTGTTTTTTAGAAAGCTTATCCAATTTATTTGCGATCTGCATCGTCTTCTCTTCTACATAGAATCGCTTTGTTAATTCTAAAATTCTTTCTAAACTTCTTTCTTGTTGTTTGTTTTCTTGCGCTAGTTGTTTCGCTTTTTTTACCAACTCTTCTTTGTCTAATTTCTCAGCCATTTTTTGAAGTTCATCAAGTAACTTCTTTTGTTTATTAAGTTTCTTTAATTCTTCAATTCTTTTTTGTAACTCTTGCTTTTTTTCTTGAAGCGTTTGATTTTCTTCCTTTTTTTCTTCAAGTGTTTCTTGAAGGTTTTCAGTCTGACGCTCCATCATTTGTTCATACTGTTTTTGTCTCTTTATGAACTCATCAACCTTTTTCTTATCGTTCCAGTTGATGTCTTTTTTATTCTGAATTTCTTTCTGAATTTCATCTAACTCTTTCTTCTGTTGTTTTTGATTTTGAACAGATTTTTCTAAATTTTGAATTGTGTTTTTCTGATCTTGTAATAATTCTTGCGCTACTTCATCTTCTGTTTTTTGTCGATATCTAAACTTTTTACTAATTGCTTTCTTTCTTCCATTTACCCCATCATTATCGGAAACCTGGAAATAAATTTCATAATCTATTCCCTCTTGAAGCTTTAGTTGATCTGGAAACTGATAAAAAAATGTTTGGGTTTTTTCTTTGGTTGTTTCTAAAGTAATTTTTGTTTTTTCTTGTGGAGCGTCTTGATTATAATAAAATCTGTCTCTTATACACATCTCCGAGCCCACGAGACC
>CAJXRR010000141.1 GCA_913060575.1 uncultured Flavobacterium sp.
TAGATCGTCGGCAGCGTCAGATGTGTATAAGAGACAGGTAATAAAACAAAACCAAGTTTTTTTGTTTGCTCAATTCCAATTTTTTGTGGCAAAGTTTTAATATGCTCAAAATCTAACTCTACATCTCTAATTTCAAAAGGAAGAATTAATGCTAGCACAAAAAGTAATCGTTGTACAAATAGTACTATTAAATTTGTATCAAATGCATGTTCAACTGCAAGTAATGGAATAATAGTTGTTACTCCTGCCCAAACACCCGCAACAGCAAAAATCTTTAGATAACTAACCTTTCTCAGATTCTTTTGAAATCCTCCTAAAAAAGGAACAATATATAAAAGTGTAATCAACCCAAATGGAGCAAAATAATAAAGTGTTTGTAATGGTAATTTGATTCCATAATAAATCAGCAAACAAAAAGAAATGAAAGAAAAAATCTGAATCAATCTCATGCTTTTTGTCAAACTCATATGATAGAATTTGGCAACTCCTGCATACTTGATAAAATTATACCCAGTGATGGTAGCATAAAAAATAAAATAATCTAAATTTTCATTGTAGGGTAAGTCAAAATACAATTCTGTAATTCGCACTAAAGCATACACAGCTAAAGCTACGTGAATACTAGCGTTGATGTAAAAATTAAAGATTGATTTTAAAAAAGTCATCAAACAAAAATAGGAATTCTTTTATGAACAAAACACTGTTGATTATTTGATTGATTTTTTAGCTTTTATTTAAAGAAATAACAATCAATTTTTCATTATTTTTGTTGTGCAAATTAAACACCATATTGATGAACACTAATTCATTTCAAAGAAGACATATTGGACCTAATAAAAATGAGCAAAAACAAATGCTTGATACTATTGGGGTTGATAGTTTAGATCAGTTAATTAATGAGACCGTTCCAAACGATATTCGTTTAAAAGGATCATTAGAATTAGAAGCTCCAATGAGCGAATATGAATATTTAAATCATATCGAAGAGCTTTCTAAAAAAAACAAGGTTTTTAGAAGTTATATTGGGCTAGGTTATCATGAAGCCATTGTACCAAGTGTCATCAAGAGAAACATTCTTGAAAATCCGGGATGGTATACCGCTTATACTCCTTATCAAGCTGAAATTGCACAAGGGAGATTAGAAGCTTTGTTAAATTATCAAACCATGGTTTGTGATTTAACAGGAATGGAATTAGCAAATGCTTCTTTGTTAGACGAATCTACTGCAGCTGCTGAAGCGATGGCTTTATTATTTGATGTTCGCGAAAGAGCACAAAAAAAAGCTGATGTAAATAAATTCTTCGTTTCTGAAGAAATTTTACCTCAAACTTTATCGGTCTTAAAAACGAGAGCAATTCCAATTGGAGTTGAATTGATTGTTGGAAATCATTCAGCATTTGATTTTTCAAATGAATTTTTTGGAGCTATTGTTCAATATCCTGGAAAACATGGACAAGTTTATGACTATACTAACTTCATAGGAAAAGCAAATGCAAACGGTATTAAAGTAGCTGTTGCTGCAGATATTTTATCCTTGGTAAAATTAAAAGCTCCAGCAGAATTTGGAGCTGATGTAGTAGTAGGAACTACTCAACGTTTTGGAATTCCTTTGGGTTACGGTGGACCTCATGCAGGTTATTTTGCAACAAAACAAGCATACAAAAGAAGTATTCCAGGAAGAATTATTGGAGTTACTAAAGATAGAAACGGAAACCGTGCATTGCGTATGGCATTGCAAACGCGTGAACAACATATTAAGCGTGAAAAGGCAACTTCTAATATTTGTACAGCTCAAGTATTATTAGCGGTTATGGCAGGTATGTATGCTGTATATCATGGAAAAGACGGAATTCAATATATTGCTGATTCAGTTAACAGAAGTACAACTACCCTAGCAAAAGCTTTAACAGATTTAGGTTTTGAACAAGTAAACTCTCATTATTTTGATACCATTCAAATTAAAGTTGAGGCAACTGTTTTAAAACCTGTAGCAGAAGCAAACGAAATCAACTTCAATTATATCGATAACGATACTATTTCAATCTCAGTAAATGAAACAGTTGGATTACAACAAATCAATGCAATTGTAAATACGTTTACAGAAGCTTTTAATTTGGAAACTGTTGAAATTACTTCTTTTACAGATACAGACACAATTCCTGATTTAGCAAAAAGAAACACTTCTTTCTTAGACAACGAAATATTCAATTCGTTTCAATCAGAAACTGAAATGATGCGCTACATCAAACGTCTAGAACGCAAAGATTTAGCCTTAAATCATTCCATGATTTCTTTAGGGTCTTGTACCATGAAATTAAATGCAGCTTCTGAGATGCTACCATTAAGTTTGGCAAATTGGGGGAATATTCACCCGTTTGTTCCTTTAAATCAAGCGCAAGGTTACCAAGAAGTTCTTACAAAACTTGAAGAACAATTAAATGTAATTACTGGCTTTGCTGGTACTTCATTACAACCAAACTCTGGTGCACAAGGAGAATTTGCTGGTTTGATGACGATTAGAGCCTATCACCAAAACAACGGAGATCACCATAGAAATATCTGTTTGATACCTGCTTCGGCACACGGAACAAATCCTGCTTCTGCTGTCATGGCAGGAATGAAAGTGATTGTGACTAAAACTGCTGAAAATGGAAATATAGATGTCGATGATTTACGCGAAAAAGCAGAATTGCATTCAGATAATTTAGCTGCTTTAATGGTAACCTATCCATCTACACATGGTGTTTTTGAAAGTGCTATTAAAGAAATTACACAGATTATTCATACGCATGGCGGTCAAGTTTATATGGATGGTGCCAATATGAATGCACAAGTTGGATTAACAAATCCGGCTACCATTGGCGCCGATGTTTGTCACTTAAATTTACATAAAACATTTGCCATTCCTCATGGAGGTGGTGGACCTGGAGTTGGCCCAATCTGTGTAGCTCCGCAACTAGTTCCGTTTTTACCAAGTAATCCTGTAATTCCAACTGGAGGAGAAAAAGCAATTACTGCAATTTCAGCAGCTCCTTGGGGAAGTGCCTTAGCTTGTTTGATTTCTTATGGATATATAGTGATGTTAGGTTCTGAAGGAGTTACAGATTCAACAAAATTAGCCATCTTGAATGCCAATTATATTAAAGAACGTTTAGATGGTCACTATCCAACTTTGTATACTGGTGAAAATGGAAGAGCGGCACATGAAATGATTATTGATTGTCGTGATTTTAAAGAAAATGGAATTGAAGTAGTAGACATTGCAAAACGTTTAATGGATTATGGATTTCATGCTCCTACAGTTTCTTTCCCAGTGGCAGGAACCATGATGATAGAACCAACGGAATCTGAAAACATCGCTGAATTAGATCGTTTTTGTGATGCCATGATTGCCATCAGAAAAGAAGTTGCCTTTGCAATAAAAGACGAACCTAACAATGTGCTAAAAAATGCACCTCATACTATGGCAATGATTACTGCTGATGAATGGGATTTTCCTTATTCTAGACAAGAAGCAGCATTTCCTCTAGAGTTTGTGTATGACAATAAATTCTGGCCAACAGTGAGAAGAGTTGATGAAGCTTTTGGTGACAGAAACTTAATCTGTTCTTGTAATCCAATTGAGGACTATATGGAAGCTTAAAAATCTAAACGTTGATTCGTTTATGTGTAAAACCGTTCTAACTAGAGCGGTTTTTTTATTAATAATTTTTAATGCATAAAAAAGCCTCGACAATGTCGAGGCTTTTTATTTTATGTGTTTCAAAAATTACTTCTTGAATTTTGCATATTTCGTTTTGAACTTGTCAATACGTCCTGCAGTATCTACTAATTTAGATTTACCAGTATAAAATGGATGAGATGTTCTTGAAATCTCTAATTTTATTAAAGGATACTCAACACCATCAACTTCTAGAGTTTCTTTTGTGTTAGCAGTAGAACGTGTTAAAAAAACGTCTTCGTTAGACATATCTTTAAATGCTACCATTCTGTAATTTTCTGGATGTATTCCTTTTCTCATGTTTACTATCTTTAAATATTCTAATATTTTTCTTTTGTTAAGAATAAAGTTGGTAAAGCTTTTTCCTTATAATTCACAAAAAACTAAATTTAGCCTTTTGAGGATGCAAATTTAACCATATTTTTTAATCTACAAACAAATAAATTGTTTTATTTGTATAAAAATAACCTGAATGAAAACTGTTTATAAATTTTCTCTTTTACTATTGAGTATCATTACATTAGCTTCTTGTGAGACCGACTATACAATCTCTATTAAAGTTCCAAATAAGGCGGTACTTGGCGACAAAGTAGAAGTAAGTTTAGTTGAAGAAAACAATAATCCTATAGAAGAAGTCACTTTTTTTATCAATGGAAAAGAAGTTTCTTCTACAAATAATTCATTTACATTAGATACAAAAGAATACGGAACTGGGAAACATTTAATTTCTGCCATGGTAGCTTATGGAGATCAAAAAAGCAGAAGAGTTAATAATTCTGTGGAAGTTTTTTCTAATACACCTTTTGCTTCCTATGATTTTAAAATTATTAACACCTATCCACATGATGGAACTGCATATACGCAGGGTTTAGAATATTATGATGGTTTTTTATATGAAACTACGGGTCAACTTGGAAAATCATCTTTAAGAAAGGTAGAGTTAACTACAGGGAAAGTAATTCAAAAAATTGATCTCGATAGAAGGTATTTTGGCGAAGGAATGACCATCGTAGATAACAAAATATTTTTCTTGACTTGGAAAGCAAACAAAGGTTTTGTTTACGACTTAGAAACATTTAAACTTGAAAGTGAATTTCCATATAACAGAAGTAAAGAGGGTTGGGGATTAACACATTCTGATACAGAATTAATAAAATCTGATGGAACAAGTAAAATCTGGTTTTTAGATCCATCAACACAAAAAGAGAAAAGGTATATTGAAGCTTACACAGACCAGCAAAGCCTTAATCAACTTAATGAGTTAGAATATATCAATGGGAAAATTTATGCCAATTATTGGCAAAAACCATTAATTGCAATTATCAATCCTGAAAATGGAATTGTAGAAGGGCTTATAAACCTTACTAGATTGGTTCAAGAAATGGAGAAAAGTCAAAAATTGTTAAAAGAAAATGATGTCTTAAATGGAATCGCATTTGATGCCGAAAATAATCGTTTGTTTGTAACCGGTAAAAACTGGCAAAAACTCTTTGAAATAGAACTTATTAAAAAACAATAATCAACTCATTTTAAAGCTGTCTCTTATACACATCTGACGCTGCCGACGATCTACTCTGTGTA
>CAJXRR010000142.1 GCA_913060575.1 uncultured Flavobacterium sp.
GAGATCTAGTACGGTCTCGTGGGCTCGGAGATGTGTATAAGAGACAGTTATTAACATATGTAAAGAACTGATTATCAAATGATAATTAATGTTTGAAAAAATCTAAATCTTACTTTTTTTTTTAGTACATTTAAGGAATCAAACTTGAAAAAGTTTAAAATTAGTGTTTTATTATTAGGGGTATAAAACACTACAGAAGCCTTGATTTATCAAGGCTTCTGATTTTTATACTATATTTTTCATTAAGTTTGTAATCGTAACTTTCTTACAAGTTATATCATGCAAACAAACACCTACGAAGGCTTACATATCATCAATAAATCTCAATCGATTACCAGAGATCAACTGGTTATTGAAGCTCCACTGCAAATCAATATTAATGAAAAACCATATACGGTTGTCATGAGAACTCCAGACAATGATCAAGATTTGGTTTTAGGGTTATTGTATGCAGAAGATATTTATAAAAAAACAACCCCCATTCCTTTTGAAATTGTTGAAGAAAAATATGAAATTCCAAGTATTGTCAATGTTACTATCAATAAAGAAAATTTAGGTAAAGGCTATTTAAACAAAAGAACTTTATTATCGGTTTCTTCTTGCGGAATTTGTGGAAAACAACAATTAGAAGATTTAGAAGTTAAAGGCGATAAAATCGCAAAAGAAGTTTTAGTTGATTCGGATCAATTGTTAGAGATGTTTAAACCTTTGCAAGAATATCAAACTACTTTTAAAAAAACTGGCGGAAGTCATGCTGCAGGAGTTTTTGATAATGAATTTAACTTATTATCAATTAAAGAAGATATTGGAAGGCATAATGCGGTAGATAAATGTGTAGGAAGTTTGCTTCAACAAAATAATTTAAAAAAAGCTACTTATTTGTTGGTAAGTGGACGCGTTTCTTACGAAATTGTATCCAAAGCTTTTTTAGCTAAAATTCCAGTTATTGTAGCTGTTTCTGCTTGCTCATCGATGGCAGTAGATTTTGCAAAAGAATTTGGAATTTGTTTAATTGGATTTACAAGAGAAGAGAAGATGACAGTCTATTCAAATCCTACTTTTTTACAAACTAAGAACTAGTAATGAGTACAAAAAAAATACATGCACAACCACCTGAGAAATTAACAGGAATAAAATTGGAAGAAATTCCTACTTCTGCCGTTGGGTTTAAAGCAATAAAATCTGCCATTTCTCATATTACTAACGAAGTTGGTTTGGTAAAAGGAATTGGTTTATTATCAAAATTGAATCAAAAAGACGGATTTGATTGTCCGGGTTGCGCATGGCCAGATCCTGATGAAAAAAGAGCTTTTTTAGCTGAATATTGTGAAAACGGAGCGAAAGCTGTAGCAGAAGAAGCTACTAAAAATAGAGTTTCTCCTTTGTTTTTTACCACACATTCAGTGTCAGAATTATCAGAATTATCTGATTATGAAATCGGTAAAAAAGGAAGAATTACACATCCTGTTGTTTTACATGAAGGAAAAGATCATTACGAAGAAATCTCTTGGGAGGAAGCTTTTAAAATGATTGGAGATGAATTAAATACACTCGATTCACCAGACGAAGCTATTTTTTACACTTCAGGAAGAACAAGTAATGAAGCTGCGTTTCTATATCAATTATTTGTAAGACAATTTGGAACCAATAATTTACCTGATTGCTCTAATATGTGTCACGAATCTAGTGGGGCAGCATTGACAGAAACCTTAGGGATTGGAAAAGGTTCTGTTACTTTAGATGACTTTAATCATGCAGAATTGGTAATTGTCATGGGACAAAATCCTGGTACTAATCATCCAAGAATGTTATCAGCCTTAAGCGAAACTAAAAAGAAAGGTGGAAAAATCATCACTATAAATCCGCTACCAGAAGTTGGATTGATGCGTTATAATGAGCCACAAAACCCTATAAAATGGTTTGGTAAAGGTCAAGAATTAACTGATATTTTTCTCCAAGTAAAAATTAACGGTGATGTAGCTCTGTTAAAAATCATCATGAAATTGTTACTAGAGAAAGAAAAAGAAACTCCAAACACTATTTTTGATCATCAATTCATCAAAGAAAACACTACTGGTTACGATGATTTTATCAAAGATTTAGAAACATCATCAATTGATGAATTAATTCCTCAAACTGGTATCGATTTTGATATTATTAAAGAAGCTACGGATTTAATTTCACAGAAGAAAAAAATAATTATTTGCTGGGCAATGGGATTAACACAACACAAAAATTCTGTAGACAATATTCGAGAGCTTGTCAACTTATTATTATTAAAAGGAAGTATTGGTAAACAAGGCGCAGGAACTTGTCCTGTTCGTGGGCATTCTAATGTTCAAGGAGATAGAACTATGGGTATTTGGGAAAAACCTAAAGATTCATTTTTAGATAATTTAGAGAATGAATTCAATTTTAAAGCACCAAGAAAACACGGTTATGATGTTGTAGATGCTATTGAAGCCATGCATCAGAAAAAAGCTAAGGTCTTTATTGGAATGGGTGGTAACTTTATTTCTGCAACTCCTGATACAGAATACACTGCGGTAGCATTGCAAAATTGTGATTTAACGGTTCATGTCTCGACCAAATTAAATAGAAGTCATGTAATTCATGGAAAAAAAGCTTTGATTTTACCTTGTTTAGGAAGGTCAGAAAAAGACATTCAAGCAGCAGGAGAACAATTTGTTAGTGTAGAAAATTCAATGGGAATCGTGCATTCATCCTCAGGTCATTTAACGCCATTATCAGATTCTTTATTAAGTGAACCGGCTATTGTTGCAGGAATTGCTAAAGCAACATTAAAAGACTCTTCAACCAATTGGTCTTCTTTAGTGAAAGATTATGACAATGTAAGAAATAAGATTGAAGCTACAATCCCTGGATTTGTAAACTACAATACTCGTGTCAGAGAAAAAGGAGGGTTTTATCTTCCTAATAACGCAAGAGAAAAAGACTTCACTCCTACACATACAGGAAAAGCAAATTTCACTATCAATGAAGTTTCAGATCTTCACTTAGAGAAAGATCAATTCATAATGATGACCATAAGAACTCATGATCAATACAATACTACCATTTATGGTTTGGATGATCGATATCGTGGGATTTTAAATGAACGAAGAGTTATCTTTATGAATCCTGAGGATATGAAAATTAAAGGATTAGCAAAACTCGATAAAGTTGATTTAACCAGTCATTTTAATGGTGAAGAACGTATAGCAAAAGGTTTTCTAGTAATTCCTTATAGTATCCCAAAACAATGTACAGCAACTTATTTTCCAGAAGCAAACGTATTAGTTCCAATTCAAAGTAAAGCTAGAATTAGTAATACACCAACATCAAAAACTATCATTATAACGATTCATAAGAAATAGATGAAAAAATCACTCTTCATTTTAACACTTATTTTTTGTCAGCTGATACAAGCACAAGACAAAAATTCCATCCCAGTAAATAAAACCTTAGAAGGTTTTTTAGCAGTTGACTTTTTATCCATCGACATGCCTACCAATGATTTAGGCACAGACGAAGATCACATGGGGTTTACTGGAATTCATTACAACCTCAAATTCAATAATTTTTATACAGGCTTAGGAATGTATGGAGCTGTGAGAGGAAAACGAGGCGGTTTTTTTACTTTAGGTGTCAATGCAGGATATAAATCTTATCTATCTAAAAAATTATTTATTGATACTGGAATTCATTTTGGTGGCGGTGGCGGTGCTGGAGCACCAGATGGTGGTGGTGCCTTTATTTTACCTCATCTAAATCTAGGCTTACAATTTCAAAAATTCTCACTAACTGGCGGATATAGTTATATTAATTTCTTTGATGCTGGAAATATTATAAGTCATCAGTTAAATTTTGGATTACAAGTTCCTATTACGATAGCATCAGCAAATATTGATGAAGCTGAAAAAGAGTTTACTATTGATCATTTAAAGAAGAGCGAATGGAATAGAAAACCAAGGAGAATGTCGTTTATGATGCATTTAAATAATCTTTCTGTCGAAAAAAGCGCAACGAATCAAAGAGGTGAAACTTTATTAGGTAAAACTATTCGTTTAGCTGGATTTGAAATCAATTCTTATACCAATGACCACTGGTTTTACTTTGCAAAATTTGACGGAGCTTATGATGGAATTAGAGCTGGTTATATGAATATCATTTTAGGAGCGGGTTATCACTTTTCATTCAACCAAAACAGAACTAATATTCTAACAAAATTTGGAATGGGAGCTGGCGGCGGAGGCGGCGTTGATAGCCAAGGTGGTGTTTTAATTTATCCAGATATTTCAATAGAACAACATATAGCTAGTAACATCTATCTATCCGTGAATAAAGGCTTGCTAATGAGTCCTAATTCTTATTTTAAAACATCAACCTTTGGGGTAGGATTAAAATATTACACCAATATTAATGGAGTTTTAGAAAACTACACTACTAGTAACGCTAAATTTAAAGGCTTTGAAGTCATCGTAAAACAAGATGCTTACTTTAATGCGAAACGAATGTTTTTACCAACTGAAAATTTACATCAGATATCTGTTCAATTAAATTATTTCTTAAACAAGAATCTATACTTAGCAGGTCAAACTTCATTTGCAAATTTTGGAAATGCCGGTGCATATGCAGAGGGAATTGTTGGATTAGGTTTACAAAGTAATTATTTTATGAATGACAAAGTGAATGTCTTTGTACAAGGATTAATTGGAGGTGCTGGTGGTGGTGATATTAGTACTGGTGAAGGGTTAATTATGAAACCAAGTGCCGGATTTAATTATAAATTAAATACTAATCTTGCTTTAAGAGGTGCAGCTGGATATGTTAAAGCCAGAGGTGGAGAATTGAGTAGTCCGTTTATTAATCTTGGTGTTAGTTACCAATTGTCTTTTTTAAACTCTAAATAAGGTTAATTTCTAAACATAGTAAAATCGGTATTAGACTCTAATTTCTTCTGTTTTAAAGAATCTAGGTTCGTATAAAAATCGATTCCTGTTAATTTTTCTATACTATCAATCGATACAACAAAGTCAAAGTAAGATTGAGATAATTTTTTGCTGTCTCTTATACACATCTCCGAGCCCACGAGACCGTACTAGATCTCG
>CAJXRR010000143.1 GCA_913060575.1 uncultured Flavobacterium sp.
CTAGTACGGTCTCGTGGGCTCGGAGATGTGTATAAGAGACAGATTATTGATAGTTTGTAACTCAGCAACATCTCAAAATAAAGAAAACAAATGGGTTGTGGGTGTAAGCGGATCTTTTGTGAATTTTGGTGATGCTGGATTAACAAATGGAATTAAAGAACGCTATAATTTTCAAGTCCCTAAAATTAATGTTACCCGATATGTTTTTGCCGGTTTTAGTTTGGATGCTGGTGTTACCATAAGTGGAATTGATAAAGTTGATGGATTTTTCAGCAACTCATTTAACTACTTTTCAGTAGATGGAAATTTACGATATGACTTTAATTTATCGGATGAAAATCTGGTTCCATACATAGCTATTGGAGGAAGTATTATTGGTGCACCTAGTACAATAAATGGTTCTGTAGCTACAAACAGTTACAACTTTTCTTTTGGAGGAATTTTTTGGATTTCTCATCAATGGGGATTAAATGCCCAAGCTACTTATAAATCTGTTCCGGAAGAATATCAAAGCATGATATCACACTCTCAATTATCTGTAGGAGTTGTTTATAGTATATCTCCAAGGGTTCTGGTTTACAGACTTTGGGACGGTAGAAGAGCTAGATAATTATTATTTCTTTTTCGGAATGTTCCAACTAAATCCAGTTGAGAAATAGTTCATTTGATAGTTTAAACCTACGCCGTAAGAAACATCTAATTGAAGGTTGTTGTTTACAAGGTATGTAAACCCTGAGTCAAAACTAGCTAGATGCTTATTAAAGTCAACAAACTCTCCATAAGGCTCTACATAGAAACCAATTTTTTCTGATAAAGAAAAACCTAAAGCAGCAGAATAGGTTAGATTTCCACTACCATTGCCAAAATAATTATATCCAATATTATACCCAATACTTGCGCTTTTACTTATAGCATGAGAAATAGATAATTTGTTAATGGTTCCTAGTTGGTCATTCGTTAATTCATTTTTTGCTGTAGGAATAATTAGATGTGATAAAAATGCAATTACAGTATTTGCACCTTCTTTTTTAAACAATTGAACTTTGGTTCCTATTTCCAGATCACTCAAACCACCAATATTTTGAGAAGCTCCATTTATACTATTATTTTCATATTGAGTTAATAAACGCAATTCGAAGATTTCAGAAATACCATATCGCCAAAGAATGGTTGGATAAAAGTCTTGCTGAATACCTTCGGTTTTTTGAAACAAAACTCCAGCTTCAATTTGTAAACTATTCAAAGGAATGATTGATGATGCTTCAGTTTGGTCTGGTCTATCAGTAACAATAGTTTGAGAATATATAAATTGACTACAACAAATAAATACTATAAATAGAATGCGTTTCATGTGTTAATTTTTGTCAAATGTAATTAATTTTTTAGATAAGACTAAAAATATTTTTAATACAATGAAAAAACAATATATTTGTGCAGTAAAAAATATGAAATGTTTACACTTTCTGAAGAAAATTATTTAAAGGCGATTTATCATTTACAAACTATTTCTAGAAAAGGAATTAGCACAAATTCGATTGCTAAAAAATTAAAAACAAAAGCTTCTTCAGTAACCGATATGATAAAAAAATTAGCAGATAAGAAAGTGCTAGTGTATAAAAAATATCAAGGTGTGACCTTAACAGATTTAGGAAATCAGATCGCTACTGGTGTCATAAGAAAACATAGACTTTGGGAAGTGTTTCTAGTTGATAAGCTAAATTTCTCTTGGGACGAAGTGCATGATGTAGCAGAACAATTAGAACATATTAAATCCCCAAAATTAATAAATGAATTAGATGCCTTTTTAGGGTTTCCTAAAACAGATCCGCATGGTGATCCAATTCCTGATAAAGATGGAGAATTTCAAAAAATAGAAAAAAGATTACTGTCTACTATAGAGCCATCTCAATTAGGAGTTTGTATTGGAGTTAAGGATTCATCTTCAGAATTTTTAAAATACTTGGACAAATATCAAATCTCATTAGGTCAACAAATCAAGGTAATTTCCAAGGAACCTTTTGATGATTCTTTGACAATTTTAATACACGATAAAGAAATAACAATTTCACAAAAAATAGCGAATAATATTTATATACAATCATGAGCACATTCGATCAATTAGTAGAATTTGGAAAAGAACATCCAATATTAGCAGCATTATATGCATCACTATTTACCTGGGCTTTGACGGCTTTAGGAGCGGGATTAGTTTTCTTTTTTAAGAAAATGAATAGAGCCGTTTTAGACGGAATGTTAGGTTTTACGGGGGGAGTTATGGTCGCTGCAAGTTTTTGGAGTTTATTAGCACCAGCCATTGAAAATAGTCCGGGAGAAGGATTTATGAAAGTTTTTCCATCTGCAATTGGGTTCGCTCTTGGGGCCTTAGCCTTGTTTGGAATGGATAAGATTTTACCGCATCTACATATTAATTTTAAAGAATCAGAGGCAGAAGGTGTAAAAACAGGTTGGCATAAAACAACCTTATTAGTGATGGCTATTACATTGCATAATATTCCAGAAGGATTGGCAGTTGGTGTTTTATTTGGAGCAGCTTCTACTTTGGTTGGAGCAGAACAAACCGAAATGATTATTGCTGCAATTTCTCTAGCAATTGGAATTGGAATTCAGAATTTTCCAGAAGGATTTGCAGTAGCAATGCCATTAAGAAGACAAGGGGTTAGTAGATTAAAAAGTTTTTGGTACGGACAATTATCAGCAGTTGTAGAACCAATTGCAGCAGTTGTTGGAGCTGTAGCAGTTTCTTTCTTTACGCCAATTTTACCTTATGCATTAGCTTTTGCAGCAGGTGCAATGATTTTTGTAGTAGTAGAAGAAGTAATTCCAGAGACACAAAGAGATAAATACACAGATATTGCTACACTTGGTTTTATTGGGGGTTTTATTGTGATGATGTCTTTAGATGTTGGCTTAGGATAAAATCTAAAATTATTAAGTTTAAAAGTCAAACAGATTCTGTTTGGCTTTTTGTATTTTGCAATAAATTATGTCGTTGAAACAAGCATCTACTTTTCAAATTTACAATGCTTCTGCAGGAAGCGGAAAAACTTTTACGTTAGTGAAAGAGTATTTGAAAATCTTATTAAAGAGTGATGATATTTTTATTTTTCAGAAAGTTTTAGCCATCACTTTTACTAATAAAGCTGCAGCAGAAATGAAGCAGCGAGTTTTAAATAATTTGAAAGAGTTTTCCGAAGGAAAGCAAAGTCCTCTTTTCACTATTCTTAAATATGAAACCGGAATAGATTCAAATATAATTCAAAAGAAAAGCGAGAAAATCTTACAAGTAATTCTTCAAAATTATTCAGCGTTTTACATCACTACGATTGATAGTTTTACGTTTAAAATTATTAAAAGCTTTGCATTTGATTTAGGCCTAAGTCAGAATTTTGAAGTAGAAATGAATGCGCAAGAATTGTTGGATGAAGCCGTTGAAATTCTTATATCCAGAATTGGAACCAATAAAGGATTGACTGAAGTCCTCATTGAATATTCTTTAGACAAAGCAGATGACGATAAATCTTGGGATATTTCTAGAGATTTATCCGAATTTTCTAGAATCCTTCTAAATGAAGAAGATGTTTCCCATTTTAGAAAACTTGCTGATAAAACAGTTACTGATTTTAAGCAATTACAGAAAAAGTTATCACTTCATCAGAAAGAGGTGTTGCGAAAAATGAAATTGATTGGTGAAGAAGCATTACAAATTATTGAAAATCAAAATTTAGAATTCAATAATTTTTATCGATCGATGCTTCCAAATCACTTTTCGCTACTTGCAAAAAAAACAGAAAGCGCAAAATTCTTTGATCAAAGTACCCTAAAAAAAAGAATTGAAGATCAAGAATTATATGCAAAATCTACATCAGATGATATTAAATCTTCTATTGAAGAAATTTTACCTGAGCTTATAAGATTGTATTACCAATCAGAATCTCTTTATCAACAACTCTTACAAACTAAATTAGTATTAAAAAGTATTATTCCGTTAGCGGTTTTAAACAACATCAATCAAGAATTATCTATTATCAAAGAAGATAATAATATTCGATTGAATGCGGAGTTTAATCAATTAATATCCGATAATATTCAAGATCAACCGGCTCCTTTTATTTATGAAAGAATTGGTCAGAAGTTTCTGCATTATTTCATAGACGAAATGCAAGACACCTCGGTTTTACAATGGAAAAACCTGATTCCATTAATAGATAACTCTTTGTCACAAGAATATACAAGTTTACTATTGGTGGGAGATGGGAAGCAAGCAATTTACAGATGGCGTGGAGGAAAAGCGTCTCAATTTATAAAACTAGGTTCTGAGAATGAAATCTCTGAAAACCCTTTTCTAATAGAAAAGAAAGTGAAAGAATTGGGGGTTAATTTCAGAAGTTTTAGTGAGATTATCAAGTTCAATAATTTATTTTTTAAACATGTTTCTCAGTTTATTCAAAAACCATCCTATGCTGATTTATTTTTGGAGAAATCTCATCAAGAAGAAAATGAAAATAAAGACGGTTATGTTTCTCTTTCGTTTCTAGAAAAATTGGAAGATAAAGAAGAAGATGAAATTAAATATGCTCAAAAAGTATATGAAACAATTCAACAATTAGACTCAAGAACACCTCTAGGAGATGTTTGTGTTTTGGTAAGAAAGCGAAAAGAAGGAGTACTTATTGCAAATTATTTGTCTGAAAAAAATATTGAAATTGTTTCTTCTGAAACCTTGCTGCTTAGTAATAGTAAAAAGGTCAATTTTATCATTAATTTTTTAAAATATTCGTTGCAATCTAACGATAAAGAAAGTTTGCTAGAGATGTTAAACTTTTTGCATCAACATCTTCAAATTAAAGTTGATAGACATACCTTTTTTGTAGAAATGATTCAACTTACTATTCAAGAGCTTTTGGAAGCGTTCATAAAGTATGATTGTCATTTTGATTTGATTGAATATCATCAATCTCCGTTTTATGAAAAAATAGAACAGCTTATTAGATCCTTTAATTTACAAGACAAGACTGATGCGTATGTTCAGTTTTTTTTCTGTCTCTTATACACATCTCCGAGCCCACGAGACCGTACTAGATCTCG
>CAJXRR010000144.1 GCA_913060575.1 uncultured Flavobacterium sp.
TGTCGTCACTATCCGCTGGAATTAAAAAGAGTAGGGTAGAGTTACGTTCTATATGGCGTAAAAAACGATGTCCTAAGCCTTTTCCTTCTGCTGCTCCTTCTATAATACCAGGAATATCAGCCATTACAAAACTCTTATATTCTCTGTAGTCTACAATTCCTAAATTAGGTTTGAGTGTAGTAAAAGCGTAATCGGCAATTTTTGGTTTTGCTGCAGTAATTACAGAAAGTAGTGTAGATTTTCCAGCATTTGGAAATCCAACCAAGCCAACATCTGCTAATAATTTTAATTCTATTTGATACCAAGCTTCTAATCCGTCTACACCGGGTTGTGCATAACGTGGAGTTTGATTGGTAGATGATTTGAAATGCCAGTTTCCACGACCACCCATACCACCTTCTAATAAAATTTTCTCTTCTTTATCTTCTACGATTTCACAGAGAATTTCCATGGTTTCGCTATCTCTAACGATAGTCCCTAATGGAACATCTATAAAAATATCTGTTCCGTCTTTTCCGGTACTTCTACTTTTACTTCCGTCACCACCTTGTTCTGCTCTAAAATGTTTTTTAAACTTTAGGTGAAATAATGTCCACATTTCTTTGTTTCCACGAAGTATAATGTGACCACCACGGCCTCCATCACCACCATCAGGACCTCCTTTGGTAATGTACTTTTCTCTGTGTAGGTGAGCAGAACCTCTACCACCTTTTCCAGAGGAAGCATATACTTTTATGTAATCAACGAAGTTACCTTCTGTCATTATTTCTTTTTTTTAAAGATTGTTTAATAGCCTAAACGTATATTATAATAAAACAAATTAACGATTTAACATATAAACTGAGATATTTATAGTTTGTCAAAAACTTCAGCTAAACGTTCTGTAATTTCTTCGATAGATCCTACACCGTTTACGCCAAAGTAATTTCCTTTTGATGCGTAATAGTCTTTTAATATTGCAGTTTTTGTATTGTATTCGTTAAATCGATTTCTGATTTTACTTTCATCAGTATCATCAGATCTTCCGCTTGTTTTTCCTCTTTCTAATAATCTTCCAACCAATAAATCTTCTGGCACTTCTAGTGCTACCATTCCGTTTATTTTTTCTCCTTTTGTAGCTAAGAATCCATCTAAAGCTTCTGCTTGTGATTGTGTTCTAGGAAATCCATCAAAAATAAACCCATTAGCATCAGAGTTTTTATCAACTTCAGCTTCTAACATATTAATAGTTACTTCATCGGGTACTAAATCACCTTTATCCATGTAGGTTTTTGCTAGCAAACCTAATTCTGTTTCATTTTTAATATTATATCTAAAAACGTCTCCAGTAGAAATATGCACTAAATTATATCTTCCTTTTAGGATGTCTGCTTGTGTTCCTTTTCCTGCACCTGGGGGTCCAAATAATACGATGTTTTTCATTTAGGTTATTTTGTTAATTGATAAATAGCTGGTAGATTTCTTCCTAAACCATTGTAATCTAATCCATATCCTACAATAAATTTATCTTCTATGCTTTTTCCGATATAATCTATTGGTAATTCTTTTCTGTACACATCTGGTTTAAAAAACAAGGTAGCAATTTTTAATTGCTTTACATTTTTGTTTTTGAAGGTATCATAGATTTTATGCAGAGTAGATCCTGTGTCAATAATATCCTCTAAAATAATCACTGTTCTTCCTGTTAAATCTTCATTAATCCCAATTAATTCATTGACGACTTCTGAAGATTCTGTTCCTTGATATGAGCTAAGTTTCACAAATGAAACTTCACAATTGTTTGGGTATTTTCTAATAAAATCTGCTGCAAATAGAAAAGATCCATTTAAAATCCCGATAAACAAAGGAACTTCATTTGGTTCTAAATCTGCACTTACTTCTTTAACTAAAGAACTTACTATTTTAGAAAGTTCATCTTCTGAAATAAAAGGACTAAAGTTTAGATCATGTAATTTTATTGTACTCATGTTGCAAAGATACTATGCTGATTATAAATAAAAAAAACCGTTTTGCTAATAAGATGTTGAAATAAATTCAACACTGGCAAAACGGTTTTTCATATAATTTTAAAAATTATTTTTTCTTAGCTTCTTGTTTTTTAGAAGTATCATACATAATTGGTGTCGCAACAAAAAGTGACGAATAGGTTCCAACTACTACACCAATAATTAATGCAAACATAAATCCTCTAATAGAGTCTCCACCAAATGTGAAGATTGCTAGCATTACTAATAATGTTGTTAATGATGTATTGATAGTTCTTCCTAAAGTACTACTTAATGCTTTGTCTACAACTTCGCTATAAGCCCATTTGGTATGAATTCCTGCAAACTCTCTAATTCTATCAAAGATAACTACGGTATCATTTAATGAGTAACCAACCACAGTTAAAATGGCTGCTATGAATGATTGCCCGATTTCCATATCAAATGGCATAAATTTATATAGAATAGAAAAGATCCCTAATACAATAAGTACATCATGGAATACTGCAATTACCGCACCTAAACTAAATGAAATTTTTCTAAAACGTAATAAGATGTATAAGAATACAATTAGTAAAGAACCAAATACTGCATAGATTGCAGATGTTTTAATGTCATCGGCAATAGTAGGCTCTACTTTAATGTAACTCATGATAGCATTTCCATTCTTTTCAAAACCTGGCTTAAAATCATCGTATGATGTTCCTTCAGTCAAGTATTGGTTTAACCCTGTAAATAATGCTCTTTGTACTTCTTCATCAATTTCATTTCCTTCTTCTTCAATCTTATAAACGGTTGTTATTTTTAATTGAGAATCTGACCCATAAGTTTTAACTTCAGGAGCAGTTCCAAAAGCATCTTTAAGAGTATTAGCCACCTCAGTTGCATTCATAGTTTGATCAAAACGAACAACATAAGAACGACCTCCTTTAAAATCTACACCTTGCTTTAACCCGATAGATGCAATAGAAGCAATTCCACCTAAGATAATCGCTCCTGAAATGATGTAAGCAATCTTACGCTTACGTAAAAATTCGATATTAATATTTTGAAACCATCCTTTAGATAACGAAGTATTGAAGGTTAAGTTTTTACCCTTATCAGTTGCTCCATCGATTAATAAACGTGTAATAAATACAGCTGTAAATAATGAAGTAAGAATACCAATGATTAATGTTAATGCAAAACCTTTAATAGGTCCTGTTCCAAAAACATATAAAATTACACCCGTTAATAAACTGGTGATATTTGCATCTATAATTGCAGATAAAGCTCCTTTGATACTAAATCCTTCTTCAACAGATTGTTTTAAACCTTTCTTTTTGGAAATCCCTTCTTTAATTCTTTCAAATATAATTACGTTCGCATCTACCGACATACCTATGGTTAAGATAATACCAGCGATACCAGGCAAGGTTAATACAGCATTAAATGATGCTAAAATCCCAAAAATGAATAAGATATTAACTAACAAAGCGATGTTTGCATAGACACCTGCTCTACCATAATAGATAATCATCCAAGCTAATACTAATAAGATCGCTAATATGAATGATTGAGTAGATTGTGCAATAGATTCTTTACCTAAAGATGGTCCAACAACTTCTGCTTGAATAATTCTAGCAGCTGCAGGTAATTTACCTGCTTTTAATACTGTTGAGATATCTTGAGCTTCTTCAACTGTCATGCTTCCACCAGAGATAGAAGTTCTTCCTCCAACAATTGCTTGATTTACAGAAGGAGCTGTATATACATAATCATCTAGAACAACAGCAACAAAACCACCAATATTATCTCCAGTTAATTTTTCCCATAACTTAGAACCTCTTCCGTTCATTGCCATGCTTACTTCTGGATTGTTTAATTGATCAAAAACTTGAGCAGCATCGGTAATTACATCTCCTTGAATAGGAGCAATGTCTTTTCTGTTCGATTTAACTGCGTACAATGCAATAATATCTGAACCATCAACCGCTGGATTAGATTTGTAATCCCATAAAAACTTTACGTTTTTTAATTCGTTTGGACGAGCATTTACTAACTTTCTATCTAACAACAGTTTGTTAACCATTGAAGTATCACTAACCTTTGCAAAACCAATTGTAGAACTTAGTTGTTGTTCAGATTGTGCAGCGTTAATGCTTAAATATGTAAATAAAGATTTTTGAGTAACTTCAGTAGAATCTGTAGCCTCATTTAAAATACTCTGTATATCGTTTGTTTTTACAGAATCCTTCTTTTTTTCAAGAGAATCATCTTTCAACATTTCAGCAACTACAGAATTTACAGAAAACAAATAATTTTGAACTTCTGCATTAGAGAATACTTCCCAAAACTGTAATTCAGCTTTACTTGTTACTAATTTTGTAACTCTTTCGATGTCTTTAGCTCCTGGTAATTCAATTTGAATTCTTCCAGAGTTTCCAATACGTTGGATGTTTGGCTGCGTTACTCCAAATTTATCAATTCTACTTCTTAATACTTCGAAAGCAGTATTAATAGAACTATTGATTTCTTTTTGTAATTCTTCTTTAACTTCATCATTAGTTTTGTTGAAGTTTATTTTTTCACGAAGTGCTTGCGTACCAAAAATACTAGGATCACTTAATTTAATTCCACTTGTTCCTGCAGCAGCTTCAAATTCTCTAAAAAATAAATCTAAATACGTGTCATTATTATTTTTCTGAGCTTCGTCAGCAGCCTTTAAAGCCTGTCTAAAAACAATGCTTTTAGAATCATTAGAAAGTGAAATTAAAACTTCCTTAACAGAAACCTGTAAAATAGCATTAATACCCCCTTTTAAATCTAGACCCAAGTTCATTTCTTTGTCCTTGATGTCATTGTAAGTAAATTGAGAAACTCCTAGATTGATAACCTCTAAGTTTTTAACACTGTCTAAGTATTTCTTCTCTAATTTTACTAATTCTCTCCCGTTATCTTTATCCCCTTTAGATATAGCATATTCCTTAGCTTCATTCTCAACCTTAGTTGTAAAGAATGAGAATGATAATTGGTATAAACTCACCAATCCGAAAAGGATTGCAAATAATCTTATAAGTCCTTTGTTTTGCATCTTCG
>CAJXRR010000145.1 GCA_913060575.1 uncultured Flavobacterium sp.
TCTACACAGAGTAGATCGTCGGCAGCGTCAGATGTGTATAAGAGACAGACTTAATCCATTCATCAGGATTCTCCAACATTGGGAAATGCCCTGTGTTTTCTACCCAATACAATTGATTATTCGGAATTTCAGTTGCTATCAGATCAGCAATAGCAGCTACAGCAACAGGATCATTTTTTGCCCAAATAATCTTGGTGTCAATCTTAGTTTCTTTTAACGCACCAATCCAACGGTCCCAATATGTATAACGTTCATTGATATACTGACTCAGTTTATGAATGACTTTCCTTCCTTGATTGTATTCAATTTGATTCCACATATCTTTTAATTCTTTATCAGTTACTTTAGAAGCATCATGGTAAACATTGCGGAGGTTTTTCTTGAAAATAGGGTAGGTCATGAGCATCGCAACATAGTTACCCACCCATTTGTTTTTTAATAGTTTCTGTATAGTTCGCAATTGAGATAGTTCAATATGCATGCTACCATTGCATAAAATGAGTTTTTCAATTTCTACATCTAATTCATTCGCATTATCACGCGCTAAAATTTCTGTAGCAACAGATGTTCCATAATCATGTGCAAGCAAGGTTACTTTTTTCAAACCCAGTTGCTTCCATAATTGCAAAGCAAGATCTGCTTGTTCTAGTAACGAATAAGAAGAATCTAAAGGTTTGTCAGAAAAACCAAATCCTAAATGATCATGAACAATAACTCTGTAATGTAGAGCCAATTCAGGCAACACTTTGTAATAATCATAGGAAGAAGTTGGATATCCGTGAAGAATCACCATTATTTTTTCGGGTTTCTCGTCGTCTTTTGTAGTATTAAGACCTGTATCAATGACGAACAACTTTTGATTGTTTACAGTGATATATTCTCCCTTAGATTTCCATTGGCTTGCAGTCATAAATCGATTGATTTTTCTGAATACAATGTAGTGAAAATTCAGTAGTTTTGATATTACTAAATTTGATCCCATTTACTTCATAAACGTCATATTACCCATTCCAATTCAGAAAACATTTACGTATTCTGTAACAGAACTTGAATACAATTTCTTGCAAAAAGGAATGCGTGTTGCGGTGCCTTTTGGAAAGACAAAGATGTATACTGGCTTAGTGTTTGAGATCCATCAAACGGCTCCAGAACTCTATGAAGCCAAAGAGATTCTACAAATTTTGGATGAGAAACCAATTGTAAATCAAACGCAATTAAAACATTGGGAATGGATTTCTAACTATTATATGTGTGGTTTGGGTGATGTGTACAGAGCTGCCTTGCCATCTGCATTTTTGTTAGAAAGTGAAACGATCGTTTATAAAAATGAGTCTTTTGAAAATGAAGATATTTTAACGGATGATGAGTTTCTTATTTATGAAGCCTTACAGCATCAATCGCAATTAACAGTTCATCAGATTGCAGATATTCTTGGAAAAAAGAAGGTGCTACCTATTATTAACGAACTGATTAAAAAATCAGCGATTTATATCAAAGAAGAAATTTACGAACAGTACAAACCAAAATTGGTAAAATATGTTCGTTTGCATGCAGAGTATGCTGCAGAAGATTCTTTGGGTAGTTTGTTAGAAGAATTATCGAGAGCGAAGAAACAACGTGATGTTGTAATGTCATATTTTCAACTGATTACCTCTAAAAAACCTATAAAAGCAAAAGATTTAGAAACGAAGTCAGGAGTTTCTTCAGCAGTGATTAAAGCATTGGTTGACAAAAATGTGTTTGAGTTTTATCATGTGAAGACAGATCGAATTTCTTACAAAGGAGAAACCAATGATTTAAAAGCATTGAATGAATTTCAAGAACAAGCTTTACAAGAAATTAAAACTTCTTTTGAAACCAAAGAAGTTACTTTATTACATGGAATTACAAGTTCTGGGAAAACGGAAGTTTATACGAAACTCATTCAGGATGTACTAGATAAAGGTAAGCAAGCGCTGTTTTTATTGCCAGAAATTGCGTTGACTACTCAGATTATTGGTCGATTGCAGCACTATTTCGGAAATCAAATTTCTGTATTTCATTCAAGATACTCTATGAATGAACGTGTGGAAGTTTGGAACAATGTCTTAGAAAACAAACCAAAAGCACAAATCATCTTAGGAGCCCGCTCTTCCATCTTTTTACCATTTAAAAATTTAGGATTGATTGTGGTTGATGAAGAGCATGAAACTTCTTATAAACAATTTGAACCCTCACCAAGATACAATGCTCGTGATGCTGCCATTGTATTATCACATATGCATCAAGGTAAAATATTATTAGGTTCTGCAACACCTTCCTTAGAAACGTATTATAATTCAAAGGAAAATAAATATGGATTTGTTGAACTAAATCGTCGTTTTGGTAATGTTCAATTACCACAAATTCATTTAGTTGATATCAAAGAGAAACAAAGAAAACGAGAAATGACTGGCCATTTTTCTGATACTTTACTCAAAGAAATTCAGGAAGCTTTAGATTTAAAAGAACAAGTCATTTTATTTCAAAACCGCCGTGGATTTTCTCCCATTGTAGAATGCAAAACTTGTGGAGTTTCACCTCAATGCCCTAATTGTGATGTTAGTTTAACGTTTCATAAGTTTAAACACGAATTAAAATGTCATTATTGTAATTACCAACGTGCCATGCCAAATAGTTGTGGTGCTTGTGGAAGTAATACCCTAGATACCAAAGGTTTTGGAACCGAGCAAATTGAATTAGAATTAAAAGAATTGTTTCCAAAATATGCTATTGGTAGAATGGATTTAGACACCACTCGTGGTAAATACGGCTATCAAAAAATTATTGGCGCTTTTGAAGCAAGAGAAATTGATGTTTTAGTAGGAACACAAATGTTATCTAAAGGATTGGATTTTGACAATGTTTCTTTGGTTGGAGTTTTGAATGCAGATATGATGTTGAATTTTCCAGATTTTAGAGCCCATGAACGTGCTTATCAATTGATGGTTCAAGTATCGGGTAGGGCAGGACGTTCTAAAAAACAAGGAAAAGTGATGATACAAACCTACAATCCCTATCATCAAATTTTGCAACAAGTGTCTACTACGGATTATGCAGCTATGTATAAAGAACAATTACAAGATCGTTGGCAATATCATTATCCTCCATATTATCGTTTGGTAAAAATCACCTTAAAACATAAAGATTACCAGAAAGTAGATGCAGGAATTATTTGGCTAGCAAAAGCGATGCAGAATGTTTTTGGAGAGCACGTTTTAGGCCCGTCTGCACCAGCTGTCGCTAGAATTCGAAATCAATATATTAAAAATGTGATGCTAAAGATTCCACCAAAACAATCTTTAGGAAAAACAAAACAAGAGTTAGAAAAAATCAAAAACACATTTCAAGCGGTGGCCGATTTTAGACCGATTCGTTTTATCACTGATGTGGATGCGTTTTAAAGTTATTCCCACTTAGTTTCACAAATGGCTTGTCTTGGTCTAAGTGTTAATTCAGTTGTTTGAGCAATTAATATTTCATCTTTTCTTGCAGTAGAGGCTTCAGCATAAGTATTGAAAGGACCAACTGCATTTTTCTTTCCAAAGATTCCTGGAGTAGAAACTGGTTGACAACATTTCAATATTTGTGAATAGTAAAATCCTTTAGGATTATAATAACCACCAGTACTTGTTCTTACATAAAACCAATACTTAGCATTAGGGGCGTTTGAACAATCTGCTAATTCTTCTGAGTTAAGGCTTAAAAGTTGATTTGTATTATTATAAAAAAACTTTACCTCATTAATTTTACCATTAAATGTTTTAAAAATCATGACACCTTTATCTCTAATTGTATCCTCTTCTGTCGTTTTCCATTCTGTAACAATTTGATTGTTTTTTAGAATTGTATTGTATAAATTAATATTACTTTTTTCATTTTTTACAATTACTTTAATTCCATTCAATAACGGTATAATTCCTTTTTGATATGACAATTCATTATTAATAATAATTTTACAATTGTCATCAATTAAACTTTTAAGAATTTCATTCTTATTAACAGACGTAATGAATTCATCAGCTAAATTTTTATTTTCATTAGTAGAGTTGCAGCTCAAGAATAAAAAAGAACATAGGAATAATAATTTTATTTTCATTTTTTATAAGTTTTAATAAACACCAATAATCTTGTATCCTTTTGTTGTAATATATTCTTTGAATTTAGCTGTTTGACTTTTATAATTGAACCAAACCCAATTGGTAGTAATATTTCCCCAAGAAGTTCCATTATTCCCTTTCTTAGTCATGATTACAAACCAAGCACTCTTATAGTTATCATATGTAATACTTTCTAAATAATATCCTTGACTTTTTTTGTTCCTAATATAATCATTAGGAAAATCAACTCTATGTGCATAAACCTGATTGTTATTTCCTTTTGCTTTTGTAGAAAAACCAGCGTTTCTGATTTTATTTCCGTGCTTTAAACTTTTAGCAGATTGATATAACCAATTTTTATTTATAGATTTTCTTGTTTGATTAATAAGATTCAAAGAATTATTTGGTTTTCCGGTAAAAAATGAGTTTGAAACTTTATTTGTAGATATTTTTGTAAAAACAAAAAAATCACGGATACTATTATTCTCTACAAATAGACATATATCTTGGATTTTGTAACCATCTTTCAATTTTTCATTAATCTGTTGACTTGATGGTCTAAACCTGTAAGATTGTTTTATGGTTACATTACTTTTTTCCATTACAATAAACCACTCCCCACCTTTAAAGTTTGTAAACTTTATATAATAGTTTACTTTCCAATTATCTTCGATCCATTTTTTAGGAAATGTTTTTCCAGAATTATAAATCTGATTTGCATTATCTTGCCTTAAAATAATATAATGATTTTGTTGAGAAAATAAAGACTGTACTGTTACTGTCTCTTATACACATCTGACGCTGCCGACGATCTACTCTGTGTA
>CAJXRR010000146.1 GCA_913060575.1 uncultured Flavobacterium sp.
GCTCGGAGATGTGTATAAGAGACAGCCATTGGAAAGAGTTTATGGGTATTAAAGTTCCTGTTTATACGGGTGCAGAAAAACTTTCCAAAGAATTGGATATGGCTGTTGTGTTTTTTAAAACCAAAAAAATAAAAAGAGGATATTACGAAACCACTTTTAAAACTGTGACCTTAAACCCAAATGAATATGAGGATTATCAAATAACAGATATGTTTTTTGAATATTTAGAAGACTTAATAAAAGAAACTCCAGAATATTATCTTTGGACTCATAAACGTTGGAAATACAGAAATGACGTTCCGCCAGAATTTCAATAAATCTTATAGGCTAAACCAAGATTTCACAACAGCATCCTGAGATACATCATTTTTAACTGCATGATGTACAAATTCATTATTGGCTCCGATATATTCATAATCTTTAGCCCACTCTTTATGATTCTTAGCTAGCGACTTAATCCCTTCACAAACAAAATTCATTTCTTCAGTTGTCGTTGTTGGATGAATAGACATGCGAATCCAGCCTGGTTTCCTCACTAAATCTCCAATAGAGATTTCATTGGTAAGTTCTTGACTTGTTTTTTGATCTACATGTAATAAAAAGTGTCCATAGGTTCCTGCGCAACTACAACCACCACGTGTTTGAATTCCGTAGCGATCATTCAATAATTTCACGCCTAAATTAAAGTGTAAATCATTAATATAAAATGAAATCACTCCCAGTCTATCACGATGTTGACCAGCTAAAATATTGATATTTTCTATATCAGAAAGTTCTCTGAAAATAATATCTGTAAGCTCATGTTCGCGCTTAAGAATATTGTCAACTCCCATATCTTCTTTCAACTTTACGGCTAGTGCTGTTTTAATCGTTTGAAGAAAACCTGGTGTTCCACCATCTTCGCGATCTTCAATATTGTCAATATATTTATGTTCTCCCCAAGGATTAGTCCAACTTACAGTTCCTCCTCCAGGACAATCCGGAATCATATTATGATACAATTTCTTATTAAAAACTAATACACCTGAAGTTCCTGGTCCACCTAAAAATTTATGAGGTGAAAAGAAAATGGCATCTAAAGCCTGATCTTCATTTTCAGGATGCATATCAATATCTACATAAGGTGCAGAACATGCAAAATCTACAAAACAAACGCCTCCATGTTTATGCATTAATTCGGCTACAGCATGATGTGGTGTTTGAATACCTGTAACATTAGAACCTCCAACAATTGAAGCAATTTTTAATGTACAATCTTTATACTTCTCAAGAAGTGCTTCAAGGTTTTTCAAACAGAATAAACCTTCATCATCTGGTGGAATTACTTCTACCTTAGCAATGGTTTCTAACCAAGAAGTTTGATTAGAATGATGTTCCATATGAGACACAAAAACAATAGGTTTCAAATCTTCCGGAATTGTAGTGTGTTCTTTTAAATTCTCAGATACTTTTAATCCTAAAATTCGTTGAAATTTATTGACAACTCCTGTCATTCCAGAGCCTTCTGTGATTAGCACATCATTTTTATCAGCATTAACATGACGCTTGATGATGTTTCTAGCTTCATGATACGCCAATGTCATCGCTGCTCCAGAAGTAGAAGTTTCGGTATGTGTATTGGCTACAAACGGACCGAACTCATTCATTAATTTTTCTTCGATAGGTCGATATAATCTTCCACTAGCAGTCCAATCTGTATACATCAATTGTTGTTCTCCAAAAGGGGATACAAAAGTTTGATCAATACCGATGATTTGATCTCTAAATGGCTGAAAGTATTTTTCTAAAGAACTCATGATTAAGCTATAATTTCTTTGATTTCAGAGATGAAACGTTCTGCTAATGCATCTGCATTTACTTGTGAATTACTCTCTGTATAAATTCTAATGATGGGTTCTGTATTGGATTTACGAAGATGAATCCATTCATTTTCAAAATCAATTTTTACACCATCGATAGTATTTACATCTTCATTTGCATATTTAGTAGCCATGGTTTCTAATATCTGGTCTACGTTTATCTGTGGAGTTAATTGAATTTTATTTTTACTCATAAAATAACTTGGGTAACTTTCTCTTAAGGCTTTACAAGACATTTTAATTCTTGCTAAATGAGATAAAAATAAAGCCACTCCTACCAAACTATCTCTTCCATAATGTGACGCTGGGTAAATAATTCCACCGTTTCCTTCTCCTCCAATTACCGTATTGGTTTCTTTCATTTTAATAACAACGTTGACTTCTCCCACAGCACTTGCTGTATAAGTTCCACCATGTTTTTGAGTGACATCACGTAAAGCTCTAGAGGAAGATAAATTAGAAACTGTATTTCCACCTCCTAATCTTCCTAAAACATAATCTGCACAAGCTACTAAGGTATATTCTTCTCCGAACATAGAACCATCTTCACATATCAAAGCCAATCGATCTACATCAGGATCTACTACGATTCCAAAATCTGCTTGTTCTTTCACTACCAATTCAGAAATATCTGTTAAGTGTTCTTTTAAAGGTTCTGGGTTATGGGGAAAATTTCCGTTAGGTTCGCAGTACAATTCTATACATGCTACATTCAGCTCTTTTAGTAAAGCAGGAATGAAAATTCCTCCTGTAGAATTGACACCGTCTACTACTACTTTGAAATTCGCATTTCTAATCGCTTCAACATCTACCAATTCTAAATTCAATACTTCTTGAATATGTTTTTCTAAGTAAGTTTTATCTTTTGAATAGGTTCCTAAATCATCAACATCAGCAAAATCAAAATCATCACTTTCTGCAGTTTTTAAAATAACTTCTCCATCTTCACCATTTAAGAACTCTCCTTTTTCGTTCAATAACTTTAGAGCGTTCCATTGTTTTGGATTATGGCTCGCCGTTAGAATGATTCCTCCATCAGCATTTTCCATCGGAACAGCAACTTCAACTGTAGGTGTTGTAGACAACCCTAAATCAATCACATTAATTCCTAAACCAACTAAAGTATTTGCAACTAAACTGCTAATCATTTTACCTGAAATACGGGCATCTCTACCAATAACAACTGTGATTTTTTCTTTATTTGGATTTCTATTTTTAATAAAAGTTCCGTATGCAGATGCAAATTTTACAGTGTCTATAGGTGTAAGATTATCAGAAGTTTTTCCTCCGATGGTTCCTCTGATTCCAGAAATTGATTTGATTAATGTCATGCTAAATTTTTATGCTGAACAAAGATAAATTATTCTTAGTTAGTTCTAAATAAATAGCACAAAAAAAGCCGTTGCATTTGCAACGGCTTTTATATGAATAAGAAAGGGTAAATTATTTTTTACCTGCTTCCATTTTCTTTTTTAAGTCAGCAAGACCAGAAATATCACCAAGGGTTGTTTTTTCTGCATCAGCAGATTTTTTAGCAGCCACTTTAATGTTTCTTTTTTCTTGCTCTTTAAAGATAGCTGTATGAGATACAACTACTCTTCTATACTCTTTGCTAAATTCTAATACTTTAAATTCTAAAGTATCTCCTTTACCAACTTTGGTTCCATCTTCTTTATCTAAATGACGTCCAGGTGCAAAACCTTCAACTCCATCTTCAAAAGTTACAACAGCTCCTTTATCATTTTTCTCTTTAACAGTACCTGTATGAACAGAATCGATAGCGTATGTAGCTTCATGAGCATCCCAAGGGTTATCTTGAGTTTGTTTATGACCTAAGTTTAACTTACGACCTTCTACATCTAATTCTAATACTTGTACTTCAAGTTTATCACCAACAGTTACAAAATCTGATGGGTGCTTCACTTTCTTAGTCCAAGATAAATCAGAGATATATACTAATCCATCAATACCTTCTTCTAATTCTACAAATACACCAAAATTAGTGTAGTTTCTTACTGTACCAGTATGAGTAGAGTTTAAAGGATATTTAGTAGTAATATCTGTCCATGGATCTGGATGTAATTGTTTCATCCCTAATGACATTTTACGTTCGTCTCTATCTAATGTTAAGATTTGAGCTTCAACTTTGTCACCAACTTTTACGAAATCTTGAGCAGAACGTAAATGAGTAGACCAAGACATTTCAGAAACGTGAATAAGTCCTTCAACTCCTTCAGATACTTCTACAAATGCACCATAATCTGCAATTACAACAACTTCACCAGTTACTTTATCACCAATTTTAAGATCAGCATTTAAAGCATCCCAAGGATGAGAAGATAATTGTTTTAATCCTAATTGAATTCTAGATTTAGAATCATCAAAGTCTAAGATTACAACGTTTAATTTCTGATCTAATTCTACAACTTCATTTGGATGATTGATTCTTGACCAAGATAAATCTGTAATATGAACTAATCCATCTACACCACCTAAATCAACAAAGACACCATAAGAAGTAATATTTTTAACAATACCCTCTAATACTTGTCCTTTTTCTAGTTGACCAATAATTTCTTTCTTTTGTATTTCAATATCTGCTTCAATAAGCGCTTTATGTGAAACAACAACGTTTTTAAATTCATGATTAATTTTAACCACTTTAAATTCCATTGTTTTTTCAACGTATTGATCGTAGTCACGGATAGGCTTCACATCGATCTGAGAACCAGGCAAGAATGCTTCTATTCCAAAAACATCTACAATCATTCCACCTCTAGTTCTACACTTAACGAATCCATTAACAACTTCACCTGTTTCATGAGCATTGTTAACGCGTTCCCATGCTTTTATTACTCTAGCTTTCTTGTGAGATAGCACTAATTGACCAGAACTATCTTCTCTTTTGTCTACTAAAACTTCTACTGTATCACCAACTGATAAACTAGAATTATATCTAAACTCATTCAAGGAAATAACGCCCTCAGATTTAGAATCTGTCTCTTATACACATCTGACGCTGCCGACGATCTACTCTGTGTA
>CAJXRR010000147.1 GCA_913060575.1 uncultured Flavobacterium sp.
TATTTACAATAAGATTAGCCTAATGAAATTATGTATATTTACTCGCTTTTTAAGACAAATAAACAACAAACAATCAAAAACTAAAATTGAACCTATGGCGCATTTATCTGACATAGAAATTGCTCAAGCCAAGAAGCTAGAACACATTATAAAAATTGCTAAAAAATTAGGAGTAGACGAAGATGATATCGAAATGTATGGAAAGTACAAAGCCAAACTTCCATTACATCTTATTGATGATGATAAAGTTGCTAAGAATAATTTGGTTCTAGTAACTGCCTTAACGCCTACTCCTGCAGGAGAAGGGAAAACAACGGTTTCAATTGGACTTACAGAAGGTCTCAATAAAATAGGAAAACAAGCAACTGTTGTTTTAAGAGAGCCGTCATTAGGGCCCGTTTTTGGGATTAAAGGAGGAGCAGCTGGAGGAGGATATTCTCAGGTAGTCCCAATGGAAGATATCAACCTTCATTTTACAGGTGATTTTAATGCTGTTGAAAAAGCTAATAATTTATTATCAGCTTTAATTGATAATAACATTCAAAACAAAACAAATAATTTAAATATTGATCCTCGTACCATACTTTGGAAACGCGTGATTGATATGAATGATAGAGCTTTAAGAGATATCACTATTGGTCTTGGAGGAACTGCTAACGGTGTGCCAAGACAAGATGGATTTAATATTACTCCTGCATCGGAAGTGATGGCCATTCTCTGTATGGCAACAGATTTTGATAATTTAAAAAAACGTTTAGGTGATATATTCATCGCATTCACTTATCAAAATGAACCTGTTTTTGCTCGGGATTTAAAAGCTGAAAATGCCATGGCAATCTTATTAAAAGATGCTGTAAAACCTAATTTAGTACAAACTTTAGAAGAAAATCCTGCAATTATTCATGGAGGTCCATTTGCAAACATAGCTCAGGGAACTAATACAATTTTAGCTACAAAAATGGGATTAACTTTATCTAATTATGTAGTTACAGAGGCAGGTTTTGGCGCCGATTTAGGTGCAGAAAAGTTTTTAAATATTAAATCTGCTTTTGCTAATTTAAATCCAAAATGTGTAGTTTTGGTTGCAACGATTAGAGCATTACGTCATCATGGAGCTGTTCAGAAAGAAGCCTATAATACGCCAAATTTAGACGCTGTTTCAGACGGGTTTAAAAATTTAGAAAAACATATTGAGAATATTAGGAAGTTTAATATTGAACCTGTGGTAGCAATCAATTCTTTTGTTTCAGATTCTGATGAAGAAGTTGATTTTGTAATTGAGAAATGTAACTCTTTAGGGGTTCACGCTGTTTTGTCCGAAGGTTGGGCAAAAGGAGGAGAGGGAACCAAAGAATTAGCTAAAGCTGTGGTAGATATCGTTGAAAATAAAGCGACCCAATACAAGCCTTTATATGATTGGAAAAGTCCTGTAACTGAAAAAATTGAAACTATTGCCAAAGAGGTTTATGGAGCAGAAAATGTAGAGTATAGTAAGCAAGCACAATTAAATTTAAGAAGAATTAATAGGTTAGGGTTTAACGATTTTGCAATCTGTATGGCTAAAACTCAAAAATCATTTTCTGATAATGAGCAATTAATAGGAAGGCCAGAAGGATTTACAGTTACCGTCAGAGAGATTGAGATAGCTGCTGGTGCTCAATTTCTTATTCCAATATTAGGAAAAATGATGCGTATGCCAGGGTTACCAGAATCTCCAGCTTCCGAAGGAATGAGCATTGATAAAAATGGAGTGATTTCTGGATTGTCTTAATTCAGTCAAATTAATAAACAAAAAACCAGCCAATAGGCTGGTTTTTTTGTCTTTTGAATATTAAAGTTTTATAACTCTAATAACCCATTTGTTTTAGAAACGCCTTCAGCAGATTCTTGTAAATGTGCTTTTTCTGCATCTGATAAATTGATTTCTACAATTTTCTCAATTCCATTTTTTCCTAATACCACAGGAACTCCAATACATAAATCATTTAATCCATATTCTCCTTCTAATAAAGTAGAGCAAGGGTATATTTTTTGTTGATCACAAGCAATCGCTTGAACTAATCCGCTTACTGCTGCACCAGGTGCATACCAAGCAGAAGTTCCTAACAATCCAGTTAAGGTAGCTCCGCCAACTTTGGTGTCTTGTAATACTTGTTCTAATCTTTCCTCTGAAATAAATTCTGAAACAGGAACAGAATTTCTTGTTGCTAACCTTGTTAATGGAACCATTCCTTTATCAGAATGACCTCCAATTACCATTCCGTCAACATCAGAAATAGGAGCTCCTAAAGCTTCGGCTAAACGATATTTAAAACGAGCAGAATCTAAAGCACCACCCATTCCAATAATTCTGTTTTTAGGTAATCCAGTTGTTTTATGAACTAAATAAGTCATTGTATCCATTGGATTAGATACCACAATGATAATAGTGTTTGGAGAATGCTCAATTAAACTTGATGAAACTGTTTTAACAATTCCAGCATTAATTCCAATTAATTCTTCACGAGTCATTCCAGGTTTTCTTGGAATTCCTGAAGTAATTACACAGATATCTGAGTTTGCTGTTTTTGAATAATCACTTGTACTTCCAGTAATTTTTGTATCAAACCCATTTAAGGAAGCTGTTTGCATTAAGTCCATCGCTTTTCCTTCAGCATATCCTTCTTTAATGTCTAATAATACAACTTCAGAAGCAAAGTTTTTTATCGCAATATATTCTGCGCAACTAGCTCCTACGGCACCTGCTCCAACAACTGTAATTTTCATATTTTTTGTTTTAATTATGTTTAATAAAGAGCTACAAAAGTAGTGCAAAATAATCACAATAAAGAAGGTATTAAAATGAAAAAGACGCCATTAAGGCGTCTTTTATAATTATTTTAAGAAATTATTTTATCTAAAACTTAAAGCAATACCTGCATTAACTGTATTGTATTCTTGTAATGTGTAACTACCAAAAATTTTAAAGAATCCAAGACTTAATCTTGCACCAACTGTAGTTTTAAATCCGTTAGCATTAAAATCTAGATTTAAAGGATCGACTACTGTTTCAGTTACTGTATCATTTGGTGCTGGTTGTCCTGTATCATATTCAAGATTATAGGTTCCTAACATATTAAGTTCAGAATTACCACCACTATATCCAATTCCACCAAAAATATTAATGAATGGGAAGTTTAAAGAAGCAATCGCTTCAACAGTATAGGAGTTTAATTTAAACTCTGCTCTTTGATTTGCTCCACTTATTGAACTTTCATTCTGAATGTCATAATCAACATTCATTGATGTGTAAGCTGCAAGTAAAGAAACGTGTAAAGGTGTTTTTTCCATTGGTCCAAACCAACTAGTAATTTCTTTTTTCAATCCAAGTCCCATTAAATTTCCTTTTACGTCATCAGAACCAACTTCAGGAACTAGACGAACCATCACGTCCATTTTCCATGGCAATCCCATACTAAACTGAACAGAAGGTGTTGGAATGGCGTTGATAGGTAAACTTTCTTTTACACCTCCAGGCATATTAAAAGTTGCTGATACATTCTGTCCCTCAACGGTGCCTGTAAATGTTACAGGAGCTTCTAGATTTTCAGAACCTGCAACTGTTGCACCTATTAGTGAAGATGATGTAGTATTACTGCTTAAGCCTAAACTAGCAAAGGTGAAAATTTCGTCTTTACTTGGAACGATAGAAGCATTTAAGCCAATAGAAATATCAAATCCAAACAGTTTATGAGCTTTGGCTGTGTGATACCATCCATTATTCATTCCATAAATAAGACCTGTCATAGCAGGATTTATATATGCTTCAGTTAATTTTTCTGCATCTCCAGCAGCTAAAAGAATCGATTCAAAACCGTCTGAATTTTGAGCATTTGTTTGAAATGTTATTGCGAATAGTCCCACAATAGTAAGTAGTAGTTTTCTCATAATTGTATAGTTTTATTAAAAAATTAATTTCAGGGGACAAGGCTAATATAATAAAAAAACCGCTTTAGTAAATTAAAGCGGTTTATTGTTTATTGATTTATGAGTTTTTAAACATCAATATTGGCATATTTTGCATTCTTTTCGATAAATTCTCTTCTAGGAGGAACTTCATCCCCCATTAACATTGAGAATACCCTGTCTGCTTCACCAGCATTGTCTATAACTACTTTACGTAAAGTTCTAAACTCAGGATTCATTGTTGTATCCCATAACTGTTCTGCATTCATCTCTCCAAGACCTTTGTATCTTTGGATATTTACACCACCGCCAAATTTTTGAGCAATTAAATCACGCTGATTATCGTCCCAAGCATACTCTCTTTTTTGACCTTTTTTCACTAAATATAGTGGAGGTGTAGCGATATAAATATATCCTTGCTCAACCATTTCTCTCATATATCTAAAGAAGAAGGTTAAGATTAAAGTTGCAATATGCGATCCATCGACATCGGCATCACACATAATAACTACTTTATGATAACGTACTTTAGATAAGTTTAAAGCTCTTGGATCTTCTTCTGTTCCGATAGAAACTCCTAATGCTGTAAACATGTTTTTGATTTCTTCGTTTTCAAAAACTTTGTGTTGCATTGCTTTTTCTACGTTCA
>CAJXRR010000148.1 GCA_913060575.1 uncultured Flavobacterium sp.
CTACACAGAGTAGATCGTCGGCAGCGTCAGATGTGTATAAGAGACAGCCTAAGATGTTATAGATTTTTACTTGAGCATTTCCACTCTGAACTCCAACTATTCGTAAGTTGTTGTTATTAGAAGTATAGATGCTGATGTTCTCTAAATTCACATCATCAATACTTAATGCACTAGATGATGTATGTATATAGAAACGTCCAATTCCGTTTAAATCACTGGTAAGCGTTGTTGTAAAATTAGAAGAACCGTCTAATAATGTAAATGAGCTATCATCTTTATCTTCTAAGTAAACGTTAATACCAGCAGGAAGATTTGTAGCATTCGCAGCGATTGTAATTTCTGCTCCGTTAGTTGCAATTATTCCAACAGGAATCACCATGTTTTCGTAATCATTATCAGGTAGCGATTGAATACCTAAATTTCTTCCTGTTCCATTTGCAACGGCTTGTGTGTAAATAGCAAGCTCATTGACAACTCCACCAAAGATAGAACTGTCATAACCATTGTCAAAACCGGTTGTAGTTCCATCGATATAGAAAATATCTGCATCGCGAACATCTGTTCCGTTTGTAATTTCAAGATTAATTTCTGGTCTGTTTACTGTTCTTAGAAAAGTATCTGTTCCTTGATGACTTTGCATGTTTTCATTAATAGCAAAGGTAGAAGAAGCTCCATTAGCACTAACAAAGAATGCTTGTCCGGGTGCTATGTGAAGTCCAGAAGTATTGTTATACTGCGTATAAGCACCAGTTCCTCCACTTAAAGATTGATCCCAAATCCAGATAGTTTCCTCTGTTAATAGTGATGTATTAACTGCAAGGATATTATTGGTAGCATTGGCTGTCTCATCTGAAGCAATATAGGAAGGATATGGATTTCCCATTAAATTAAAAGCGTTTCCACTTCCACCACTGTTGTCTGTAAGACTCAAAGTTGTAAAATTATCCACCGGCATCGTTCCTGTAAAAGCAATATCTCCAGAAGCTTGCATTTTTACCGTATATCCCGTACCAGAAGTAAAAGTATCTGTAGTATCATCACCATCAGCACCATCTACTTGACCTTCTGTATAATAAGCCCATCTATCAGCCGCAGTTGCTTGCGAATTATCATAAGGCGCAATGGCAACATTTTGAGCATCGCCGGTTCCAGAACCTAAGGCAGGTGATTCATTGGTATAAAAATCTACAATTCCTTGACCTGTTACTGGGGAAGAAACCATATACCAATTGGTGGTTCCTAAGTTTCTGTTGTAGGTAATGTTACCACTTGAAGTTCCTCCAACTGTTAATGAAGAACCAGAATTTGCTGTAAGTGTTCCACTATTGGAAAGATTTCCAGAAACAGTTAATCCATTCCCTGTGGTAATAGTTACCGAACTTCCACTTTCAATAGTTAAATATGGAGTTGTAGTATTAGCACTTACTGTTACAGAACTATTGTTGTTAATGTTATATAAACTAGTAAATTCAAAAGAATTAAAGTATAAATTTCTTTCTCCTGAACCTCCATCACCATCACCACCAGAATTTCCAGTGTTATATATCCTTATGTTAGTAATAGTATTTGAGGCAACACCACTAACAGTTCCACTTTGTGTTTCAGTTCTACCACCAGTTCTATCAGCAGTCCATGAAAGAGTAGTTGCATTTTGAGTAAACGTGAAAGTAATTACAGTATTAGCGTCATAAACATCACTATACAAATCTGTTCCATCCATTGTGTATTTATCATTTGCAACATTAAAGTTTGCTATAGTTGTATTAGAACTATTTCTTAAATCAAACCCCTTATTTCCGTCTCTAAAATTAACTCCTACTGAAATTTTAAAAACATCACCTTCTTCTAAATTTTTTGGAAAAGTTCTAGTCGCACCTGATACAGCTCCTGAATTATTGTTTGCAAATAAACCAAATGAGTTACTGGAAATATCTAATGCCGCTGAAAATGAACCAATAAATCTACCTTCAGAACCATTTCCTGCAGTATCAAAGCTCCAATCACTAAAACCTGTTCCAGCTCCAGTAGTTGTCCAAGAACCACCATAATTGTTAGCGTTATCCGCTCCCAAAGTATAAATGTCAGTTCCCAATTGGGCATTCATACACAATCCGAAGAATAAACTCAAGATTGTCAAAACGTAATTTTTTTTCATAAATATTTAATTTAATGATAATTATATAGCCTAAAAATAGAGAAATATTCACTTTAACAAAATTTAGAAAGTTCCGAAATCGGTTTCGTGTTAATAAGTATGTCTTAAAATCATTAAAAAACGCTCAATTGAAATCTTCAATTGAGCGTTTTTTAGTATTTATAACTAAATAGTTAAGGAATTTACCCTTTAATTTTCTCTTTAAACTTACTAAATTTAGAGTCTTTATTTTTAGGCCAGCTATTATTAGAAGTATCTACATCTGCAGTTTCTAAATCAGGATCAATAGTGATGTTTGTTATTTCCTTATCTGAGTTGATAGCCTTTGTAATTTGGTTATCATCGTATCTCCAGATTTGTGCAGGATATGTTTTTCTAGATTTTGTTCCGTCTTTATAAGTAAACTCTAAAATGATTGGCATTACTAAACCTCCTGGTTTGTCAAATGTTATTTCATAGAAGAAATTAGAATTTGCTTTTTTAGCACTATCCTCACTAAAAGTAAGTCCTTCAGTTTTATCTTCTATAAATTTAACGTTCTCTTCATCACCATTTTCTGCGTAGAATTTTTTTACGTTTTTAATTCCGATATCAGTAACGTCTGTAGTGTAAAACCAGCCTCTCCAAAACCAGTCTAAATCTAAACCGGAAGCATCTTCCATCGTTCTAAAGAAATCAGCAGGAGTGGGGTGTTTAAACATCCATCGTTGTGAATACGTTCTAAAAGCATGATCAAATAATTCGTGACCCATAATCGTTTCACGTAAAATCCATAATGCAGTAGCTGGCTTTCCGTACGCATTATTTCCAAATTCATACACGTTGTCACCTTTCGTCATAATTGGAGCAATTTTAGATTGCAATCCGCTCATGTAACCTACAATGTCTTTTGGATATCCACGTGTGATCGGAAAATCTTTATCATATGCTAATTCTGCTAGCATTTCTACATAAGAATTTAAACCTTCATCCATCCAAGTCCACTGACGTTCATCCGAATTTACAATCATAGGGAAGAAGTTATGTCCTACTTCATGAATTGTCACTTTAATCATTTTATATTTTTCCTTATCAGAATAGGTTCCATCAGGATTAGGTCTTCCTGGATTAAAACAAATTTGTGGATATTCCATTCCCATTTGTCCATCTACAGAAATAGCTTTGTGATATGGGTAATCAAAAGTATATTTAGAATAGGTTTTTAAAGTCTGTGCAACTGCTCTTGTAGAATGCTCTCCATATAATGGATTTGCTTCTTTAGAATAGTAAGAATAAGCCATTACGGTTTTTCCGTTAATGTCAACAGCCATTCCATCCCAAATGAATTTTCTTGAAGTAGCAAATGCATAATCTCTTACATTCTTTGCTAAGAATTTCCAAGTCTTTGTTTTCTTAGCTCTTTTCTTCTCTAATTTAATTGCTTCTTCTTGTGTGTGAATGACAACGGGATTATCAAAAGTTTTCTTTGCAATAGCTAATCTTTCTAATTGTGTTTTGGTGAGTACTTCTTTTTCATTTAATAAAACTCCTGTTGCCCCTAACATATGATCTTCTGGAGTTGTAATATTTACTTCATAATCTCCAAATTCTAATGCAAATTCGCTTCGTCCCCAAAACTGATCATTTTGCCAACCTTCTACGTTGTCATAAACACAAAGTCTTGGAAAAAATTGAGCAATTACATAATTGTTGTTTCCATCTTCTGGAAAGTGCTCAAAACCAGATCTTCCATTATCTTTTGTGTGATCATTAATATTGTACCACCATTTGATGTTGAAAACAAACTTTTCACCTGAAGCCAATGGCTTTGGTAAATTGATTCTCATCATAGTTTGTACTATAGTGTATGATAAGTCTGAACCATCTTCATTAGTAACACTCATAATATTATGGCCACCATCAAAAGGTTTGTCTACATAAGTTGACTTGAATTTAGCTTTTGTGGTTTCTACAGGAATACTTGTTGTTTTAATGTCTGGGGTTTTAGAATCTGCCGCACGCATATTTTGGTCTAATTGTACCCATAAATACGCGAGCTCATCCACAGAATTGTTGTGATATGTGATTTTTTCACTACCCGTAATTCTTTCTTTGTCATCATCTAGAAAGATGTCCATTACATAATCAACTTTTTGTTGTGTATAGTTGATACCTGGAGCACCAGAGGCAGTTCTTTGACTGTTTGGTGTTGCTAATACATCTTTAAGTTGTCTAAATTTATTTTGATTTGTGTGTCCTTTCTGAGTTTTTTTAGGACTGTCTTGAGCAGAAACAACAGCCGTGATAAACAACATAGAAAGTCTGTCTCTTATACACATCTCCGAGCCCACGAGACCGTACTAGATCTCG
>CAJXRR010000149.1 GCA_913060575.1 uncultured Flavobacterium sp.
TGCGACCTCCTCGTCCCAAACGAGGCGCGATGACCGGGCTACGCTACACCCCGAGGTGTCAATTTTTGCGGAGAGTGTGGGATTCGAACCCACGCGACAGTTACCCGTCGACAGTTTAGCAAACTGCTCCATTAACCACTCTGGCAACTCTCCTAAAAACTAACTAAGTTAGAATTAAAAATTGCGAGTGCAAATGTAAGATACGTATTACAATATTGCAAGGTTTTTTATACTTTTTGCAATAAAATTAATCAGGGTATTCTACACGAACATGATAGATGTTCATTAACTTTCTCTTAATCACTTTTTTAATTTTCTCAATCTCACTAAAAGTAATATCGGAATTGATAAACTGATTGTCTGATTTTTGCTTTTCGACAATCTTATTTATTAAATCATCAATAGATTGTGCTGTGGGTTGTTTTATGCTTTTAGAAGCAGCTTCAGCCGCATCACAAATCATTAAAATAGCCGTTTCTTTAGAGAAAGGAATCGGTCCACGGTATTGAAACTTTGTAATATCTACTTCTTCTTCTGGACTCGATTCTTTTTCTTTTACATAAAAATAATACACTAAGCTAGTTCCATGATGTGTTCTAATAAAATCTATAATTCTATCGGGCAATCGATATTGTTTTGCTAATTCGATGCCTTTAATCACGTGATCTGTAATAATCTTGGCACTATCAACCGGAGATAAATCATTGTGTGGATTGACTCCTGTAGATTGATTTTCTATAAAATACATTGGATTTAACATTTTACCAATATCATGATACAAAGCTCCTGTTCTAACCAACATCGAATTTGCACCAATTTCATTGGCTGCCGCTTCGGCTAAATTAGCAACTTGCATTGAGTGTTGAAATGTTCCTGGGGCTTTTTCATTTAACTCTCTTAAAAGCTTTGTGTTGGTGTTTGAAAGCTCTAATAAGGTTACGTCAGAAACCAATCCAAACATTTTTTCATATAAATAGATAAAGAACAATGATAAAAATGACAACAATCCATTGGCTGCAAACATGATAAAATATTCCCAGTTTATTTGAGATGCATTTCCTTCTTTAATGATAGAAAATGCTAAATAGGTAATCATATAAATCAATGTAATCTGACCTACAGAAATAAATAAGTTCGCTCTTTTATAAAGTTCAGAAACAGTTAAAATTGTGACAATTCCTGCTATAATATGCAAATAAATAAACTCGAAACTATCAGGAACGATAAAACCTAAAAGTAATACCGTTAATACATGCGTAAACAATCCTAGTCTTGCATCAAAAAATGCTTTTAAAACAATTGGTAAAATACTTAAGGGAACTACATATAAATAATCAGCATTATATTTAACCACAAGGGTTTGTATCAAAATCATTAAACTGACATTGAAAAATATGAAGGTCACTTTGGTATTATTATCGAAGATTTCTTTTCGATACTTCTGCAGGAATAATAACAACATTAACAGCGCTAATGAGACTAAAATGGTATATCCTAGAACGATCCAATAGTAATTTGACTTTGTCCAAAGTTTAGACTCTGATTCGCCTTTTAAAGAATATAAGATGGCTAACTTTTTACCTTCAACAATATCTCCTTTTAAAATGATTAATTCTCCATTAGACACCTTTCCTTTCGTAGGTGAAATATCATTAACTGCTTCATCAATTACTTTTTGAGTAAACACTCTATCGAAAGAAACATTGGGTTTAATAACTTCAGAAAGAATCGTTAAATTGATATTTTGGGCATAATTATAAGGCTGTTCTCCTAGCCTGCTTTTTATGAGATCAAAAACATCTTTAGAATATAGTAGGTTGTTATAAATAATATCTTGTGCCTGATTGTCTTTTTTTAGCGCAACAATGGTATTTACATCATTTATAACGCCCTGGCTAGTCGCTTCAATAAATCCTTTATCATAAACAGATTCTATAATTGAATTCCCTAATAAAGTGATACTCTCTAGGTCACTGTCTTTTAAAGAATCATTGGTTTGCAGAAATGAAGTTCTAATTTTATAGGCTTCTTTTACCTCAGAAACGGTTTTTTTATTAAATAGAAAATACAATTTTGCATTTACTTCAATAGCTTTAATTTCTTCTGTAATTTCTTCTTCTGTCTTTTCGATTGCAAAATCAAAAGGAGCATATAAGTTATCGTATTGCCAAGGTTTTCCTTTGGTAAATTCGTACTTAAACTGACCTCCTTTCGGAAAAAGGTAAACAATTGCAAATGCCGTGATTAAAAAAAGGATAACCTTATAAATAACCGCATTATGCTTGTATAATTTGTTTACTGATTTACTCATACATTTTTCTTAGAAACACAAACTTAACTTAAAAAAATGGACGTCGAAAATTCAGAGGATAGTTTCCTAATAAATTTGATTTAAAATGGTTAATTTTGCGCTACAAATCAAGATTAAAAAACAAAGAAAGATGAGTACAAGAGATGTAGTAATTGTATCTGTTGCCAGAACTCCAATTGGAAGTTTTATGGGAAGTTTATCTAGCATTCCAGCTCCAAAATTAGGTTCTATTGCAATAAAAGGTGCATTAAATAAAATAAATTTAGATCCAGCTTTAGTAGAAGAAGTTTTTATGGGGAATGTTGTTTCAGCTGGTTTAGGACAAGCTCCTGCAAGACAAGCTGCAATGTTTGCTGGTATTCCAGATTCAGTGCCATGTACAACTGTTAATAAAGTTTGTTCCTCTGGTATGAAATCTATTATGTTAGCTGCCCAAACAATTGCTTTAGGTGATGCGGATGTTGTTATAGCTGGTGGAATGGAAAACATGAGTTCTATTCCTCATTATTTTCATGCAAGAACAGGTACCAAATTTGGTCCTGCTCAAATGGAAGATGGTATGCAAAAAGATGGTTTAGTTGATGTATACGATGGAGTTCCTATGGGAGTTTGTGCAGATGCATGTGCTACAGAGTATAACTTTTCTAGAGAAGATCAAGATAATTATGCAATACAGTCTTATACAAGATCTGCGGATGCTTGGAAAGCAGGTAAATTTTCTGATGAAATAGTTCCGGTTGAAATACCTCAACGAAGAGGAGAACCAATTGTAATGACTGAAGATGAAGAGTATAAAAATGTAAAAATGGAGAAAATTCCAGCTTTACGTGCTGCTTTTACAAAAGATGGAACTGTGACAGCTGCAAATGCTTCAACAATTAATGATGGTGGAGCTGCATTGGTTTTAATGTCTGCTGAAAAAGCAAAAGAACTAAATATCACTCCTATTGCCAAAATTAGAAGTTATGCAGATGCTGCTCAAGAACCAAAATGGTTTACAACTGCTCCTGCTAAGGCATTACCTAAAGCTCTAGACAAAGCTGGCATTTCTATAGATGATGTAGATTATTTCGAATTAAATGAAGCTTTTGCTGTTGTTGGTTTGGCTAATATGAAAATCTTAGGATTAGATAATGATAAAGTAAATGTAAATGGTGGTGCTGTTTCTTTAGGACATCCATTAGGGGTTTCTGGAGCAAGAATTATTATCGCACTGACATCTATTTTAAAACAAAACAATGCTAAAATTGGTGCTGCTGGAATCTGTAATGGCGGTGGTGGTGCTAGTGCAATGGTTATCGAAAAGTTATAAAAACTTTTCTTCATAAAAACTGTCATTAATGTCTTTTGGAATTTGTAATTTAAGTATCGTACCTCTTCGGATAGAACCTAGTGATGCATCAGAAATGGTTTCACAAGTTTTATTTGGTGAGGATTTTGAGGTACTTGAAAAAGATAAAAAGTGGAGCAAAATTAGATTGAGTTTTGATCATTACGAAGGCTATATAGATAACAAACAATACCAAGAAATTGATGCTTTAACTTTTGATAAATTATCAAACTCTACACCTTATTATTCTTCTGAAATTATTGACTTTATCACAAACGATAATAATCATTTAAGCACGATTGCAATTGGCTCTCGATTACCATTTTACGAAAATCATCAATTTTTAATAGGTGAAACTAAATTTTCTTATGAAGGTGAAGTATTTTCTGAAAAATTAAATAAATCAGAAATTGTACATAAAGCCTTTCAGTTTTTAAATACGCCGTATTTATGGGGTGGAAAAACTCCGTTTGGAATCGATTGTTCTGGTTTTACACAATTAGTCTATAGACTATGCGGTTATTCGCTCTTAAGAGATGCTAAAGATCAAGCAACACAGGGTGAAGTTCTAAGTTTTATAGAAGAAAGTGAACCTGGAGATTTAGCTTTCTTTGATAATGAAGAAGGAAACATTACTCATGTTGGAATTATCATGAATGATTATAAAATAATTCACGCACATGGTAAAGTTAGAATAGATACGTTAGACCATAGCGGTATTTATAATGTTGATACCAAAACTCATACTCATAAGTTGAGGGTTATAAAAAAAATAGTATAAAAAAAGCCGAAGTTTAAACTCTGTCTCTTATACACATCTCCGAGCCCACGAGACCGT
>CAJXRR010000150.1 GCA_913060575.1 uncultured Flavobacterium sp.
AGTATCAGATAAAACGGGATTCAAAATGAAAACAGTTTCGTAATGATTCATAATTTATTATTGTTTAATTTAAGGCTGCAAATATAGTGACTTTTTTTGTTTTAACAATGCTTCTTTTGAATAGAAAAATTATCCTATTTTTAGAGCAAATATTATACTGCATGGAAATCCCAGAACTTCCTAATTTAATCCATTACGCTATTCCTTTTTTTGTATTAACCGTACTTATTGAAGTAATTATTACAGTTAGACTTAAAATGAAAGAATACGCATTTAAAGATGCGGGTACTTCTATAGCTATGGGATTAGGAAATGTATTTATAGGTTTATTTTCTAAAGCACTCGTTTTTGGAATCTTTTTATTGATTTATAATACCGTTAGAATCTTTACCATTCCTTTTACATGGTGGGCTTGGATTCTTATTTTCTTTGCTGAAGATTTTGGATATTATTGGTTTCACAGAACCAGTCATACCTCTCGCTTCTTTTGGGCTAGTCATGTAGTACATCATTCTTCACAGAAATATAATTTAAGCACCGCTTTAAGACAAACTTGGACAGGTAGTTTTACTTCTTTTGTCTTTTATTTATGGATTCCGTTACTAGGATTTCATCCTGCAATGATTTTAATGCAAATGTCAATTAGCTTGTTATATCAATATTGGATTCATACTGAATTGATTGTAAAAATGCCGAAGTGGTTTGAGTTTTTCTTTAATACGCCATCACATCATCGAGTTCATCATGCAACAAACCCTCAGTATTTAGATAGAAATCATGCGGGAATTTTGATCATTTGGGACCGAATGTTTGGAACTTTTGAACCTGAAGTTGAAAAACCAATTTATGGTCTTACTAAAAACATTGAAACACACAACCCTTTAAGAGTTGCTTTTCATGAATGGTTTTCTTTAGTTTCTGATGTGACTACCAACAAAACTTCTTTTTGGAATCGATTGAAGTACCTTGTAAAACCACCAGGATGGAAACATGATGGCACAGGGATTATTTCTTCTGATCTTAGAAAAGAATGGGAAAACAAAAAAGATTAAGCTTCAAATGCTTCTAAATCGAATGCTTCACTAATTTCTTTATAAACTATTTTTCCATTTACAATATTCAATCCTTTTGCTAAAGAGGCATCTGTATCGCAAGCTTCTTTCCAGCCTTTGTCAGCTAGTTTTAGTACATACGATAAGGTAACATTCGTTAAGGCTATTGTTGATGTATATGGAACAGCTCCTGGCATGTTTGCTACACAATAGTGAACAACATCATCTATTATATATGTTGGGTCTTCGTGAGTAGTTGGCCTTGTGGTTTCCATACAACCACCTTGATCTACCGCAACGTCAACTAAAACAGTTCCTGGTCGCATTTCTTTTAACATTTCTCTGGTGATTAACTTTGGTGCTTTGGCTCCTTTTAATAAGACTCCACCTATAATTAAATCGTGATCTTTAATTTTCTGTCTGATACTATATTCACTAGAAAAATCTGTTACAACATGACTCGGTAATACGTCATTTACATAACGAAGTCTTTTCATATTTACATCCATTACAGTAACATGAGCTCCTAGACCTGCAGCCATTTTTGCTGCCTGAACTCCTACAACTCCAGCACCTAAAATCAATACTTTTCCAGGAGAAACACCCGGAACACCTCCCAGTAAAATTCCTCTTCCTTTTATTGGTTTTTCTAAATACTTTGCTCCTTGCTGAACTGCCATTCTTCCAGCAACTTCAGACATTGGTGTCAATAATGGTAAAGTTCCTTCTTCATCTTCAACAGTTTCATAAGCAATACAAATGGCATTACTTTTCATCATTGCTTTGGTTAAAGGCTCACTAGATGCAAAATGAAAATAGGTAAATACAATTTGATTAGACTTGATTAAACTGTATTCAACTTCTATAGGTTCTTTTACTTTTACGATCATTTCAGCAATGGCATATACTTCTTCAATGGTTTGCAAGATAGTAGCACCAACACTTTTGTAGTCATCATCGAAAAATCCACTTCCAACTCCAGCTTGTGTTTGAATGTATACTTTGTGATTTCTTTTTGTTAATTCAAATACTCCAGCAGGTGTCATACCTACTCTACTTTCATTGTTTTTAATTTCTTGTGGAATTCCGATAATCATAGTAGCAAAATTTAGTTTTTATTGAAGTTGAAAAATACATCATTCTCAAATAAAAAAATAAGGTTGATTTAAGATTAACCAAATAATTATTAACATTATTTCTTAATAAAAAAATCCGATTTCAATAAATTTGAAATCGGATAAAGTAATACTTTTTTTGAGTGCTTTAATCGAGATCAAAACGCACACCCATTGAAAGGTTTCTTGTTTGAGTATTCTTAAATAACGGATTTAAATCATATTTCACATACAACCCAAGGCTTTTGTATGACACGTAACTACTTAGTCCATAGTTATATATATTCGTATTAAAACTTCCTTTTTGTAGCTCCTCAATTTTAGTTCCTGAGGCATTTCTATATTCTAAATATTGTCTTGTTCCTAATTTAAACCCAACAAAACCACCAAAACCTAACCTCCAAGATTGATGTCTTCTATCGTAAACTTTTCCATCATCATGTTTTCTGTTTTTTGATAAATCAAATTCTAAATGCATTGGAAAAATCATTTGAACATGACGCAATCTACTTTCTGATGTTCCTAGTGGATAAACTTCTAAATTAGTTTCTTGACCATTAACTACGTGGTATTGATTTCCATCCGGGCGCAAATTATTCCATAAAAAAGATACTCCATATTTTAAATACGTTTTAGAAGCTTCTTCTTTTAAACGATATTTAAAGGTAAATCCCACTTCATAAAATCTAGATTTCCAAAATTTATAAGGAGAATCGTTCAATGATGTTAATTGATTGTTTTCTAGCACATTATTTGCTCCCATGGCAAATACAAACTGACTGGTGGTTCTTCTTCTCCACCTTCTTCTGTTTCGTCTATCTAATCGTTCCATTTTCTTATCAAAATCTTCTTCTGTAAAACGTAATTGAAACGTTGTTCCGCCCACAGAGAACGTACTTTCTTCATAATATCTGTCTTCTCCAAGTATTTTACCATCTGTTTTAGCTTGTACAAGAACTTGTAACCTTTTTTGTTGCTCTCCCACTAATTTCTCTATTTGTTTAGCATGATAGGCAGCTGCTTTCTTTTTAAGCTCATTAGCTTCGGTTTTAGTGAGATCATTATTCTCTAATTGAAGGTTAATTTCTCTTACTTTCATTCTTAAAGAGTCTTTTTGTTGTTTGGTAATTCTATCAATTCTATTTGATATTCTCTTTACTTCACTTTCAAAAGTTTTTTCTTGAGAAAGGGCAATAGTTGTGGTAAACAACACTAGTATCAGTAGTATTCTTTTCATAATATAGGTATTAAATTTTTAGATTTTTTAATTGTTTCTATTAGCGATAGCAACAGCTACATCAGAAACTCTCTTTTTTATAAACTGATAAAAATTATTTTGAAAACTTTCTTCATTCACTTCTCTTTCTACTTCCGCTAAAATTGTGCTTGGATCAATTTTAAGATTGTTTTTATTGAGCTCATCCTGAATTGTTTTTAAAACTTTTGCTTGGGAAATTCTGTACTTTTTATAATATCCTCTAATTTCTTCTTTAGAATGTGTTACAGCAAATAATAATGCATCACTATCTACAGATATAGAAGTTTTTGATATCGAAAACTTTGAACTATCAATTAATTTGTTTTGATTTTCTAGTTTATTATTTACAATTGCTGATCCATTTTCAACAGTTTCTTTAAAATTAATGGTCTTGTCAATATTAGGATCAATTGTATTTTCAATGTTTGTTTTAGGTTTTTGAGCAATAACTGATTGATCAGTTTTTAAAAGATTTGGGTTTTTAAATAATTCTTTCTTTTTAAGAATAGAAGGTTTCTTTTTCTCATCACTTTTAACAGTATTTTCTAATATCCTACTCGGAGAAGTCGAAGTAAAAACATCTTTAGTTATGACTGGTTCTTTTATTTGATTTAACTTTTTATCAATCTTAGGTACTGTAATTTCTTGTTGCACAATTGTATTTTCTGGCGTTTCAGTTTCATCAGTATTCCCCAAGAAAAATAAGGAAATAATTAGTGCTATAGAAGCTGCGTAGCCTATATATAAAAGCCAACCTTTCTTTTTTTGTTGACCTTCAGCATCTAATTTATCTGATAAACGTTCCCAAGCAGAATCTGAAGGCCGTATTTTCCTTCTGTCTCTTATACACATCTCCGAGCCCACGAGACCGTACTAGATCTCG
>CAJXRR010000151.1 GCA_913060575.1 uncultured Flavobacterium sp.
CAGAGTAGATCGTCGGCAGCGTCAGATGTGTATAAGAGACAGATTCTTACCTTCTATTGTTAATTTTAGTTCAGAATTAGCAACCATTTATGTTGCAGACAATGCAAGTACCGATCATTCTATCAAATTTGTAAAAGAACAATTTCCTTTAGTACAAATTATAGAGAATGCAACCAACGGTGGTTATGCAAAAGGTTATAATGATGCTCTTAATAGTATTGAAGCTGATATTTATTGCTTAATAAATTCTGATGTAGAAGTTACAGAAAACTGGATTCCGCCTATTTTAGAAGTTTTTAAAAATGAAGACAATACAGCGATTATACAGCCAAAACTTTTAGATTTTAAAGATAAAAACAAATTCGAATATGCTGGTGCTGCTGGTGGTTTTGTTGATTTATATGGGTATCCTTACTGTAGAGGACGCGTTTTTAATCATTTAGAAGAAGATACTAATCAGTATAATGATGTTACTGAAATTTTTTGGGCTTCAGGAGCATGTTTCTTTATTCGGGCTAAAGTATACCATCAATTAAGTGGTTTTGATGAAGATTATTTTGCACATCAAGAAGAAGTAGACTTATGCTGGAGAGCACAAAATGAAGGTTTTCAGGTAAAATATGTAGGAACTTCAACAGTATATCATGTTGGTGGCGCAACTTTACAAGAAACAAATCCACAGAAAACATTTTTAAACTTTAGAAATAGTTTGTTAAACGTAATTAAAAACGTACCAAAACAATGGTTCTTATTTGTTGTTTTTACTCGTTTTATTTTGGATGGCATTGCAGGGGTTAAATTTTTAGTAGAATTAAGACCTATTCATACCTTCGCAATCTTAAAAGCACACTTAAGTGTTTATAAAAACTTTTATAAATTCTTACAAAAGAGAAAAAAATTGCAAAAAAAATATGTGTATAACCTACATACAAGTGTAGTTTGGCAATACTTTATTTTGAAAAGAAGGTACTTTAAAAGTCTTCGTTAAAATTTACAAAATATCTAAACTTCCTTTTCCTTTTCTAATCACTTTAGGAATAGAATTTGTTAAATCTATTACAGTTGATGCATGATTATCACCATAACCTCCATCGATAACAGCAGCTACTAAATTTTGCCATTTTTCAAAAATTAATTCTGGATCAGTCGTATATTCTAAGACATCATCTTCATCATGAATAGAGGTAGAAATAATTGGATTTCCTAATTCTGCGACAATTGCTCTTGCTATATTATTATTAGGAACACGGATTCCAACTGTTTTTTTCTTCTTAAATACTTTTGGCAACGAATTACTTCCTGGCAATACAAACGTATAAGGTCCTGGTAAAGCTCTTTTAAGTATTTTATAGGTTGGTGTATCTATTTGCTTTACATAATCTGAAAGATGGCTTAAATCATTACATATAAAAGAGAAATTAGCTTTATCTAATTTAACTCCTTTAATTCTGGCAATCTTTTCTAGTGCCTTTGTATTGGTAATATCACAGCCTAAACCGTAAACAGTATCTGTAGGATAGATAACAATTCCTCCATTTTTAAGAATATCAACTACTTTTTTGATTTCCTTTGAATTTGGGTTGTCATTATAAATTTTGATGAATATGGCCATGTTATAAAGATACAAAAAAGCTCAATCTGATATTCAGATTGAGCTTCTATTTTTAGGGAAGTTTTTTTGGTTAGTTTTTATCTACTAATCTAAAACCTTCTCCGTGTATATTTAAAATTTCAACATTTTCATCAAGCTTTAAATATTTACGCAATTTAGCGATATAAACATCCATACTTCTTGATGTAAAATAATTGTCGTCTCTCCAAATTTTAGTCAATGCTAATTCTCTTGGCATCAAATCATTTTTGTGCAAGGCTAGCATACGCAACAATTTACTCTCTTTTGGAGATAATTTTTGAGGTTCACCTTCTCCAATTGATAAATGACGTAATTTAGAATTAAAGAAAAAACTACCAATAATAAACTCAAATTGCTCGTTTTCTGCAGTAGTATCAGACTCTTTTCTTTGCAAGATCGCTTTAATTTTAAAGAGCAATACTTCAGAATCAAATGGTTTGTTTAAATAATCATCTGCTCCAACTTGATACCCTTTTAAAACATCTTCTTTCATTGTTTTAGCAGTTAAGAAAATGATTGGCACTTCTTTGTTCGTAGAACGTATGTCTTGTGCTAATGAAAAACCATCTTTACGTGGCATCATTACATCTAAAATACAAAGGTCAAAATCATTGTTTTTAAACATGATTAATCCTTCAATTCCGTCTTTAGCATGCGTTACATTATAATCATTTAATGCTAAATAATCTTTTAAGACTGTTCCAAAATTAGGATCGTCTTCAACTAATAAAATCTTTTTACTTCCCATGTGTTTTAATTTAAATTAATGGTAACTTAACTGTAAATGTGCTTCCTTTTCCTTTCTCGCTATCTACAAAAACCGTTCCGTGATGATTCTCTACGATTTCTTTTACGTAAGCTAATCCTAATCCATGACCTTTAACATCATGAATATTCCCTTTCTGTTCTCTGTAGAATTTGTCGAAGACATATTTTTGAGCGTTTTTACTCATTCCTATACCTTCGTCTTTTATTTTTATGATTAAATTTTTATTTGTACTTTCTGTATAAACATCAATTTTAGGTTTGCCTTCAGAGTATTTTAAAGCATTTTCCAAAATATTCACTAAAACATTCGTCATGTGAAAAGGATTAACTAAAATCTCTGATTGTATCGCTTGAAAATGTGTGCTGATGGTTCCTTCCTTATCGATAGCTAAAAGACTGATGTGTGATATTGCATCATCAATTATGTCATGCATATCTGATGCTTCTTTGGTCATTTCTATCTGATTTTTCTCCAATCTTGAAATACGTAAAACATTTTCAACCTGACCATGCATTCTTTTGTTTTCATCCCTAATCATTTTAATATAACGAAGAACTTTTTCTTTATCATTAATGATTTTAGGGTTTTTAATAGAATCTAATGCTAAATTTATTGTAGCAATTGGTGTCTTAAATTCATGTGTCATATTATTGATAAAATCAGTCTTTATTTCTGATATTTTCTTTTGTTTCACCAATTGATATAGAGAGCTTGAAAAGGCAACTATGATGATAAAAATGAAGAATAGTGACAGCAATAATATGTAAGAGATGTCTGATAAAATATGTTTGTTTTTTTCCGGGAAATCTATGTAGAGTGTATAATCACTCATACCTTCATTGTCAATAAATAAAGGATAATTAAAGCTTTTATCTGGATCTATGGTGTAATATCCTGATTTTAATTTTGTTGCTAATCCATTATTATAAACACCATATTTATAATCTATATTGATATTATTTCTCTCTAATTCTTCTTTTAAAATAAAATTTATTTCTCTGTTATTTATTCTTTCTTCAATAGAGAATGTTTTTTTGTAAAAATCTTTATAAACATCTGAAAATAGTTTTCTATCTAATTCGCCCTCTAAATCTATATTAGAAAATTTCTTTTCATCAAAAGTAGATTTGAAATCATTTTTCCCTGTGATAAACGTTCCTTTGAAATAGTCTGTTTTTTTTGAAAACCTTTTAACTACAATGGAGTCATTATCGTAAAATCCGTTTTTATCTAAAATATCTAAGACAGGAATTTTAAAATCTTCTTCAATAATTGTGGTTCCAAAAGAAAAACGGCTTTTTGCTGTGGTATCTATTTGTTGAATTAAAAAGTTTTTTATTTGTGCTTTATTCAAGAGACTTTTAGTTTCTATAAGACTCTGGATTTTATTGTAATAAAGATCTTCTTCTTTTATTTCTAGTCGTTCTGAAACTCTAGCCAATGCTTTTTTTACATCGCCATTAAATTGCAAGTCTTTACTTTCAATAGCATTGTTAATCCAATACAATTGAACAGAAATAATACCAATAAGAGAGATACTCATCAGCACAACAATAAGGACAAAAATTTTCTTACCCATTACTCAAAAGTAGACGATAAAATAAGTTCGTTTTTTATTTTAACGTAGATTAACACTACTGCTATATTTTTAAGTAAATTTTAACAAAAAAGATGGATTATCCCTGTCTCTTATACACATCTCCGAGCCCACGAGACCGTACTAGATCTCG
>CAJXRR010000152.1 GCA_913060575.1 uncultured Flavobacterium sp.
GAGATCTAGTACGGTCTCGTGGGCTCGGAGATGTGTATAAGAGACAGGGCTTAGGGTCTGTGTTAACCTTAGACAAAAAAGATGAAAAGAGTAATTACAAGACGCCTAAGCGAAGAAAAATAGTAAATGACACAATCCCCTATCCTTACGGAAACGGTTCTCATAAAGACTCAGTTTTTGAAAGTATAGATTATAAAAAATTAAATGAAACAGTAAATTCAATATTTGGGGTAAGAAAGACCAGAGCTGTGTTGGTTCTTTATAAAGATCGAATTATAGCAGAGAAATATTCTGAGGGGTTTACCAAAAATTCTCGAATTTTAGGGTGGTCTATGACTAAAAGTATTATGAGTACTGTTTTTGGTATATTAGAGCATCAACAAAAAATAAATATACAAGACAAAGCTCCTGTTGAATCTTGGCAAAATGATGCAAGAAAGGAGATTACAATTCACAACTTACTTCAAATGAATTCAGGGTTAGAATGGGATGAAAACTATGATGAAATTTCAGATGCTACCAAAATGCTTTTTTTAGAGCGAGATATGACCAAAGTACAGGAAGAAAAACCATTGATTGGCAAGCCAAATGAAACTTGGAATTATTCTTCAGGAACCTCTAATCTATTATCAGGAATTTTAAGAGATCAGTTTAACAATCATCAATCATATTTAGATTTTTGGTATACTAATTTAATTGATAAAATAGGGATGAATTCTATGATTTTAGAGAGTGACCTAGCAGGAAATTATGTGGCCTCATCTTATGCTTGGGCAACCACCAGAGATTGGGGGAAGTTTGGATTGTTATATTTACACAATGGAGCTTGGAACGGTGAAGAGTTATTTACTAAAGAATGGGTAGACTATGTAACAACACCAACACCAACCTCAAACGGAAGTTATGGAGCCCAGTTTTGGCTAAACACAGAAAAGCAATTGAAAGATGTTTCTCAAAACATGTATTTTGCAGATGGGTATCAAGGACAAAGAGTCTATATTTTACCAGATGAAGATTTAGTCATCGTTCGTTTTGGCTTGTCTTGGTTTGAAGAAAATGAGTTTTTAAAAGGAATAATTCAATCTGTACAATAAATATATCGTCAAATGAAAAAAATAATTATTTTAAGTTTATCACTGTTCATCACAGGAATTAGTTTTGGGCAAAAGAATGACAAAAAAATTAAGATGCTGTCTGATCAAGTAGAACAGAAAGTTATTGAATGGAGAAGGCATGTTCATCAAAATCCCGAGTTATCAAATAGAGAATTTAAGACAGCCAAGTATATAGAAAGTCATCTTAGAGCGTTAGGAATGACCGTTCAAACAGGTGTTGCTAAAACAGGGGTAGTTGGCATATTAAAAGGAGAAAAACCAGGAAAAGTCGTAGCTTTAAGAGCAGACATAGATGCACTACCTGTTACAGAAAGAAATGAGTTATTATTTAAATCTAATGTAACCACAACCTATAACGGAAAAGAAACAGGGGTAATGCATGCTTGTGGGCATGATTCTCATGTTGCCATTTTGATGGGTGTAGCTGAAGTATTATCTCAGATGAAAAGCGATATTCATGGAACAATAAAGTTTATTTTTCAACCTGCAGAAGAAGGAGCTCCAAAAGGAGAAGAAGGAGGAGCAGAGTTAATGGTAAAAGAAGGAGTGTTGAAAAACCCAGATGTAGATGCTATTTTTGGATTGCATATTGCAGCAGGGCTAGATGCAGGAAAAATAACCTATAAATCAGGAGGTATCATGGCGGCAGCTCAATCATATCAAATTAATGTTAAAGGAAAGCAAGCTCATGGTTCTAGACCTTGGGCAAGTGTAGACCCTATTCTAGCTTCTGTTCAAATAATTAACGGATTACAAACCATTATTAGTAGAGAGTCTGAGTTAACAAAAGAAGGTGCTGTTATTACTGTTGGAATGATGAATGCTGGAATACGAAGTAATATCATTCCAGAAAACGCAACCATTGTTGGTACTATTAGAACTTTAGATTATGGGATGCAAGACTTTATTAACAAGAGAATGAAAGAAATGGTTCCAGATATTGCGAAAGCATTTAGAGCTGAAGCAACTATAGAAATAGACAAAGGATACCCAATTACCTTCAATCATTTAGAATTGACAAGTCAGATGCTTCCTACACTTCAACGAATAGCATCAAAAGAAAATGTACTAGAAATAGATGCAATTACTGGTGCAGAGGATTTTTCTTTTTTTCAACAAAAAATACCAGGACTGTATTTTTTCTTAGGAGGAAAAGCATTAGATGTAAAACCAGAAGAGGCTGCTGGGCATCACACGCCAGATTTTATGTTAGATGAAAGTGGTTTTGTGCTGGGAGTTAAAACATTATCTGCCTTGGCATTAGATTATCTAGAGCAGTAAAGATCTCTCATAAAATAAAAACAGTTTTTAGTGTTTATTTTTGTTTTATTTTTTGCTATTTTTGTACAAAGTTTATCCCCCTACTAGATTTACCCCCCCAGCTAAATTTTTTTCTTGTTTAGTTTACATTAGTATAGCTTGATTTTTTTAATAAAACTAATGAAAAATAGAACTCATATCCCTACAAGAGATCTTTTTAAAGTGTTTTTTTTAACGCTTTTTACTCTTTTGTCTTCACTCAATATTCACTCACAAGTTTTTGCAGGGCCATATCAATTTGCAGTTTCACCAACTGTAAATGTTGACAACGCTTCAAGGACAGCTATCTTTCCTGAAAATGCCGTTGGTAATACTCCAGATTTAGATGCTAATTTAGATCAAGGAGAATATTTAACTTCAGCATTGGCCTCTGATGGTGTTACTGTTGTTCAAGATTTAGGGGTTGTTGCAACTACTGCATTAGGGTCTAATAGTTACACAGGATCTCTATTAAACCTACCTTCACCAACTATTGTTGATACAGATGGTGACGGAGTAAATGATGTCTTTGATTTAGATGATGATAATGATGGAATTATAGATTTTAATGAAATGACATCTAACACTATAGTTGGTTCTAGCTATAGCTTTCCGAACTCTGGCACTTATATAATATTAGGAGACGACGGTGGTTTAACCATTGATGTTGAACGCTTAGACAATAGTTTTAATATGAATATTAATGGTACAGACCTTGTATCTGAAGAGGTTCAATTTAGTCCACCAGGATACACATCTAACCAATCTCTTGCTCGGTTTGCTTCTGACGGGCTTTCTTATCAAGAAAATGGAATAACTAGTATTTGGAGCATTTCAGGAATTCCTGGTTCGCCTGCTTTGAGACTTGTGATTAATCCATCAGGTGAAGTTTCTCTTTATGGCAGAAGAACTTCTGGCGGGATATTAGAATTGATGTATTTACAAGAAGGGCATCCACAATTTAATACGATTACTTTAAATGAATCTAGCAATAATACCATTGTAATTTCACAATTACTAGATGGACAAACCTATATAAGTGGAAGTTATTATTTTTCTGAGTTGAATTATATAGATAAAGATACAGATGGTGACGCAATTCCTGACCATTTAGACTTAGATTCAGATAATGATGGTACTTTAGATAATATAGAAGCTCAAGAAACAACTTCATATATTCCACCAAGTGGTGTAGCAAATGGAATTACAGATGTAAATAATAATGGATTAGATGATGTGTATGAATCTTCACCTGGTGTTGGTTTAATACCTATAGACTCAGATACTGATGGTCTAGAAAACTTTATAGATATTGATACAGATAATGATGGATGTTCAGACACCATAGAAGCAGGTACAAGTGATGATGGTACTACTACAGATGCCAACAATAATGGTCTTTTAGACCAATACGAAGACGGAACTACAGGTACAATTAACTACGTATCTACTTATAGTGCTTATGCTATAGATGATGCTATTAATGCCTGTACAGATACAGATTCTGATGGCGTAAACGATGTCTTTGACATAGATGACGATAATGATGGAGTGTTGGATACGGATGAAGGCGACTTAGACACCGACGGAGACGGCATACCAAACAGACTAGACCTAGACTCAGACGGAGATGGGTGTTTTGATGTAACCGAATCAGGAGGAAT
>CAJXRR010000153.1 GCA_913060575.1 uncultured Flavobacterium sp.
GAGATCTAGTACGGTCTCGTGGGCTCGGAGATGTGTATAAGAGACAGGATTATTATCAATACTAGAAAACAAATTCTGATCACTATTACTAAACGCCAACTCTGCTGAGATTGCTGTTTTTTCTGTTGGATTGTAGATAGAATTCACCACAGCCACTTGTAATTTTGTGGGAGCAATTAGTTGAACAATCGGATTGTAATTTCCCATATTTGTACCCACATACTCAAAAACATTTCCATTTGCTAGTGTCTGACTTAGGTTATAATCACCTTGATTTGCACCAACATTGGTAAAAGTTACTGTAAATAATTCATCATTTTCATTGGTAGAATATTCAAAAACTTCTTGGGTTCCAATTAAGACTTTTTTATAAAGAATTCTATTAGCATCAAATACATCTGGGAAAGCACTTTCTGCCACCATTAAATCGACATTGTTTCCTGCATCGGCTAGAATTTGTTTTTGCTCGTCAGTTAAACTCAACTGAATGGGTTGATTTTTAACATCATTTTCATTGAAAAAATATCCAGAAAGTTCAAATTTATCACTCTTATATTCTGCTTTTTCATAACTCACAAAACGAGTGTAATTTCTATTAGAAAACTGAAATTCTACACGAACACGCATGTCGTTTGTAATTGGAAAAGTAGTATTGAATCTGATTTCACCTATATTATAATCAATCATATAATCATCGTCAATACCTCTTTTAATTTGAGAACCATTCACAAATACTTTTTCACTTCCGGCGATAATTACAAAATTAGGTTCATTGTTAGGGCCAAATATTTTATACGGACCTTGATTTCCTTCTAGACCAATAAAATTATAGGAAGTAAATTGCCCTCTTACAACTGCACCAGAGGCGGCGAGTGTAGTTCTTTTACTCACATTGGCTTCTACTTCTAAACCTGCTACTTGTTTTTCGAATGAGAGAAAATAACTTTTATCATTCTTTAGACTAACATCACCGGCTTTTACACGCCAATCTTTGCTGTATAATTCGATAAAAATGCGATCAAAATCGGTAATACTTTGTGAATATCCGTTTTCTTGTAGCGGAATATTGGTGTCAAAAATATTAGCTCGGATGGATACTTTATCAGATAATTTTCCCTCAATATTTAAATCCATGGAAGAGTTCGTTACCGTACTCTGATTGTTTCCAGACGTAACACCTCTATTAATAAATCCACTCGTTTTTAAACCATCAAACAACTTTAATTCAGTGGCTTCTTTATTGGTTGTTAAACTATATAAAACTCCCGTATTGCTCTCGTTAGGGATGATTAATCGTTTGTCAAAAGGACTATACGTTTTTGTAATGAAATCTGGAAAACGAAAATATTCTATGGTAATTTCTTGATACTTTTTTGAATTGATAATCAGGATAGCTTCATTATAAAGTATTTGATATTCTGTTGGATAGAGAATTCTTTGTTGACTGGTAAGAACTTTAAATTTTTGGGGATTGATGGGGACAGAATCAAATTTGATGGTGTCCTGAGTTACTATAAATTTTTTAGACCTAAAGTCTGAAGATAGACTTTGTGCATTGGCAAAATAGCCAACGAAAAACAGCAATAAAAACAATGCTTTTTTAGTCATACATTACAAACGTAGGAATATTAAAATTAGTCTAAAATAATGATTGTTGTTTTACAGGATTTTCATGATCTAATAGCCATTTTTTACGCCAGATTCCACTAGCATAACCTGTTAATGAACCGTCAGACCCAATAACTCTGTGACATGGAATTACTATGCCAATGGGATTTTTGCCATTAGCAGAAGCGACAGCTCTTATGGCTTTAGGATCCCCCAACTGTTTGCTTTGTTCCAAATAACTTCTTGTTTTTCCATACGGAATGGTACTTAACGCTTTCCAAACAGATTGTTGAAAAATGGTGCCTTGCGGATTTAATTGTAAATCGAATTCAGTCCTTTTTCCTTCAAAATATTCTTCTAATTGTATAACGCAATCTTTCAAACAAACTGGAATGTCTTTTGTTATTTCGAGTGAAACAGAACTCTCATCTAACACAGAAATAGACTGAATTCCATGTTCATTACCAACAATTTCTGCGATTCCGATAGGAGTTTTGTAGTATGTGGTTTTAGATTCCAAAAACTTCTTTTGAATTTTGAGTAGTAATCTTTGCAATTTCTTCAAAAGATACTCCGTAGATATCAACTAATTTATCTACAACATAAGTGATATAACTACTTTCATTTCTTTTCCCTCTGTAAGGCGTTGGAGACAAATATGGTGAATCGGTTTCTAAGACAATATGTTTAAGGTCGATTTGATTAAGAAATTGATCAATCTTTCCGTTTTTAAATGTTGCAACACCGCCAATCCCTAATTTCATATTATAAGAAATTGCTTTTTCAGCCTGTTCTAACGTTCCAGTAAAACAATGAAATATGCCACGTAAATCATCACTTTTTTCTTGTTCTAGGACTTCAAATATTTCATCAAATGCATCTCTACAATGAATTACAATGGGTAGCTTTTTTTCTTTTGCCCATTGTATTTGTGTTTGAAAAGCCTCTTGTTGTTCGGCTAAAAAAGTTTTATCCCAATATAAATCAATTCCAATTTCACCAATGGCGTAAAACGATCTTTGGTCAATCCATTCTTTTACATGATGTAACTCTTCTTTAAAATTTGCTTTCACAGAAGTCGGGTGTAAACCCATCATTAAAAACACATCATCAGGATATTGTTTTTCTAAAGAAAACATACGTTCTGTATAGCTACTATCGATTGCAGGAATAAAAAACCGAGAAACTCCTGCATCTTTTGCTTTTTGCATCATTAGATCTCTATCAAGATCAAATTGTTCAGAATATAAATGCGTGTGCGTATCGGTAATCATTTATAATGTATTTTTGTAAGCCATAGATTAATGAGGTAAAAATACAGCTAAATGAGTAGTCTAAAAAAACTATTAGAAAAAAAGAAATACATTAAAATCAGTTTGAAAAAGATGGTGACAAAGCACTTAGAATTAGATGCAGAAATTAACGGTGTAAAAGGACGGTTTATTTTAGATACTGGCGCTTCAAATTCTTGTGTAGGACTAGATATGATTGAGTTTTTTAAGTTAGATGCTGTAGAGAGTGATACCAAAGCTGCTGGCGCAGGAGCGACTGATATGGAAACGCAACAATCTGAAAATAATACACTAAAAATAGGGAAGTGGAAAACAAAGAAATCACACTTGGTATTGTTTGATTTAACGCATGTAAATGCTGCTTTAACGCAACATGATGCGGAAGAAGTTCATGGTATTATTGGAGCTGATATTTTAGAAAAAGGAAAAGCTGTTATAGATTACAACAAGCATGTTTTATATCTGAGAAAACTAAAGAAATAGCAATAGAATTGTATCTTTGATACGCTAAAATATAAAGAATATGAGTTTGCAAAAACAAATAATGGAAGAAATGAAAGTAGCAATGAAATCGAAAGATACAGTTGCTTTACAAGCATTAAGAGCGGTTAAATCTGCTTTTTTGTTAGCTAAAACTGAAACAGGAGCTGGTGATGATTTGACAGAAGATCAAGAAATGAAAATTATTCAAAAGCAAGTGAAGCAACGTAAAGATAGTGCTGCTATTTTTATAGCGCAAGGGAGAAAAGATTTAGCAGATCCAGAATTGCAAGAAGTAGCCATTCTAGAGAAATTTTTACCAGAAGCTTTGTCTGAAGAAGCAATAGAAAAAGTGGTTTTAGCTACAATAGCTAAGGTTGGTGCTGAAGGAATGAAAGATATGGGAAAAGTAATGGGAATGGTTTCTCAACAATTAGCTGGGCAAGCTGATGGAAAAACAATCTCTGGAATTGTACGAAAAAACTTAGTATAAATTCTGGCCCCGTAGTTCAACTGGATAGAATATCAGATTTCGGCTCTGACGGTTATAGGTTCGA
>CAJXRR010000154.1 GCA_913060575.1 uncultured Flavobacterium sp.
GAGATCTAGTACGGTCTCGTGGGCTCGGAGATGTGTATAAGAGACAGACTAAAAACCAACGAAATGGGATTTTGCTTTTACTTGGAATTATTTCTGTTTTACAGATTTTTTATCATTTTGTGAATTTTAGAGATGAAGGAATCGTAGATGTTAATCAGGCTAAAATTATTTCATTTCAAAATACAGTTGATAGTTTAAAGCTTCTTGAGTTAGAAAATAGGCAGCCTAAAATTTATCCATTTAATCCAAATTACATTACAGATTATAAAGGATATCAATTAGGAATGAAAACGATTGAGATTGATCGTTTACATAAATATAGAAAGAAAAGATTATTTGTAAACTCAGCAAAAGAGTTTCAGAGTGTAACAAAAGTTTCTGACAGTATATTGCAAAAAATAGCACCTTACTTTAAGTTTCCAGATTGGGTTAATTCATCACAAAATAAAAATTCTAAAAAGCGAACGTTCGATAATTCGATCGTTAAAAGTATTTCAGAAATATCTTCTACTGATATCAATTTAGCAAGTCAAAATGATTTTCTAACGATACAAGGTGTTGATGAAAACTTATCAGAAAGAATAATAAAATATAGAACAAAACTTCAAGGATTCTCAATTTCAGAGCAACTTTATGAAGTGTGGGGTTTGCAAGAAAGTACTGGGAAACAAATTCTAGAAACATTTTCAATTAATACAATTCCAGTTATTGATAAAATCAATATCAATACAGCTACATTTAAAGAAGTGCTATCAAATCCATACATCGATTATGATTTATGTCTTAAGATATTCAATTATAAAGATGAAGTTGCTGAACTTCAATCAATCACAGAATTAAAAAATATCGAAGGTTTTCCATTAAAAAAATACGAGAGAATAGTCTTATATTTGCAAGCTGAATAGCAAATTAAAAAATTACTTAATGGCGGATATGTATTTTACTGAAGAACATGAGGTTTTCAGAGAAAGTTTCAAAGAATTTTTACAAAAAGAAGTAGTCCCTCACATTGAAAAATGGGAAAAAACTGGTGATATTGAAAGATTTATCTGGACAAAGTTTGGAGAGATGGGGTATTTTGGATTGAGTTATCCTGAAGAATATGGAGGACTTGATTTAGATATGTTCTATATGGTTATCTTTTTAGAAGAATTACAGAAAATAAATTCTGGAGGATTCGCTGCTGCTATGTGGGCACATGTTTATCTAGCGATGACGCATTTAAATAAGGAGGGTGATGAAAGAATCAAGAAAAAATATTTAACACCGAGTATTGACGGTGAGTTAATAGGTTGTTTATGTATTACCGAGCCTTTCGGTGGATCTGATGTTGCAGGAATGCGTTCAACAGCAATTAAAAATGGCGATCATTATATATTAAATGGTTCAAAAACCTTTATAACAAATGGAGTGTATTCAGACTACTTAATTGTAGCTGCTAAAACAGATCCAGATTCTAAACATGCCGGCATGTCTATTTTTGTGATGGATAGAGATACTCCAGGGATCTCAGCAACTAAGTTAGATAAGTTAGGTTGGAAAGCATCAGATACTGGTGAAATTGCATTTGATAATGTAAAAGTACCTGCTGAAAATTTAATGGGTGAAGAAGGGAAAGGATTTCCTTACATCATGCAACATTTTGCATTAGAAAGACTGATCATGGGAATTAATGCGCATGCTAGAGCAGAATATGCTGTAGATTATGCAATTCAATACATGTCAGAAAGACAAGCTTTTGGTAAATCGATAGATAGCTTTCAAGCCTTAAGGCATAAAGTTGCTGAAATGGCTAGTAAGGTCGAAATGTGTAAAGAGTTCAACTATTCAATTGCTAAGAGATTAAATGAAGGAGGATATGTAGTAAAGGAAGCAAGTATGTCTAAGTTATTATCAACTAAGATGGCAGATGAAGTTATCTATGACGCATTACAACTTTTAGGAGGTTATGGGTATATGGAAGAATACCCAATGGCAAGATTACTAAGAGATAGCAGATTAGGTCCTATCGGTGGAGGTACTTCAGAAATCTTAAAAGAGATTATCGCAAAAATGATCATCGATAAGAAAGAATATAAACCCGCTACATAGATTTTGTTTGATCATGGTTTTGCGAAAATTGTTTTTCAATTCGCAAAAATGATCATCGATAAGAAAGATAGTAAACTCGCTAATTAAAAATAATTAACTTATTAATTGTCAATTAAAAAAACCTTGTATCTTTGCAGTCCAATTTTAAAAAGAGAACATTGAAAGGAGGTGCCAATATATGTTAATCATTCCAGTTAAAGAAGGAGAGAATATCGATAGAGCTTTAAAGCGTTTCAAAAGAAAATTTGATCGTACAAAGACAATGAGAAACTTGCGCGAAAGAAAGCATTTTACAAAGCCATCTGTAGCAAAAAGAGCTCAAAGAATTAAAGCCTCTTATGTACAAAGATTAAGAACTCAGGAAGAAGTCGGTTAGACTTTTTCTCACGATATTAAAACCCATATCAAATGATATGGGTTTTTTATTGCGCGATATTTAGTAAATTTGATGAACCTTGTCCTATATAAATGAATCCCATTGAAACTTTTCTAGAATATTTGTTATTGGAAAAAAAATATTCCAAACATACCATCACAGCATATAGAAATGATTTAATTTCTTTCAGTGACTTTTGCAAAGTAGTATATGGTCATACCGATATATCATCTAGTAACTATTCGCAAATTAGGTCTTGGATTGTCAGTATGGTAGATGATAAAGTGTCTAATAGAAGTATTAATAGAAAAATTAGTTCTTTAAAATCATTTTACAAATATTCCCAAAAAATTAAAGCTATAGAGGTGAATCCTTTAGCGACACATAAAGCATTAAAAACGCCAAAAAAAGTCCAAGTTCCTTTCTCTGTAAAGGAAGTTAATTTGGCTTTATTAGAAATAGTTATTGATGATTCTTTTGAAGCGATTAGAGATAAGTTAATAGTTGAGCTATTTTATTCTACAGGTATGAGGAGAGCAGAATTAATAAATCTAAAAGTGAGCTCTATTGATATGTCAGAAAAACTGGTAAAAGTGTTGGGTAAAAGAAACAAAGAAAGATTGATACCTTTATTGCCTAGTATTGTTAAGAGTTTAAAAGTTTACATACAAAATAGAAGCAATTTAGATGTAAAGTCTGACCACTTATTTCTTACTCAAAAAGGAAACAAAATATATGAAACACTTGTTTATAGAGTTATAAATAATTACTTTAGTAAAGTTTCTTCAAAACTAAAGAAAAGCCCTCATATTTTAAGGCATTCTTTTGCAACACATTTGCTAAATGAAGGAGCAGATTTAAATTCGGTTAAAGAATTACTAGGACATTCAAGTTTAGCCTCAACCCAAGTTTATACTCATAATAGCTTGGAGCAAATTAAAAAAGTGTACAAACAAGCTCACCCTAGGAGCAATAAAAAGTAAAGTTTATGAAAGTATATACACAATCAGTCAATTTCAACGCATCAGCAGATTTATTAGATTTTATAGAAAAGAAGGTAGAATCATTAACAAAGTTTCATGATAAGATAGTGGATGCAGAAGTTTTTCTTAAATTAGATAACTCAAGTGAGAAAGAAAATAAAATTGCAGAGATTAAAATAAATATTCCAGGAAATGAATTGGTGGTAAAGAAACAGTTCAAAAGCTTTGAAGAAGCAGTAAGTACTGGGGTAGATACATTAAAAAGAAGGCTTAAAAAATCAAAAGAAAAATTAAGAGATTCGATGCCGTTATAAAAAGTATAAAAAAGAATACAAAAAGTTTTAGAAATAAAAAAAACTTATTACATTTGCAGTCCGTTAGAAATAACGGATTGTTTTTGTTTAAAAAACAGCCGATGTAGCTCAGCTGGCTAGAGCAGCTGATTTGTAATCAGCAGGTCGTGGG
>CAJXRR010000155.1 GCA_913060575.1 uncultured Flavobacterium sp.
ATGCTTCGATTCCGAAAACATCTACAATCATACCACCTCTAGTTCTACATTTAACGAATCCGTTAACAACTTCACCAGTTTCGTGAGCATTATTAACTCGTTCCCAAGCTTTAATTACTCTTGCTTTTTTGTGAGATAATACTAATTGACCAGAACTATCTTCTCTCTTATCTACTAAAACTTCTACTTTATCACCAACAGCTAAGTTAGGATTGTAACGAAATTCGTTTAAAGAGATAACACCTTCAGATTTAGAATTGATATCGATAATTGCATCTCTATCAGTTTTTCTAACAACTAATCCTTCAATTACATCACGCTCTTTTACGAAACCTACAGTTCCTTCTAAAGCGTTTTCAAATTCTTTTAATTTTGCTTCATCAACTGCTTCAATACCTTCTTCGTATTTGTGCCAGTTAAAATTGCTTAAAAATTCTTCTTGAGTTTCTTCTTTTACTACAGGTGTAGTTTCTGTAACTTCTATGGTAGCTTCAGTAGCTACTTCTTGTACTTCTGGAGCATCTACTGCTTCCGTTTTTTTAGTTTCTTCAGACATGCTGAAAACGTTTTTGTATCTTGTTGTTATTCAGATTATTAACGATAATAACGCCAAGAGAAATTATACGTAAATATGATTTCAAAAACCCTTTTTCTAATCTGTTATCGTAAAAAGGAGTGCAAATGTACAAAATTCTCTTGATTATTAAGACCTTAGCTTAAATAAAATTGATTTTCTTATTCTTATCTTAGTTGCCTAAATCTGACACAAATGAATTCAATAAAATCTATTCTTTTATTCGCCTTAATCTCTGTTGTATTTTCATGCAAAACTGAAGAAAAATCAAAATTAGAATTTATAGAATCTCATATTGAAAGTAGAAAAAAAGCTCCTTTTTCTGATGCAGTAGAAGTCAATGGCTTATTGTTTTTAACGGGTCAAATTGGAAAAGATCACATTTCAGGAAAAATAGTGGAAGGTGGCATCAAAGCAGAAACTTTTCAAGTACTAAATAACATTAAAGATGTATTAGAAATTAACGGCTCTGATATGTCTCATGTAGTAAAGTGTACTGTTATTTTATCCGATATTAATGATTTTCAAGAAATGAATACAGTTTATCGGACTTTTTTTATGGATAATAAACCTGCAAGAACTACATTTGCAGCCGATTTAGTTCCTGGAGCTAAAATTGAAATTGAAGTAGTCGCTGCAAAAAAGTAACATGAATCAAGAAACTAAAGATTTAATAGAGCAAGGTAAAATGCTTCCACTTATGGAAGAATTTTATACAATACAAGGTGAAGGATATCATACAGGTAAGGCTGCTTATTTTATACGAGTTGGCGGTTGTGATGTTGGATGTCATTGGTGTGATGTAAAAGAAAGTTGGAATGCAGATTTACACCCTCCAACATTGGCAAATACCATTGTAGAAAATGCTAAAAAATACTCTGATACTGTTGTCATTACTGGCGGTGAGCCATTAATGTGGTCTATGGATTATATAACAAACACCTTAAAAGAAAATGGTTTAAAAACTCATATTGAAACTTCTGGAGCGTACTCGTTTTCTGGTGTTTGGGATTGGTTTTGTTTGTCTCCTAAAAAGACAAAACTTCCTTTGGAGGAGGTGTATAAAGAAGCTGATGAATTAAAAATGATTATTCACAATAAAAGTGATTTTGAATTTGCTGAGGAACACGCAGCTAAAGTTGGGGAGAAATGTGAATTGTTTTTACAACCTGAATGGAGTAAGAAAGAAAAAATGACAGAACTCATTGTTGACTATGTCATGAAAAATCCAAAATGGAAAATATCTTTACAAACGCATAAGTATTTAAACATCCCTTAATTTTTCTTCTACTAATTTCAAAATAATAGCAAACTGTTCTTCCTTTGTCAAATTAGAATTATCTATTTCTATCGCGTCATCTGCTTTAACTAGAGGTGAATCTTTACGAGTTGTATCTACTCGATCTCGATCTACAACATTGGTATAAACATCGTCATAACTTACCTCCTGCCCTTTTTCAATCAACTCGTCAAAACGACGTTTTGCTCTTGTTTCTGCAGAAGATGTCATAAATATTTTTAATTCAGCATCCGTAAAGACAACGGTTCCAATATCTCTTCCATCCATGACAACACCTTTATTTTTACCCATTTCTTTCTGAATAGTCACTAACTTTTTTCTAACTTCAGAAATAGCTGCAACTTGACTGACAAAATTAGAAACTTCTAGCGTTCTAATGGCTTTTTCTATATTCTCATCATTTAAATACATTTCTGCAAAACCTATTGAAGGATTATAAATGAATTTTAATTGAGCTTTGTCTAAGTTTTCAATCAAAGAAGTCACATCAAAATGATCTTTTGATATGAATTCATTTTTCATAGCAAAAAAAGTCATCGCTCTATACATAGCTCCACTATCAACATAAACATAACCAAGTTGATTTGCTAATTGTTTAGCAATTGTACTTTTTCCGGTTGATGAATAACCATCAATTGCGATTGTGATTTTTTTATTCATTTATCTTTTATCTAGATCAAATTGTAAACTAAAAGTGCTAGAACTACTAGCTGAATGATATTTTGAAAATGCATAATTGAATCTAAATTTATTCATTTTTATTCCAATTCCAAATGATATCCCACTAAAAGATCTAGCATTTTGGAGTTTTAACTCGCTTGCTCTTCTAAAATTATATCCTGCTCTCAAATTGATAGCACTTTCAGGAAATAACTCGGCACCTACTACTATATGTCTTATCGCATTAGTAAAAAAAGAAATCTTCTCTTCTGTAACATTTCCCTCTAAATCACTGGTTTGATTTGAGGGGTTAGGAACGGCTAAATTCCATTGTTGAAGGTTATCTAATGTTACATGCCATTTTAAAGGAACATATTTAAGTTTGTAAGATCCTCCTATGGCAACTTTAAAGGGTAATTTTTCATTTGTACCATCAAAAGATTGAATTTGAGTACCCATGTTTCTGGCTACAATTGTAAAACTATAAGGTTTATAAGGACTGTAATATAACACGGCAATATCACCAGCGATACCATTAGAAGTAAAATTACTTATGGTTGAATTAATCAGCTTTCCATTAAAACCCATATAAACATTTGTCCAAGGAAGATTAAATGCATAACCAACTGAAACAGCGATATCGCTAGCTTTAAAGGTGCCTGTTTCATTTCCATTTTCATCTGCTTCAATAAGAGTTCCGTAATTTAAATAATTGATACTTCCATGAATGGTTCCAAAACGTCTACTAATAACATGCGCATAGGAAGCTGAACCAATACTGATACCTGCTAAATAACTAGCATAATTTATTGACAATTGCCTATCTAATTCAGGATTAATTACAGAAGGGTTCCATATTGGTTGATTTACATCATCCATTAATGTTAACACTTCACCCCCCAAGGCAATTTGTCTAGATGAAGAAGAAAGGTTTAGAAACTGAAAGACGGTTTCTCCTCCAACTTGACTAAAAGTTGAGGTAGAAAAAAAGAAGAAAAATATCCAAAAAGAAACTTTTTTCATAAATCTTGACAAAGAAACTAGAAATATAGTTTATAACGTAAATATCTATTAATATTTTATAAACTTATATATAAATATAGCATAAAAAAAGCCTCATATCGTACGATATGAGGCTTATAAAACCT
>CAJXRR010000156.1 GCA_913060575.1 uncultured Flavobacterium sp.
TCGGAGATGTGTATAAGAGACAGTTGTAATTTAAAAAGAGCTGAATTATTATCGTATTTACCAAAGGATTTAGTTTCTTATATGAAACATATCACCGATTTAAATAGAGAACGGAATCTTCAAATTATTGAACAGGCTAAAGAGATCAATGAGATACTAACAAGCAATGGAATTACTCCAATTTTCTTAAAAGGAACGGCTTTTTTAGTACAAAACATGTATGCTGATCCGGCAGAAAGAATGGTGGGTGATATAGATTTTATTGTTTCTAAAGACGAATACCTAAAGACAATAAAAGTGTTAAGTGAGATGAATTATTCTGATGTTATTGAAATGAATTATCATTTTCCTTCATTTAAGCATTACCAAAGAATACAAAGAGAAGATAAAACCGCAGCTGTAGAAATTCATAAACAAATGATTAGAGAAGAATATGCTGATGAATTCAATTATGAAACCATCATAAAGAATAGTCTTTCAAAAAATAATCTTTCATTTTTAGGGTACGGAGATCAGTTATCATTAACAATTATTGCTTATCAAATTAATGATTCTGGTCAATATCTCAACACCATGAGTCTTAGAAATGCCTATGACGTTTTTTTGCTTTCAAGAAAAACCGACACGCTACAATCTATCAAGGAATTTAATAAACTCTTTGATCCTTTAAATAGCTTCTTAGCTGTCTGTGAAGAAATTTTTTCTTCTAGTATTTCCTTTAAGAAAAATGAAACTACAGAAAAAAGTTTAGCTGTTTTTGAAAAAATTATGACCGATGATAATTTCAGAAAATCACATTCAAAAAAATGGAACAGGAAATTGTTTATAAGACAACGATTTGATATTATTTCTAAAGCTATTTTCAGAAATGATTATAGAATTTGGCTTTTTAAAAGGTTAACCGATAAAACATGGTATCAAGAAAAAATGATTCAATTGGGAATTAAAACAACTTCTTAACTTCTTCAAAGTCTAATCCGCCATAATTCCCTGAACTCATTAAAATAATCGCTTTATTTTTTATTTCCTGAGAAAAAAGAAACTTTTTAAAATCTTCAGGATTTGTATAAATAATCAAATCATCTCGTTCAAAAGCTTCTCCTATTTGCTCTTTAGTAACCTTCTCTAACTGTTTTATTTTTACAGCATGTGGCGAATAAAAGACAACCGCTTTATCTGCTTTATCTAAGGCCCCTTTATATTCTTCTAGAAATTCTGCATTTAAACTACTATAGGTATGCAATTCCAGACAAGCGATAACTTCTCTTTCATTATATTGTTTTTTAACTGCATCTGTAGTTGCTTTTACTTTACTCGGACTATGCGCAAAATCTTTAAAAATTACTGACTGATTATTTTCTGCTATTTTTTCTAGTCGTTTGCTAGCTCCTGTGAAAGATGCAATGGCTTCGTAAAAATCATCTTCATCAATTCCCATATGTTGACAAATCCATTTAGCGCCTGCTAAATTTTGAAGGTTATGATCTCCAAAAATCTCTAATGGCATGTCTCCATCCGGAGTATCTATGTAAGTGACTCCATTTTCTATGAAATGATCAGGAGTAACATACGGATATTTTTTAATCGCATTTTCTGAGTTTTCTACTACTTCTTTTACGGTTACATCATCTTCATTATACACCATGATTCCGCCATTAACTAGAGAATCAGTAAAGATTCTAAACTGTTCAATATAATTCTCAAACGTTGGAAAAACATTGATATGATCCCAGGCAATTCCACTTAACAAAGCTATGTTAGGTTTGTATAAATGAAACTTTGGTCTCATGTCTATGGGAGAACTTAGATATTCATCTCCTTCTAAAACTATAAATTCGTTTTCTTTGGTCAGATGCACCATGGTATCAAAACCATCTAACTGTGCTCCTACCATATAATCTACTTCTCTTTCATGATAATTTAACACATGAAGAATCATTGAAGTAATGGTTGTTTTTCCATGAGAACCACCAATAACAACTCTTGTTTTGTCTTTAGATTGCTCGTACAAAAATTCGGGATACGAATAAATCTTCAATCCCATTTCTTGTGCTTTCAATAACTCAGGATTGTCTTGTTTTGCATGCATTCCTAGAATAATCGCATCTAAGTTATTGGTGATTTTTTCTGGAAACCATCCAAATTCTTTTGGCAACAACCCTCTTTTTTCTAAACGAGATTTAGAAGGATCGTGAATGGTGTCATCACTACCTGTTACCTGATATCCTTTAGTATGCAATGCAATGGCCAAATTGTGCATAGCACTACCTCCAATAGCAATAAAATGAATGTTCATTTGGTCTTTTTATCTAAAGTCTCTATTCTTATTTCTTTTTCTCTTCAAGTACAACTCTTGTAGGAGTATCTTTTCCATTGATGATACTTTTAGTTCCTTTGGCAACTGCTTGTATTGTTTGAGTAATTACTGTCATATTTAAAGTCTCTGCTTCATCTGATGCTTGATGATAATCTTTATCAACATCGATTGGCGTGGTACTAAAGGTATGAGACGGCACTCCTAAACGAGCCAATGAAGCGTTGTCTGATCTAAAAAATAAATTGAACTTTTCATAGGGATCTGGAAATAATTGGTATCCTGTTCCTACTAAATTCTTTTGAATGATTTTTCCAAAATCAGAACGATCAAAACCAGTTAACCAAGCAGTATTAGGCCCAAAGCTTGGAGTTTTTCCTATCATTTCTAAGTTGATCCCCGCCACAAATTTAGAAGCATCTATTCCTGTACCAAAATAGGTAGAACCAATCAATCCCATTTCTTCAGCTGTAAATGCTGCAAAAACAATCGTTCTTTCATTTCCAACTTTCTTGAAATATTCTGCCAAAGCTAAAACACCCGTTACACCAGAAGCATCATCGTTAGCACCGTTATAAATACTATCTAAAACGCCTTCTTTACTTCTAATCCCTAAATGATCATAATGCGCAGAAATAATAACGATTTCATCTTTCTTACTTTTCCCTTCTAAAACCCCGATAATATTACTTGAGGTAATACTATCTTTTGCTCTTCTTGGTAAAAACGTAAGTGTTTGGCGATATGTTGGTAAATCTCCAAAGGTTTTTAAACCCATTCTTTTAAACTCACTTTCTATGTATTGTGCTGCTTTTTCAATTCCAGCGGTACCAGCTCTTCTTCCTTCCATTTCATCAGAAGCCAAGGTGTATAAATGTTTTCTTACGGTTGTTGAGTCAATTTCAACATCTTTAGATTCATTTGGTTTTTTAGTTTCGTTATTACATGAAACAATCATCATTGATACTGCTAAAAGAACTAATATTTTTTTCATTTTATAATATTTTAAGGGCTAAAGATACCAAACATCAACAACATTTATTTTGTACTTTTGTTAAAAATTTTAATGATGGATTTATCTTTAGTACCCAACTTAAAAAACTTAGACGCTAATAACTTCTTTTTATTAGCTGGACCTTGTGCTATTGAAGGTGAAGATATGGCAATGCGAATTGCTGAAAAAGTAGTGAAAATAACAGATGATTTAAAAATTCCTTATGTATTTAAAGGAAGTTTTAGAAAAGCCAACCGAAGTAGAATTGATAGTTTTACAGGAATTGGAGATGAAAAAGCATTAAAAATATTACGTAAGGTTTCTGACTGTCTCTTATA
>CAJXRR010000157.1 GCA_913060575.1 uncultured Flavobacterium sp.
TACACAGAGTAGATCGTCGGCAGCGTCAGATGTGTATAAGAGACAGGCAATTAACCAATCTGTAGATTTCCAATCTGAAGCTATTGGAATTAAATGTTGTGTAATGTCATTTTTCAATGCTGCCATTTCCCAAGCAATCCCACCACCTAAAGAACCCCCTATAATGGCAAATAATTTTGAAATCCCTATTTGATTGAGTGCTAACAGGAATAAGTTCGCAATATCTTTGGCTACAAAATCTTGATAATTATCTATCAATACATCATCATATCCATTACCTGGAATATTGAATGCAATTATTGTATATCTATTTGTGTCTATTGGTTTTTTATTACCTATTAAATCTTGCCACCAACCTCCATTGCCAGTTACTAAACTATTTCCAGTTAGTGCATGATTGACCATAACAACAGGAGCAGTTCCCAACTTTTGTCCAAATAATTGATAACTCAATTGAATGTTAGAAAATTGAAAACCGTTCTGAGTTGTATAGTCTACTATTCTTGTATATAAAAGTGCTGAATTCAAATTTAAACTAAAACTTCTTTTGGAATTTTAGAAAAAGCCTCTTTCAAATCTTCTTTTAAATCATCTATATTCTCTAAGCCAACAGACAATCTTATTAAGTCGTTTGTAACACCTGCATCTGATTGTTCACTTTCAGAGAGTTGTTGATGTGTTGTACTTGCTGGATGAATAATTAATGATTTTGTATCCCCAATATTAGCTAATAGTGAAAATATTTTTGCGTTATCTGCAATCGCTTTTGCAGCTTCAAAACCTCCTTTTGCTCCAAAAGTTACAATTCCACTTTGTCCATTTGGCAAATACTTATCTGCTAGTTTTTTATAATTACTAGAATCTAATCCTGGGTAATTAACCCAAGCAACTTCTTCTTGTTCTTGTAACCATTTTGCTAATGTTAATGCATTTTCAGAATGTTTCTGAATTCTAATTTCTAAAGTCTCTAAACCTTGAATGATTTGAAAAGCATTTGTTGGACTCAAAGCTCCACCAAAATCTCTTAATCCTTCTAATATGAGTTTAAAAGTATAGGATGCTGCTCCTAAAGCTTCATGATAAACCAATCCGTGATACCCAGCTGAGGGCTCTGTGAATTCTGGAAATTTCCCACTAGACCAATCAAATGTTCCTGCATCAACAATGGCTCCTCCGAGAGAATTCCCTTGCCCTCCAATATATTTTGTCAATGAATGAATAACAATATTTGCCCCATGTTTTATTGGATTTAACAATGCAGGAGTTGCCACCGTATTGTCTACAATAAAAGGAACTCTAGCTGATTTTGCATGTACTGAAATCGCTTCTAAATCTAAAACATCTAATTTTGGATTCCCTAAAGACTCCACAAAGAATGCTCTTGTATTTTCTTGAGTAGCTTCAGCAAAACTATCTGGGTTTGATGCATCAACAAACGTTGTTGTAATTCCAAATCTTGGTAATGTTACACTTAATAAATTGTAGGTCCCTCCATACAAACTACTTGATGCAACAATATGATCACCCGCTTTTAATAAAGTTAATAACCCCGTAGAAATCGCAGCCGTTCCAGAAGCAAATACTACAGCACCAATTCCACCTTCAAGGGTTGCCAAACGTTCTTGTAGGATTTGGTTTGTAGGATTGTTTAATCTAGTGTAAATAAATCCTAATTCCTTTAACGAAAAAAGATTCGCTGCATGGTCAGAATCATTAAATACATACGATGTTGTTTGATAAATTGGGACAGCTCTTGTCCCTGCTGTTTGCGTTACATCATGTCCTGCATGTAATGCATTTGTTGAAAATTTTTGTGTACTCATTTTTCTATTTTTTTGAGTTAATAAATTAAACCAAAAGTCAAATCCATCAATTTTGGTTGATGTCATACTAGAAAAATGTTATGAAGAAAATAGAAGTTTCCAGAATTGGAAAAATCTGTTTTGTTATCTATCCAATTATTAAATAATTGAGTAGAATTTAGCACCTTCTTTATTTCTAAAGGGTTGCTAAGGTTTCAAAGGGTCTAATCCCTCCACCTTTCTTGATAACATTTCAATAAGTTATTGAACTTTGTGAATACAAATATTGCAACAGAAAAATTTAGTATCCAAACATTATCTACTGTTTTTTTAATTTTTTAGGTATTTCATATTTTTTAGGCTCTTTCATTTGATTATCTATAAAAGCGATTCATCTTTTAATCATTTTAATGGTAAATAAATTTATTTAAGAGTGAGAGTTTTCAATTTTAAGTGTAAATTTGCATCATAATTGGAGGAAAAATTTGAACTGATTGCAACCTCTTTATTCTAAAACACCAGAATAAATAAAAATGCTAAAGCAGTAATTCACTACTACTTTTGGCGACCAATCAGACTAAATTTATCTCTTTAACAATTTAAAAGATATAATATATGTCCTATTTATTTACTTCAGAGTCTGTATCTGAAGGTCATCCAGATAAGGTTTCAGATCAAATTTCTGATGCATTAATTGATAATTTTTTAGCTTTTGACCCGGATTCAAAAGTTGCTTGTGAAACACTAGTTACTACAGGACAAGTTGTTTTAGCTGGAGAAGTAAAATCAAAAACATACTTAGACGTTCAAAAAATTGCACGTGATGTCATCAACAAAATTGGATATACCAAAAGTGAGTATATGTTTGATGGAAGTTCTTGTGGCGTTTTCTCTGCTATACATGAGCAATCTCCTGACATTAACCAAGGAGTTGATAAAACGAATAAAGAAGAACAGGGAGCTGGAGATCAAGGAATGATGTTTGGTTATGCAACTGATGAAACTGAAAACTACATGCCTTTGGCTTTAGAATTATCTCATCGATTGCTAATTGAATTGGCACTTTTAAGAAGAGAAAACAACGACATTACTTATTTACGTCCGGATGCAAAATCACAGGTTACTATTGAATATTCTGATGATAATGTTCCTCAAAGAATTGATGCTATTGTAGTTTCTACTCAACATGACGATTTTGATGCAAGTGATGAAGTAATGTTAACTAAAATTAAAAGTGATATTATCAATATTTTAGTTCCTAGAGTGATGGCAAAATTACCTGCTGATATTCAAAAATTATTTACTGACGATATTACTTATCATATCAATCCAACAGGAACTTTCGTAATCGGTGGACCACATGGAGACACTGGATTAACAGGTAGAAAAATTATCGTTGATACTTATGGTGGTAAAGGAGCGCATGGTGGTGGAGCATTTTCTGGAAAAGATCCTTCAAAAGTTGACAGATCTGGAGCGTATGCAACACGTCATATTGCTAAAAACTTAGTTGCTGCAGGGCTATGTAAAGAAGTGTTAGTACAAGTTTCCTATGCAATTGGCGTTGCAAAACCTACTAGTATTAATGTAGAAACGTACGGAACTTCAAATGTTGATATGACTGATGGAGCCATTAGTAAAATTGTTGAATCAATTTTTGATATGCGCCCTTATTTTATTGAACAACGTTTAAAATTAAGAACTCCTATTTCTGTCTCTTATACACATCTCCGAGCCCACGAGACCGTACTAGATCTC
>CAJXRR010000158.1 GCA_913060575.1 uncultured Flavobacterium sp.
ACAAAATGTTAGAAACAACTGTGCGCTCTTCATTTGCCAATCAAGGGCAGATTTGTTTGTGTGGAAGTAGAATCTTTGTGGAAGCATCAATCTATGAAAAATTCAAGACAGATTTTGTAGCTGCAGTTGCTAGGTTAAAAGTTGGAAATCCATTTGATGAAACAACGAATATTGGCGCTTTGGTATCTAAACAGCATTTAGAAAAAGTAACATCATATATTGATAATTCAGAGCAATTAGGAGGAAAGGTCATTTTTGGGGGAAAAACAGTTGCTGTTCAGAATTCGGAAGGAGGGTATTATTTGCAACCTACAATTATTGAAGTAACAGACAATCAATGTCAGTTAAACCAAGAAGAGATTTTTGGACCGATTGTAACCATTATGTCATTTAAAACAGAAGAAGAGGTTTTAGCAATGGCAAACGATGTTTCTTATGGATTATCAGCTACCTTATGGACCAACGATTTGAAGAGAACCATGAGAATTTCTAAACAAATTCAAGCTGGAATTGTTTGGGTGAACACCTGGTTATTAAGAGATTTAAGAACTCCGTTTGGAGGAATGAAAGCCTCAGGCGTAGGAAGAGAAGGCGGATTTGAAGCACTTCGGTTTTTTACAGAAGCTAAGAATATTTGTATTAAATATTGATAAACTATTGTCTAATATATCGTTTAATGAAAAAATAAAAAAGAATGAAGAAATTATTAATTATTACAATATTGTTATTAATGACATTGTCAGTTCAAGGTCAAGATGTGAAAAAAATATATAATACAGTAGATTTCTCAATTCAATTCCCTTTAAATTGGAAATTAGTGACTCAAATAAATCCACAAGCAGTATTTGTAATCACTTCTCCAATAACTTCAGATGATAATAAGTTTGCTGAAAATGTAAACTTAATCACCCAAAATTTGAAAGGAATGGATATGGATCTTGAGACCTATATAAACCTAAACAAAGAAGCAATTGTTACGATTCCTAATGCGGAGATATTTGAAAGTAAAAAAGAAAAAAGAGAAGGGAAAGAATATCATATACTTATCTTTAAAGGAAATATGGATAATATGGATCTAAAAGTAAGACAGTTATATGCAATAAAAAATGAAGTAGCTTATGTGCTTACCTTCACGGTATTAGAAAAGGAATTTACTAAACACGAAAAAATAGGTGCAGAAATATTAGACAGTTTTAAATTAAAAAATTAATGAACTTAGGATTACAAGATAAAAAAGCACTTGTTTGCGGAAGTACACAAGGAATAGGAAAAGCGACAGCGATTGCTTTAGCATATGAAGGAGTTAATGTGACATTACTCGCTAGAAATGAAAGTGCATTACAAGAAGTTTTAAAAGAACTTCCTCAAAATGGAAACCAAAATCATAGTTATTTAGTAGCCGATTTTTCAAAGCCAAGTAGTGTTAAAGAAGTTATTTTAACAAATAACAACTTCCATATTTTAATTAATAATACTGGTGGACCCAAAAGTGGTTCAATATTAGAAGCAACTCCAGAACAATTTTCAGATGCATTTCAAATGCACATCATTGTCAATCAAATTCTAGTGCAAGCAGTTGTACCTTTTATGAAATCAGAAAAATTTGGTCGTATTATCAATATTATTTCAACTTCAGTAAAAGAACCTATTCCTGGTTTAGGAGTAAGTAATACCATTAGAAACGCAGTTGCTAACTGGGCAAAAACCATGGCAGAAGAATTAGCAGCATTCGGAATTACCATGAACAATGTTTTACCTGGTTTTACAGATACGGCTCGTTTAGATCAAATTATTAAAATTAAAGCAACAAGAGCCAATACTTCCATAGAAGAAATGACACAAATTATGAAAGGATATGTGCCAGCTAAAAGATTTGCCAAACCTGAAGAAACGGCTAATGCTGTTATCTTTTTAGCAAGTAGTGCAGCAAGCTATATTACAGGAATTAATTTACCGGTTGATGGTGGAAGAACGAAAAGTTTGTAAATTTAGACAGAATATCGCGTTAGGGATTGAAGCGACATCCTTTTTATGTCAGTTCGAGTATTTTATTTGTAGATTGAGCGTAATCGAAATCAAAAATAAAATGTATCGAGAACAAATAAAAAGATACAGCGAAAAGCCCGACCTTTAGGGAACGCACAAAAAAATAAGAATATGAGCAATTTAGTACAACCCTTAAATTTTAAAAAATGGATAAATGAACACCGTCATTTATTAAAACCGCCCGTTGGAAATAAATGTGTTTGGGACAATGGAGAATATATTGTGATGGTTGTAGGTGGGCCAAATTCTAGGAAAGATTATCATTATAATGAAACTCCAGAATTTTTCTATCAAGTGGAAGGCGATATGGTTTTAAAAATCATTGATGATGGAAAACAAGTAGATGTTGCCATAAATGAAGGAGATATTTATTTGTTGCCAGCAAAAGTGCCACATTCTCCTCAAAGAAAAGAAAACACTGTTGGGTTGGTTATAGAATATCCAAGAGCTGAAAACATGTTGGATGCTTTAGAATGGTATTGTGAAAATTGTCATACTCAATTGTACAGAGAAGAATTTGCATTGGATAATATAGAAACAGATATGCCAAAAATATTTGATGCCTATTATTCAGACAAAGAAAAATGTATCTGTTCTAATTGTGGAACAACAATGGAAGCTCCTAAAAAAGTATCATAATGAAACGTAAACTACGTATTAACGGACATTCACATTTGCTTCCATATCCAGAGCAAATTCCTAGCTTTATGAAAGAGAAGGAAATATTTTGGGTAGATGACGAACGTAAGCATATGTTACAAAAAGGATGGAAACGACCTGTAACGCATTCTAGTTTTTTTCTTGATGAGAAGTTGTTGTGGATGGAGAAAAACAGATTAGATCATGCGGTAGTTTTAAACCTTTCTCAATTGTATGGAAACGGATTACGTTTAGAAGAAATGAAGAAAGCCTTACGTTTTCAAAACGATTTTAATGCCAAAGTTCAACAAGATTATCCGGCTAAATTTACTTGTGGGTTTGTAGTGCATCCAGGATTTATTCAAGGTGCATTATGGGAAATAGAACGTTGTGTTGAAGAGTTAGGTTTAAAAGTTTTATGCTTACCAACACATTTTATGGATTCGATAGGGCAGTGGCGATGTGTTTTTGATAAAGAAAACGATCCTATTTTTGAATTAGCAGATAAATACAAGTTAGCGATTGAAATTCATCCGTATGATGGAGATAAAATGATCAAATTAGAAAACACTGCTTGGCGTTTTCATTTAATTTGGATGTTAGCTCAATGTGGAGATGCGTATCATTTTTATACATTGAACGGAATGCAAGAGCGTTTTCCGAATATCAGAACATGCTTTGCGCATGGAGGACAGTTAGCACAAATGAATTTAGGAAGAAGAATTCAAGGGTTTGATGGGAGACCAGATCTGTTTGAAGGAAAAACACATCCTAGAAAAGCTGTTGGACATCCTAATATTTATTTTGACACCTTAGTACATGATACCTGTCTCTTATACACATCTCCGAGCCCACGAGACCGTACTAGATCTC
>CAJXRR010000159.1 GCA_913060575.1 uncultured Flavobacterium sp.
GAGATCTAGTACGGTCTCGTGGGCTCGGAGATGTGTATAAGAGACAGGATACATTCCCATCACGCCTTTTAAATCTTGTCCTGGCCAGCCAAACTTATTAGGTTTAGAACCAGTTGCTATAACTAACTTGTCATAGGAAAGAGTTTCACCACTAGAAAAGTTGAGTTGCTTTTTATCTGTATCAATATCATTTACATATCCTTTTTTAAGATTGATTCGATTCTTTTTCCAGAACCAAGATTCGTAAGGTTGCGTATGTTCAAACTTCATATGTCCCATGTATACATACATGAGTGCCGTTCGTGAAAAAAAGTAATCTGATTCTGCTGATACAATGGTAATTTCTTTATCTGAGTTTTTGCGAATATGTCTTGCAAGTGTGACTCCAGAAATTCCATTTCCAATGATAACAATATGATCCATAGTTTTAAATAGTTGACTAGTCTGTCGAAGTTAATGAGAATTTCTTAAACAAAATTTCAATTTATATTGAGTATAAATAAAAGGCACCCTTTTTTGTCGTAATTTTTAACCTTGATTTAAGATTTTACTATCACTAAAATCAGTTAAATTACAGCCTAATTATGAAAATAGCCAAACTCTTTTTTCTTTTTCTTTTTTTATTGAATATTTCATGCAATTCTAAAGCGCAGAAAATAAATGGAATTAGCTTTGTCGCTTCCAGAGACAGTATTACACAACAACATACCAATCCAATAAAAAAAGTAAATGCAAACTATGCGGCATTAATGCCTTATGGATTTATTAGAGATGTATCTTATCCAGAAATTCGTTTTAATACCATAGGACAATGGTATGGAGAACGAGAAAAAGGCATTAAGCAATATGCAAAAGTTGTACAAGAAAGTGGTGTCAAAATAATGATGAAACCACATATTTGGATTGGAAGAGGATTGTTTACTGGGAATGTCACTATGGATTCTGAAGAAAATTGGTCTGTTTTAGAGAACTCATACACAGCATTTATTTTAATGTATGCTAAAGCCGCTCAAGAAATTAAGGCAGATTTATTTTGTATAGGAACGGAACTCGAAAAATTTGTGATCAATAGACCTGAATATTGGAAATCTTTAATTCAAGAAATTAGAAAAGTTTATAAAGGGAAATTAACCTATGCTGCAAATTGGGACGAGTATAAAAGAATAACTTTTTGGAATCAGCTAGATTATATTGGTATTGATGCCTATTTCCCATTAACCGATAAAAAATCACCAACAATTGAAGAGTTTGAATTGGGATGGCAAACACATAAAAATGAAATCAAAAAAGTGCAATCACAATTTAAAAAACCAATTTTATTTACAGAATATGGTTACAGAAGTATCGATTTTACTGGTAAAAAACCATGGGAATCTAATAGAACCGAAGGATCCGTAAATTTAGAGGCACAAAAAAATGGATTACAAGCAATTCACAATCAATTCTGGAAAGAAGAGTGGTTCGTAGGCGGTTTTTTATGGAAATGGTTTCATACACATGATAGAGTTGGTGGACTTAATAATAACAGATTCACTCCTCAAAATAAACCCGCAGAACTTCTAATTCAACAGCTATACAAAACAAATTAATTTTTTTCAAAACATGATAAATGTTCTGAAATCTTTAGCATCATAGGTTTAATTTTACGATATAATTAAAACTAAACCTCATGAAAACTATTATTGTACCTATTGATTTTTCTGAATATTCTGAATATGCCTTAAAAGCAGCAGCTCTTTTGGCTAAAAAAGATGAGATTGAAATTATAGCATTACATATGTTAGAAATAAACGCAGATTCTTTAAGCGAAAGTCCAATTTACGCACAAGAAAGAACTGTTTTTCTATATGAAATAGCGAAAAAAAGATTTCGAACATTTTTAGATAAAGCATATTTAAAAGACATAAAAGTAACCCCCATTGTAAAACACTATAAGATTTTTAGTGAAATAAATGAGATTGCAAAAGAAGAAAATGCAGATTTAATCATTATGGGTTCACACGGATCTTCTGGATTAAAGGAGTTTTTTGTTGGCTCTAATACAGAAAAAGTAATCCGATTTGCTGATATTCCAGTGTTGGTGATTAAAAAAGATTTGGTTGATTTTAATTTTAAAGATACCGTATTCGCAACTGATTTTTCCGAAAGTGCTATTGATGCGTATGTAAGAGCAAAAAGTATTATTGAAGATTTTAAAGGAAAGATGCATGTGATCTATGTAAATACTCCATACCAAGATTTTAAAACAACTTCAGAAATGGAAAATTTAGCAGTAGAATTTCTTCAAAAAGCTGAAGGATCTATAGACAGATTAAAAGATATTAAGTTTGTTTCAGATCGATCTGTAGAAAACGGAATCTTAAATTTCGCAAATACTTTAGGAGCCGATTTAATTGCAGTTAGCACCCATGGTAGAAAAGGGTTGTCACATCTTTTTATGGGTAGTATCTCTGAAGATATTGCAAATCACTCAACCTTACCTATTCTAACAATTAAGTTGTAAAAGATCTACTAAAACCGATTATTTTTTACTCAAAGGATAGATTTCTTGACTAATAAAATCTTTTGGAAATTCATCATCATTTTCAAAACCAAGTTCAATATCTCGTCCATTTGATGGAATATAATCGGTTTTAAAAAGGTAATCCCAAATACTTAAAGTCAATCCGAAATTAACACCAAATTTATTCGGAACTTTCTTTCCATGATGCCAAATATGCATTTGTGGATTGTTGAAAATATACTTGAGAAAACCTAACGGGACGGAGATATTACTATGGTTAAAATGACCCATAGAGAGCGTAAATAAATGCACTAAAATAAAATCATCTATTCCAAAGCCAATCAATGCTAGCGGAATATATTCTAGTGTTCTATAAACTACAGTTTCCATCCAATGAAAACGAAGATGTGCTGCAAATCCCATTTCTTTTACAGAGTGATGTACTTTATGAAAATTCCATAAAAATGGAATTCTATGTAGTAATCTATGTATGAAATATTGAATAAAATCTCTCACTAAAAACAGAATCAATAATTGACTCCAATATGGAAAGCTTTCTATTCTAAAAAAAGAAAGATTATCGATACCAATTGTTTTTAACCCATCATTAAAAAACTCAACAGCAACATTAGAAACAGCATTGTAAATAATTAATGAGAATAAGAAAAAATTGAAGAACATATAAAATACATCAAGCCAAAAATCCTTTCTTATTTTAGATTGATTCCTTCTCCATGGAGTTATTATTTCTAAGCTCCAAAAAACTAGTGAAATTGCAATTAGCCAATAGAAATAATTGCCCCAATGTGGATTCAATATTTCTCTGACTAAATAATTGTAATAACCAGAAAATGAATTTTGTATGATGTCTATATATTTATTCATTTAGATACATTTATTCTTTTACCAAAAAACAAACCCTGTCTCTTATACACATCTCCGAGCCCACGAGACCGTACTAGATCTCG
>CAJXRR010000160.1 GCA_913060575.1 uncultured Flavobacterium sp.
GAGATCTAGTACGGTCTCGTGGGCTCGGAGATGTGTATAAGAGACAGCATCAGCATCATCAAAAGCAGATTTTACAAAATCCATCATAGATTCTTGTAGTTGATATGCGGGTTGTAAAATACCGGGTGTGTCAGAGAAGATAATTTGATAATCATCATCATTCACAATTCCAAGAATTCTATGCCTGGTAGTTTGCGCTTTTGATGTAATGATGGATAGTTTTTCACCAACCAACGCATTCATTAAGGTCGATTTCCCAACATTTGGATTGCCAATAATGTTTACAAATCCTGCTTTATGTGTCATAAGGCAAAGATAAATTCTTTTTTAAAGCTAGGTTTAAAATTCGTAGAAACTTGTCATCCAAGAAAGTATCTTTTTTTGAATAATTTTATGTTTTTTATTTGGATGAAACGTTTTATTTGCTGTATCTTTGCAGTCCAAATCGCGGGATAGAGCAGTAGGCAGCTCGTCGGGCTCATAACCCGAAGGTCGTTGGTTCGAGTCCAACTCCCGCTACAAATGCAGAGTCATTAAAATCAACGGTTTAGAATTGCTAAACCGTTTTTTTATGCTTAAATTTGAGACAGTTCTTGCAAATGCATACAAAAGTGCATACGATTTCCCTTTGAAAAAGAAGTTTTCAGATCCAAAAATTTACACTGCTAATGGCGATTTAAACAAACGCTGGTACATTTACTTTTCCTACAGAGACCCAAAGACAAATCGATTAAAACGGCAAACCCCTATTTACTCCAATGCAAATAGTTATAGCACTAAAGAGGAGCGTTTGGCAGTTTTAGTTCCTTATAGACAAGCTTTGTTAAAGCTGTTAAAAATGGGTTATAGTCCTTATCAGGATAACACCCAACTTTACTTAGATCACCTCAACTCAAAAGAGAGTGGTTTTATAAAACAACCTTTAACCCAACCATCAGTAGAACCTAAACAAGAGAATATAAAAGTTGAGAAGGTAGATAAAGGTATAACGATAACTAAAGCGATTGATTTTAGTCTTTCTCATAAAGAAAAGACTTTAAGAGCTAGTAGCTATCGAACTTATAAGAACCATTTAGAGAACTTTTTAAAATGGTTAAAGAAAAAAGAACAATCTAGTTTTAAGTTTACTTCACAATTAAACAAAAAGGTGCTAAATGATTTTTTAAATCATGTTCTGTTAGAATCCTCAGCTAGAAACCGCAATAATTATCGTTCTTCTTTAAGCTCTCTTTTTCAGTTCTTGGAAGACAATGATATGGTAAAAGAGAATGAGGTAAAAAAAATAAAGAAACTCAAAACAAATCCCAAAAGAAATAAGACCTACAACCAACAACAACATGAAGAAATATTTAAGTATTTAGAACAAGTAGATCCTGTCTTACTTTTGTTTATAAAGTTTGTTTCCTATAATTTTTTAAGGCCTATTGAGGTCTGCCGTTTACAAGTAGGTGATATAGATATAAAGAATCAGAAAATTACCTTTAAAGCAAAGAATAGTGCATTGAAGACTAAGATAATACCAGATATTTTAATCAACGAATTACCTGACTTAACTCAATTTGAAAAAGATGCTTTACTATTCACACCTCAAGGGTATGGTAAGAATTGGGATAGTAAACTTGAAAATAGACGAAATTATTTTACCAAGAGATTTAAAAAAGTAGTGAAAGAGAAATTTGAGTTAGATGAGAATCACACAATGTATAGTTTCCGTCATACTTTTATTACCAAAGTATATAGAAACTTAAACAAGAAGTATCCATCTCATCTGGCAAAAAGTAAATTAATTCTGATGACTGGACATTCCTCTATGTCAGGACTAGAGAATTACCTACGTGAAATTGATGCAGAACTTCCAAAAGATTATTCTGATTTGTTAAAAGATTAAACAAAACAATGTAATGGATGAAATAAACAAAATTTATAATGACTTATTCCTAAACTTCTTTAAGTGTATTGTGTTCTATTTGCCTAAAGATTTTCTGATTAAAGTGATTGATCATTCTAAAGATAAATCTTTAGAAAGTTTATTAGAGTATACAAACAAAGAAATAGTTATAGATGAAAAGTTTAGATGTTATCTGGTAGATGATAAGAAAAGTGCATATAGTACTGTTTTTACTAAAGTCAATCATTTAAACAGAAACTTATTACTACTACTAAATCTAAAAGCAACCTTTAGTGAGCCTGGACTTGATTTCATCTACAATAAATACACAGAATATCTTACAGGGATTCAAATGACGACTCAGTGGTTATTAAACCAAGCTCAAAAAGATATAAAGAATCTTTCAAATGATTCTCTAAAAGCATTCGAATTACAGCTTACTTACATCAAAAACCACAAAGAGGAAGTTCAAAAAGAATTTTCAAAGATCTCAAGCAAATACCTATCTGACTCTCCAAATATTACAAACGAAAATTTTGGAGTTCTATTTAAGAATGAAATAAATTCAAAGAAGATTAATAACAGCATTTTTAAAAATAAGGTTAATGATGTTTTTAATAGAAGAGATTATATAAAAGATTTGACCAATCATTCTAAAGAACAAGCACAACAATACCTTTTAGAAAATATATTTCAGGTTGATTTTTCTCAACTACAAGGAAGTTAGATTGACTGAAAAATCAACAAAACTGCAATAAATCAATAATTTACCGTATATTGAACGTTTAATATACGGTAAATGGAAGAAACTAGGTTTTATACATGTCAACATTGTTTTGAGAATTTTATTCCCAAAAGAAGAAGAGTGCAAAAGTTTTGCAGCACATCATGTCGATCAAGTTCATGGCAATTAAATAGAAAAACAGATCATAATAAAGAAACACTGTTTGAAGAGGAAAAGAGTGAGGCTATTTCAAATGACCTGCCAAAAGAAATGAAAATTGAAAAGATGTCAGTTGAAGGAATTGGGAATAGCTTTGTAGGAGGTGCTCTTGGGAGTGGTTTAGTAAGGTTCATCGAAATTGCGGCAACAAAAGATAAGAATAAGCCATTAACCAAAGGTGACATGTTAAAAATGCTTCAAGCCTTAAATGAAAAAACATATTATCCTATTAAAAATCTTGATAGATCTGATATAGGTTTCTACCCACATTTCAATATTAAAAATCAGGAGGTTGTATATTTACCTTATATAATTGAATGAGTAAATTCATAATAAGGAACGATACTGTTTTTAATACTCAAAAAAGAAAATTCTTTCAGTTTTCTATTAAAAATATTTTTGATAAAAAATAAGATTAAGTGTTAATCATACGTAAAATTAACGCATAAAATACAAGAGTCCATATATTATATATGTTCTGTCTCTTATACACATCTCCGAGCCCACGAGACCGTACTAGATC
>CAJXRR010000161.1 GCA_913060575.1 uncultured Flavobacterium sp.
AGATCTAGTACGGTCTCGTGGGCTCGGAGATGTGTATAAGAGACAGATACTGTGTTATTTCACTTATCCATTTTGATTTTACTCCAGCTACAGGTGTAACACTATATTCAATAATTTGCCCTGCATACATAGGTCTATCTGCACCAGAAACAATTGTGAAATTCATTTCATGAGGTGTAAGGTTTGATAAATTTTTTGGGTTTGACAAGAACTCCCAAGCTTTTTCTAAGGTAATGGGTAGTTTTTGTTTTTTATGTAGTTTGTATATTTTCATGACTAGTTATGAATGAAAATGTAAAGATTCAATGAAGTTGCAATACATAACCAAATCATGTAAGGAAGTAATAAATAACTAACTTTTTTATGCTCTTTTAAATAGGTAAGGAAGAAATAAAATATCAGTGCAGTTAATAAAGTAATAACTATAAGAGCTAATAATACTTGTTGTTGATTAAAGAATATGTAATTCCAACTAACATTAAAAACTACTTGAATGATAAATAATGAAAGCTTTTTATCTGTATATTTTTTAGTAAATAAATACATTAAATATATAGAAAAACAAATCATAATGGAAGTCCAAGCTACTCCAAAAACCCATCCTGGAGGAGTCCAAGGTGCTTTTTCTAAGCCCACGTACCAAAAAGATTGTGGGCCATTATTCATAAGCCAGCTTCCGAGTCCTAAACCACCAAAATTAATAGCTAGAAATAAAATTAAATATTTGATATTTCCTTTCATTCTTATTTTTCTAGCTGTTCAATTTTCTTTAAAATTTGATCAGCTTCTACATATTTTTGATCACTTGCACTTCTGTCTATAGATTGCAAATCATACCCTTCTTTCATTTTCTTTTTATACTGATCTTCTAATTTTTCAACTTCAGTTTTCTTTTTAAATAATCCGAACATAACTATTGTAGGTGTTTTTTTATTTTTGAACTCATAGGAGAAGTTGTTGAAAAGTAATAATCAATTAGCTCACCGTTTTCATCAACTAGGTATTTTTGAAAGTTCCATTTTACTGAAGAGTTTTTTCTTCCGTTTTCTGATTTGCTAGTTAGCCAGGTATATAAGGGATGTTGTTTGTCTCCTTTTACATCAACTTTTTCAGTGATAAGAAAAGAGACTCCGTAGTTAACTTGACAAAATTCTTCAATTTCATCCGAATTACCGGGCTCTTGTTTTCCAAATTGATTACAGGGAACCCCAATCAGAACTAATTGACCTTGATATTCATCGTATAATTTTTGCAAATCTTTGTATTGCGGTGTAAAACCACATTTAGAAGCTACATTTACAAACAAGATTTTTTTTCCTTGATAAGATGATAAATTAATGGATTTACCCTGTAAAGAGTCAATCTTTATATCGTATATTGATTTAGGAGCTGACATTTTTAAAGGTTTATTAGTTGATGACAATGTCTTTAAAAAGACGATAAATGGATTCATTTATATTTTAAAACTTACGATTCCACAATCCATTTCAAAAATTTGTCCAGATAATGATGCAGCTTTCGTAGATAATAAAAATTCTGCCATATCAGCCACTTCTTCTGGACTCAAGTATTTTTTAAGAGGGTGACGTTCTGTGATATTTTCAATCATCTTGTCATTTCTTAATAATTTTGAAGCTAATTCTGTATCGGTAACTGTGGGTGCAATTGCGTTAATACGAATAGTTGGAGCAAATTCTGCTCCTAAAGATTTTACCAATCCTTCAACGGCTGATTTTGCTGCAGCTACGCTGGCATGAAAAGGCATTCCTAACTTTGCAGCCACTGTACTAAATAATACAATTGACGGATTATTACCTTTTTTTAGTAATGGTAAATAATGTTGAATTGTTTTTACAGCTCCTATCACATTTATTTCAAAATCATTTCTGAAATCGTCCAATTTTAAACGTGATATAGGTTTAAGGTTGATACTACCTGGACAATAAACAATAGAATCTACTTCATCTATGTTTGGTAATGTGTCAACTGATACATCACACGTGTAATGTGTTAAGTTGGTGTGTGTAATATTAGGGGATACTCTACTAATATTAATAATTTGGTTTCCTTCTACAAGTTTTTTGAGTATTGCATTACCGATACCTCGACTTCCGCCTACAATTAAAATTTTTCGCATTTTAACTTGAAGTTAATGGTCGTCCTTTTAATCTTTTTTCAATTTTTTGTTTGATCACCGTCAATCGTTTCATTAAATCCATCAAATCAGAATCTTTAGTTTCTTTGTAGATGTCATTTATTTCCAAAATCAAACCTTTTACTTCTCTTGAAGCTATAATACGATCACTTGTAGTAATGAATTTGTGTTTTCTGTGCTCAAATTCTGTAGCTCTGTCTATTAAATCCATTGTTTAATCTTTTAAATAGTTTAATAATTCATTAATTTTTGAAGGAGTATTAAACTCTCCTCCGTAGTATGAGGTAACTGTTGCTGATGTATCATCTTTAATACCTCTAGATGATACGCATAAATGTTTAGCATCTATAATTACTGCGATATCTTCTGTTTGCAAAATATTTTTTAAATCTTCTGCAATCTGATTTGTTAATCTTTCTTGTACTTGAGGTCTCTTAGCATAGTATTGTACGATGCGATTTAATTTAGAAAGCCCAATTACTTTTCCAGATGATATGTATGCGATGTGTGCTTTTCCTATGATAGGAACGAAATGATGTTCGCAATTAGAGTAGAATGTAATATTCTTCTCTACCAACATTTGATTATATTGATATTTGTTGTCAAATAAAGCAATTTTTGGCTTATTATTAGGGTTTAATCCCGAAAATATTTCATCAATATACATTTTAGCCACTCTTTTAGGCGTTCCTTTTAAAGAATCGTCTTTAAGATCTAGGCCCATTACGTCCATTATTTCTTCAAATAGAATTGAAATTTTTTCTTTCTTTTCTTCATCAGAAAGTAAGAAAGCGTCTGTTTTCATTGGAGTTTCTAGCCCCGTATATAAATGATCATCTCCAACTTCTTCATGAGAGAATCCATTTAGCTTGTAACCGTTTATTTTTTCTTTTGTTAATGTTTCTGTACTCATATTGTTTCTTTTTTTAGTGCTGTTTTTAAGTACTCTAAGCTTAAAACAAAGCACTGTTTTTATCTTTTTGAAATAGAGTTGTTTGAGATTTGTCTTTGTCTAGTACATTTAAACCTTCCACTTTCAAATTCTCTCAGTTTGCTATGTTTTGTTTTTCTACCCTGTACTCTTTGTCTCCAGCTGTCTCTTATACACATCTCCGAGCC
>CAJXRR010000162.1 GCA_913060575.1 uncultured Flavobacterium sp.
CTACACAGAGTAGATCGTCGGCAGCGTCAGATGTGTATAAGAGACAGCTTTAATGGAGTCTTTTTTTCATGGTAAAAGTTCAGGATTAGATCCTTTAAATAGCTACTTAAGTTTACCTATACTGATTAATTCGAAAACTAATATTGAACCAGCCGGAATTCCATCTCAAAAAGAAGGAAAAGGAGCAGTTTTCTTATTAGATTCAGAGCAAGTTGGTGAAACAGAGCCTATGGTAAATATCTTTATGAATAAGATGAAAAACAAAGGGTTTAGAAAAATGTTAAATGAAGAATTTGTTACCTATACAGATGCCTGTATCGAAGACTTTCTTCATGGTAACGTAACTTCTTTATTTGGTAATGTAAAAAGCTTATCTAAAGTAGTTTTAGCAAACTTCAAACCAATGATTCCTGCTGCATTCCATAAAATTTGGGAGCAAGGAATTCAATCAAATGATTACTACTTAAAACTTTGTGGTTCTGGTGGTGGAGGTTATATCTTAGGTTTTACCGAAGATTATGATAAAGCTAAACTTTCTTTAAAAGATTATAAATTAGAATTAGTTTACAGATTTTAGAAACTTAATAAATGGAGAGCACTAAAAAAGTTTCTTTGTTTTATAAGTTTTTCAGTTTACTGTCTGTTGTAAGAGGTTATAATATTTCCGTTTTAGTTATTGCACAGTATTTAGCATCTATTTATATTTTTTCTCCAGAGAAGTCTCTCCGAAATGTTGTCTTTGATTTACACCTTTTCTTTATTGTTTTTGCAACAGTTTGTGTTGTTGCAGGTGGATATATCATTAACAATTTTTACGATGTTAAAGCTGATAAAATAAACAGGCCCTATAAAGCAGGTTTAGATAGTTTTGTTAAGCAGGAAACAAAGTTAAGCCTCTATTTTACTTTAAATTTTGTAGGATTCGTTTTTGGATTCTTAGTTTCTTGGAGAGCAGCCTTGTTTTTTTCGGTGTATATTTTTGCCATTTGGTTTTACTCCCATAAACTAAAAAGATATCCACTAACGGGTTTGATCTCAGCTACTATCATCACAATTTTACCCTTTTTTGTAATTTTTGTCTATTTCAAAAACTTTTCTAAGATTATTTTTGTGCATGCTATTTTCCTTTTCTTGGTGATAATGGTAAGAGAGCTCATTAAAGATTTAGAGAATATGAAAGGTGCAGTTGCTAGTAATTACAAAACCTTCCCGGTTGCTTATGGTGAAAAAAACACAAAGCTCATTTCTATAGGATTATTATTAATGACTTTAGTTCCGGTAATTTTTCTGCTAAATTATCCAGCGATTACCTATATGAGATATTATTTTTATGTGGCGTTAGTTTCATTGATAATTATTGGTACAGTATTATTAAAATCATCAAAAAAACAACATTATACCATTCTACACACCACGTTGAAAGTACTATTATTAATAGGTGTTTTAAGTTTGGTTTTTATTGATACCAGTTTATTAGTAGAAAAAGTAATTGAGAAATTAAATTAATGATAGTTTCTTAAGTATCTTTAATACAAGTGTCTAAGAAATTTATCATTACATTTGCCGAAATTTTAAAAAAATGAATTCAAGTAAAAAATCGTCGGGAGGACGACAAGCAAGTAAAGGCAACACTCCTCAAAGAACAAACAGTTTCCGTAAAGACTTTAAAAAGCCATCAACAACTCCAAAACCAACAGATGTTGGTGGAATTCGATTAAACAAATTTATATCTAATTCTGGAGTTTGTTCTAGAAGAGAAGCAGATACTTATATAGAGCACGGTAGTGTTACTGTAAATGGAAAGCTGGTTACTGAAATGGGTTATAAAGTTCAAAAAACAGATGATGTTCGTTTTGATGGATCATCCATAACTCCAGAACAAAAGAAATATGTCTTATTAAATAAGCCAAAAAATTACATCACTACCATGGATGATGAACGTGGTAGAAAAACGGTAATGGATTTAGTAGCAAATGCAGCTAACGAAAGAATATATCCAGTTGGTAGATTAGATAGAATGACTACAGGTTTATTGTTGTTTACAAATGATGGTGAGTTGGCTAAGAAATTAACTCATCCAAAACATAATGTTAGGAAATTATATCACGCATCTTTAGATAAAAAGCTAGACTTAAGAGATATGGAAAAGCTAAGAGGTGATGTGATTATAGAAGGAAAAAAAGTATTTATAGATGCTGTTTCTTATGTAGAAGGTCAGACTAAAACAGAAATAGGAATCGAAATACATTCAGGTAGAAATAGAATTGTACGTAAGATATTTGAACACGTAGGATACAAAGTGGTCAAGTTAGACCGAGTACTTTTTGCAGGTTTGACTAAGAAAAATCTTCCAAGAGGTAGATGGAGAGAGCTTACAAATCAAGAATTAGCGAACTTACAAATGATTTAAAAACAAAAAATCCGAACAGAAATGTTCGGATTTTTTTGTCATATCTTCAGGATCCTGATGGCGCGGATTTGTAATCCGTGCCAATAACATATAGAAACTAAACTCAAGTGCAAAACACTAAGGTTTTTACTTTTATCAAAATACAGTATCTTTAGAAGTAAAAATTGTATGTCTACTAAATACAAAGCTACCGCTAACGGAGAAGCCTATTTTGTTACTATTACTACAGTAGGTTGGATAGATGTTTTTACTCGTTTAAATCAGAAATATATTTTAATAAATGCATTGAAGTATTGTCAAAAAGAAAGAGGTTTGGAAATTTACGGGTATTGCATAATGTCTAGTCATATGCATCTGTTATGCAAAGCTTCAGAAAAAGAAACATTATCTATTGTAATGCGAGATTTTAAGAAGTTTACTTCCAAAGAGATTGTTAAAACAATTATTGAGTATCCAGAAAGTAGAAGAGAATGGATGCTTGCTTATTTTAATGAAGTATGTTCTCATTTAAAACGAAAGCAACTATATAAAGTATGGCAAAATGGGTATCATGCAGAGCATGTTTATTCTAATAATTTTATAAAACAGAAATTAGACTACATACATCAAAACCCAGTAGTAGAAAAAATTGTAAGTAATCCAGAAGATTATGTATTTAGTTCCGCAAGAAACTATGCAGAATTGGATAATGAATTAGAAGTTATTAGATTAGAAGTGTTTTATTAAACGCACGGATTACAAATCCGCGCGATCGGATCAGACTAAAACAGAAATAGGAATCGAAATACATTCAGGTAGAAATAGAATTGTA
>CAJXRR010000163.1 GCA_913060575.1 uncultured Flavobacterium sp.
TACGGTCTCGTGGGCTCGGAGATGTGTATAAGAGACAGCTGTGTAAATAATTGATATTGTACCAAGTATTAATTCTAAAATTATTGATATTTCTTACGGGTTGTAAAATTCTGTAAGATGCATTTCCGTAGATTCTTTGTGTGTTATTTCTGAAATTTACGCCCATATCATTGATGTCGTAATTTTTATCATCAAAAGTGTAACCCGCTTCATACTGCCAGTTTCCAGCAGCTTTTGCTATACTTGTATCAAATCGATGTCCTTTGGTGTTTACACCATTTTCCATCACATTACTTTGCGTGTAGGCACCATCAATAAAATACTTGCTGTCCTTTGTTCTTAGATGATAATCTAACCCTGTAACGTTTCCATCTCTAAAGTTTCCATCACGTGTAACATTAGTATTAGTAAAGGTTATAGAAGAATTTCCATTAAATGCTTGGTCAATTACTATTACATTATAATTTGTAAAAGGTTCTGTAACTTGAGTTCTAGTATCTCCAGTAATTGTATTTAATATCCTTGCTTCTGTAGTTTCTGTAATTGCATTAAAAAAGCCAATTCCCAATCCTTTTTTTGTTCTACCAGAAAGTTTTACAGCGTTTAACATTTTAACTGAGCTTGGATTTTCAATAATTTCTTCATTTGCAGATAATCCATCTTCCACACTAAAAAGATCTGTAGGTGTATCTCCAATTCTTCTAGAAAAGAAAAGACCTGCTTTGTCAAACAATTCTGTTCCTTCAATAAAAAACTGTCTTTGTTCATTAAATACTTGCTCAAACGGACCTAAATTTAATTCTACATTATCAAAACCAACTTGACCAAAATCAGGGATTAAAGTTGCATCTAAAGTGAAGTTCTCAGTAACACCATATTGCACATCCATTCCTACACTTCCTGAACTTTCTGTAGTACCATCAAAAGAATCAACAGTTCCAGAAGTATATGGATAAAATGCTAGGCGAGTAGGTGGTTTTAAGTCTTTAAAATCTTCGACTAAACCATCATATTGTGTCCAGATTCCTTTCGTATTGTCAATCCAGTTCCAAGTATGTTGCGAATTTTCATTTTGTATTCTTCGGTGAAAATTAAATCCCCAAGACTGAATTGGAACATTTGCAAATCGTAAAGCTCTATAGGGTATTCTCATTTCTACAACCCATCCAGTAGCTGTTACTTTAGCACTACTTTCCCAAACAGCATTCCAGCTAAAATCTTCATTCCCTGCCGAAATTTTAGATTCTGCTTGTGAACCTGTACTCATCACAATAAATTCAAATGCATTTTGTCCATCATCATTTGGGTTGATAGTTACTAAGAAAAAATCAGTCTGTCCAAAATTATCTCGATTGGTAAATTCCATCGGAATTTTCGAAGGATTTGGATCAAACATATTTGCACTAATATAGATTGCATCATTATCATAGGTGATTTTCACTTCTGTTTTATGAGAATCTTCGGCGGCTTTTCCGTTGCTTGGCCTTAATTCTACAAAGTCTTTGGCTACTTCAACATCTTTCCAAGCATGATCATTTAAAACACCATCAATTTTAGGAGCTTTGGTAATTCGAGATGTTTTAATTCTCTTTCTATTACTATTTAATGCTTCTTGAGAAGACACTAAACTGACTGAAAATAAGGCGATAATTGATAAGATAAAAACTCTGAACATGTTGGTTGATATAGTTTTAAGTTGCAATGTATTTATGTTTTCTGTATAGAATTCACAAATTGATGTTAATTACAATAAGGACTATGTTAATTTTGAAGTGTTACATTTTTAGATCGTAAAACATAAATTTTATGATTTCTCTAACAAATCTATTTTGATTTATACACTGTAAAAATTTAAATGTTATGAACTGTTAAAAGAATGTACTGAATTGTTTTAAAAAAAAATGTTTTTAAAGAGTTCATAAATAATAGAGATTTCTCTTTAAGATTGACTTAATATTTGATAGTTCTTTGTATTTTTGTGACCGTTTTAAACATAAAGAATAGATGAACTTACACGAATATCAAGGGAAAGAAATTTTAAACAGTTTTGGCGTAAGAATTCAACGCGGAATTGTAGCTAGTAATCACAAAGAAGCAGTAGATGCAGCAAAACAATTAACTACAGAAACCGGTACAAGTTGGTATGTTATTAAAGCGCAAGTTCATGCTGGTGGACGTGGAAAAGGTGGTGGAGTAAAATTGGCTAAAAACCTCCAAGAGGTTGAATCAATTTCTAATGACATTATTGGGATGATGCTAATTACACCTCAAACTTCTGCAGAAGGAAAAAAAGTAAATCAAGTTTTAATTGCTGAGGATGTATATTATCCTGGTGATTCTGAACCTGAAGAATATTATATGTCTGTTTTACTAAACAGAAATACAGGTAGAAATATGATCATGTATTCTACAGAAGGAGGAATGGATATTGAAACCGTAGCTGAAGAAACTCCGCATTTAATTTTTACAGAAGAAATAGATCCTACGATGGGATTGTTGCCATTTCAAGCTCGTAAAATTGCCTTTAACTTAGGTTTATCTGGAGGAGCATTTAAAGAAATGACAAAATTTGTTGCTGCTTTATATACGGCATATATCAAATCAGATTCTTCAATGTTTGAAATCAATCCAGTTTTAAAAACATCGGATGATAAAATTTTAGCGGTTGACGCTAAAGTTACTTTAGATGAAAATGCATTGTTCCGTCATAAAGATTATGCACAATTACGTGATTTACGTGAAGAGAATCCTATTGAAGTAGAAGCAAAAGCAGCGGGTTTAAATTATGTTGATTTAGATGGTAATGTTGGATGTATGGTAAACGGAGCTGGATTGGCAATGGGAACTATGGATTTAATTAAGCAAGCCGGTGGAGAACCAGCTAACTTTTTAGATGTTGGTGGTACTGCAGATGCTGCACGTGTTGAAACTGCTTTTGGTATCATTTTAAAAGATCCAGCAGTAAAGGCAATTTTAGTAAATATCTTTGGAGGTATTGTACGTTGTGATAGAGTAGCACAAGGAGTTGTTGATGCATATAAGAGTATGGGCTGTCTCTTATACACATCTGACGCTGCCGACGATCTACTCTGTG
>CAJXRR010000164.1 GCA_913060575.1 uncultured Flavobacterium sp.
TAGTACGGTCTCGTGGGCTCGGAGATGTGTATAAGAGACAGAAGAAGAAGTCGATGAAAAAATAAATTATTGGCGAGCTAAAGTTCCAAATTCATTCGCCTACGTAATTTCTGCTTTAGAAAAGTTTAATGTAGAAGCTGTCTTTTATAAAATAATTGAGCTTTTACCAGAATCCGCTCCTTTTTACCCAAAAGATCAATTAACAGATAAGCCAGAACGATTTTTCGTAAACGAAGCCATCAGAGAAAAAATTCTAAAACATTACAAAAAAGAAATTCCTTATTCAGTAGAAGTAGAAACAGAAAGTTTTGTAGAAGAAGAAAGTATTATTAGAATTCGATCTGTCATTATGGTTGAGCGAGAAACTCAAAAAGGAATTATCATCGGTCATAAAGGAACAGCTATAAAACGTGTTGGTGCTGAAGCTAGAATTGATTTAGAGCGTTTTTTTGGAAAGAAAATATTTATAGAATTGTATGTGAAAGTCAACAAAGATTGGCGCTCTAACAGCAATCAATTAAAACGTTTTGGATATAAAGACTAAACAAAACAATTCAATAAGAATCCGTGTAGTTTTTGCATTTGCTTCATTCCTAAATCTCGCCCAATTCTTCCAACAAAGTATAAAGTAAACCAAAAAATTGGTAAAAAAATTACCATCATTAAAGGGAAAATAATATTTCTATCTAAGCTGTTGTATACATATAGCATCATTAAAAAAGCAAGAAAAGATACTCCAATTACAAAATGTAAAAACATAAAGAATGTCCAAACTTGAGGTTTTGGACTAAACAATCCTTTAATTGTTGAAGACGTTTGATCGTTTGTAACTATTTCAATATGTAAATGTGGAGACCAGAAATGACTATCTTTTTCACTAACATCAATAAAAATGTGGTGATCTGAAATCTTGTACTTATAGTCTTTTTTTAAATACACAAGTTCGCGCTCTATTGCAGAAATAGCCTCTTCTTTAGATTTACCAACTTCCAAAGAAAATCTTGGTCTTAAAAAAACTTTACTATTATTTTTTTGCTCCACCAAAAGTAATTTTAGAATTATCACTTAACACTCTAAATTACAATAAAATCATTGAGTAAATTGTACATTTGCAAAAAATTTAGTGCCATGAGTAATATTGTAGCCATTGTAGGAAGACCTAATGTTGGAAAATCGACGCTTTTTAATCGTTTGGTTCAACGAAGAGATGCTATTGTAGATTCTGTTAGTGGAGTTACAAGAGACAGACATTATGGGAAATCTGACTGGAACGGAAAAGAGTTTTCTGTAATTGATACAGGTGGATATATCGTTGGTTCAGATGATATTTTTGAAGGTGAGATCAGGAAACAAGTACAACTTGCTATAGAAGAAGCAGATATTATTGTTTTTGTGGTAGATGTTGAGGAAGGAATTACTCCAATGGACTCTGAAGTTGCAAAACTTTTAAGAAAAGTAAAAAAACCTATTTTCATTGCTGTTAACAAAGTTGACAATGCTATGAGAGATGCAGATGCTGTTGAATTTTATAATTTAGGTTTGGGAGATTATCATACAATCTCATCAATTAATGGAAGTGGAACTGGAGATATTTTAGATGCTATCGTAGCTAAAATGCCAGAACCCGAAGAAGTTGATCTAGAAAAGGAAGAACTTCCTAGATTTGCTGTAGTAGGTAGACCAAATGCAGGAAAATCATCATTTATCAATGCTTTAATTGGTAAAGAAAGAAATATTGTTACTGATATTGCTGGAACTACAAGAGATTCTATTGATACAAAATACAATCGTTTTGGTTTTGACTTTAATCTTGTAGATACTGCAGGAATTAGAAGAAAAGCCAAAGTAAAGGAAGATTTAGAATTCTACTCTGTAATGCGAGCAGTAAGAACTATTGAATACTCAGATGTTGTTATTTTAATGGTTGATGCCACTCGTGGTTTTGAAAGTCAGGATCAAAATATTTTTTGGTTAGCCGAAAAAAACAGAAAAGGAGTTGTAATCTTAATTAACAAGTGGGATTTGGTTGAAAAAGAAACCAATACCATGAGAGATTTTGAAGCAGAAGTTCGCCAACAAATTGCTCCTTTTACTGATGTTCCTATCATTTTTACTTCTGTACTTACTAAACAACGTCTTTTAAAAGCAATTGAAACAGCTGTTGAAGTTTTTGAAAATAGAAAAAGAAGGATTTCTACAAGTAAACTAAATGAAACCATGTTAGAAATTGTTCAGCAAAATTCTCCTCCAGCAACCAAAGGAAAGTTCGTAAAGATTAAATACTGTATGCAATTGCCTACACAAACACCTCAGTTTGCATTCTTCTCTAACTTGCCACAATATGTAAAAGAACCTTACAAAAGATACGTAGAAAACCAGTTAAGAGAACACTATAACTTCTCAGGTGTTCCTATTACAATTTACTTTAGACAAAAATAATTTACTTCTATTTATTTGTTAGCTAAAGAGACTGTCTACGACCAATCGGTTACAATTTTGTAAATTTGTGTTCTATTTGTTAGTTTGCTAATGAACTAACACCTACTAATTATGAAAATAATTAAATCTAGTTTAGATGAAAACATGGAGTTGCCTGTGCAGCTTCACGTTTCGTTTGGTAAGATTTTTTCAACTTTTGAAAGATATGCCAGTGATGAATTTTCAAATCATCCTTATCATAAATCTGCCATAGATCTAGTAAAGGAGTTTAAAAATTATCCGGATTTAATTAATGGATTCTCCGATTTTTCATTGTTAGAAAAGTATGAGAATCAAATAGACTTATTGTTAGAGCCTTTATTTCCTCAACCTCTTTTATTAAATGAAATAAAATCCGTTAGTATTCCATTTTCTTTTACCTCATTTAAATTTACTGATCGATTTTCAAATATTATAGATAATGCTGGTGAAAATTATGAACTAAACATTCGTAATTACGAAGAAGATTCTATGTATATCATGGCATGTACATTTATATTAGGATACGTTCATGGATATAATCTGTCTCTTATACACATCTGACGCTGCCGACGATCTACTCTGTGTAG
>CAJXRR010000165.1 GCA_913060575.1 uncultured Flavobacterium sp.
TCTCGTGGGCTCGGAGATGTGTATAAGAGACAGTACATAATGCTTCTTCTGAAGATTGTATAGTAATTGCAAACGATCATTTAATTGCTCAGCTTCTGACGGATTAAAATCTACACTTTCATTGGCAGTCTCTAACTCTCCAACAATATCATCTAATTCAATTTTTACACTGGTGATTCTATCAGACAATTCTTGATATTCTTTAGAAAACGGAGCTATCTTTTGCAATCTATTTTCTAAGGTGTACAAAAGATTTTGAATACCTATAGTTTCATCGTTTGAAATATGTAATGCTTCTGATAGATTTAACTTAATATCTTCAACATTATTTATTTTTTCTAGTTTTTCTTCTAAACCAATCTGTTCATCTTCAACAATATTAGCTTCCACCAACTCATTATAAAGATGTAAATTATAATCGTACTGAAGGTTTGCTTCTCGTTGGTTATGTTGTAATTCTTCTAACTTCTTTTTTGAAATGGTATATTTTTCTAATCCTCTTTGATATGATGCAAGCTTACTTTCATTTTTAGCAAAAGCATCTAATAACTGAAACTGAAATTCTTGATTAGACAGTTGCATCGTTTGATGTTGCGAATGAATATCAATCAATTTAGATCGCAAAGCATTTAAAACAGTAAGTGTAACCGGAGTGTCATTTACAAAAGCTCTCGACTTCCCTGAAGGAAGAATTTCTCTACGGATAATGGTATTTGATTCGTAATCTAAATCTTCAGACTCAAAAAAATGGTGAAGATTGTATTTCCCAATATGTAAATTAGCTTCTACAATACATTTATGATCTGCATCTTTTAACGTTGATGTATCTGCCCTATTTCCTAAAACCAAGCCTAAAGCACCTAATAAAATAGACTTTCCTGCTCCTGTCTCACCAGTGATAATGGACAAACCAGAAGAAAAATCAATGTGTAGTTCATTGATTAATGCATAATTTTTTATGGATATTGATGCGAGCAAGTCTTTGGATTTTGAAAATTAAAATTAATTAATTTTTCTCCACTTACTACTATTATTTGGTGAGATTTTTTGAAGTACTACTAATAAACGTTGTTTTGTTCTAGTATTGGGTCCATCAGAATATAAATTTACAATTTCATCTGATTTGGCATCAAAGAAAGTTCTAATTAACGGATTCCCTATCACTTTATTAAATAAGCGATCTAGTGAAATAATATTACTCTCAATGGTTTGTTTTGCTTTTGTCTTATTTTGTGAAAGTAAATCAAATCCATTTCTGTGATAATTATACTGAATGGTTCTGTATTGTTTTAGATTTGGGGATAATAAATTATCAATCAATTGAAATCTGTTCTGAACACCTACTTGATTAGCCCAAGCAGATAGACCACTTTGCTGTGCTTGTAACATCGCATTTTCTGCTTGTCTATAATAAGTTTCTCCGCCATTTAAAGCAAAAGTATCTGCATCTGCTCCCAAAATTACATATACATAAAATGTAATCATAGAGATTAAGTTAGAATCAAAGGTAGTTGGGTTGTAGATAAACTGATCAAATTCGTTGTATTGAAAAGTAAAATCGTTATCTCTTAAGTTCAATATTGGAGTTTGATAAGAAGTTCCATGTACGGGTCTTGTAGATTGAATCTGAATAGAACCTTCGAACGAATTATTATCTCTTTTTGTAATGATGATATTCATAGCGCAATTAATACGCTCTTGTGGTTTTACTGTTTTGTTGGTCCATTTTTTCTGATTTACAAATTCAGAAATCGTGGTCTCTAAAGTTCTAAAAACTTGTCGGTTAGACCCAGTAACTTGATCATCATTAATGATAACTTGACAATTTAATTCTTGAGAATTCATTGTCAATGAAAAGAAAAAAATAAAAAGTACTAGTATGTTACGCATTGAATCTTTTTAATATTTCATTCATAATATCGATAGCAACCTCTGGTTTTGATTTCAAATCAAAAGAAACTTGTGCTTTTATTTTATCAATAAAAGTTATTTTGTTTGTATCCGTTGCAAAACCCGCTCCTTTGTCTTTTAATGAATTTAAAACAATTGCATCTAAATTTTTTCTTTCGAGTTTAGACATCGCATTTTCTAGCTCGTTGTTTGTTTCTAAAGCAAACCCTACTAAAAATTGATGTTTTTTAACAGCACCTAATGAAGCTAAAATATCTTTTGTAGGCTCTAATGCTATCTCTAACGAACTATCCTTCTTTTTTATTTTCTCAGTAACAACCTTTTTTGGTCTATAATCAGAAACTGCAGCAGATAAAATAGCAATATTTACCTCTGAAAATTTTTGTTGACAAGCTAGATACATTTCTTCTGCGCTAACAACATTAATTCTATGAATAAGAGAATGATTTATTTTCTCGTGACTTGGCCCTGATATTAAAAAAACCTCAGCGCCTAAATTTGCTGCTGATTTAGCAATTTCAAACCCCATTTTACCTGAAGAATGATTCCCAATAAATCTCACTGGATCGATAGCTTCATATGTGGGTCCAGCAGTAATTAAAACTTTTTTTCCTTTTAAAGGCAACTTTGAAAGCACGTCACCTTCCATAAAAGCAACAATATCTTCTGGCTCTGCCATTCTTCCTTCACCAACCAATCCACTAGCTAATTCACCACTAGTTGCAGGAATCATAATATTTCCAAAACTCTGAAGTTTTTCTAAACTAGTTTTTGTAGATGGATGGATGTACATATCCAAATCCATTGCGGGAGCAAAATATACAGGACATTTTGCTGAAAGATAAGTCGCTAACAATAAGTTATCACAAGTTCCATTCGCCATTTTTGACAAGGTATTTGCAGTTGCTGGTGCTATCACCATATAATCTGCCCATAAACCTAAATCAACATGATTGTTCCATAATTCGTTTTCTTCTTCTTTATCATAAAAAGTAGAATGAACAGGATTTTTGGAAAGTGTAGAAAGTGTGAGTGGAGTAATAAAATCTTTTGAGGCAGGTGTCATAATAACTTGAAC
>CAJXRR010000166.1 GCA_913060575.1 uncultured Flavobacterium sp.
GAACGTCTAATTTGTTTGGGAACTTGAGCATCATAAACCATTTCAAAAGTGGTGCTTTTACCTGGTTTGATAGAAGTATTTAGGGTTACTTCTAAAATAGTTCCTACCACTTCATAAGAAACACTTTTACCGTTTTGTGTTAATGATCCTACTTTGATAAACCCAATTTCTTCAGGTTTTAATTTGCTAATTCTATCTTTTACTCTTTTATCAGGATCTTGAATATTTCTAGAACGAATGTCCATTTGAGATTCTGGCTGAAAAGCATTAAAATACAAATGATAGTATACATGTGTTAACTCATCTGGTGAGTTATTTGTGTATACTAATTTTTGAGTTCCTTTGTATTGAAATTTTTCTACATCAACATCAATATCCATTGTATAATCTACATGTTGTTGCCAATACGATGTGTTGTTTTGAAATGCAAAAACAGTTGTTAAACTGAGAAGAAAAATTAACGTACTAAATTTTTTCATTTGTTTATTTTTTATGGATTCTTGATGGTTGTTTTAATTAAAAATATCTGTGAATTTATGTGTTTCTTTTAATCGAACTCCTTTTTCTGTATGTTGAACCGTACATAGTTCGGAATAGGCATCGTGCTCTAGAAACAAAAAATATTCGTTATCTGCAGCTTCATTTAAAAAGCTTGCTTTTTCTTTAATTGTTAGAAGTGGTCTTGTATCGTAGCCCATGACATAAGGCAATGGAATATGACCTGTGGTTGGTAATAAATCTGCCATAAAAACAATTGTTTTTCCTTGATAAGTGATCTTAGGCAACATTTGTTTTTCAGTATGACCGTCCATTTTTAGAACCTCAAAACCTAATTGTAGAGATGGGTTGTTATCGACAAAGTTTAATTGACCACTTTCTTCTATTGGTAGAATATTTTCTTTTAAAAACGAAGCTTTCTCTCTTGGGTTTGGATTTGTAGCCCAATTCCAATGTTCTTGATTACTCCAAAATTTCGCGTTTTTAAAAGCTGGCTCATACCCGGTTTTATCTTTATTCCATTGAATAGATCCGCCACAATGATCAAAATGTAAATGTGTCAAAAACACATCGGTAATATCATCTCTATGAAATCCATATTTCGCTAAGGAAAGATCCAAAGAGAAATCTCCATACAAAAAGTAGTAACCAAAAAATTTATCGGATTGTTTAGATCCTAAACCTGTATCAACAAGAATTAAGCGTTTTCCTTCTTTAATTAACATGCAACGCATACTCATAGAAATTAAGTTATTTGCGTCTGCTGGATTGGTTTTTTGCCAAATAGTTTTGGGTACCACACCAAACATAGCGCCTCCGTCTAACTTAAAATTTCCAGTTTCTATAGGGTAAATTTTCATGGAACACAAAGATGCAGAAAAAACGTCAAAAGTATGTTAAGAAAATTCTTAAAAAAGAGAAGTTCATTCATAAAAAAAAGACAGTACTAAATTAGTACTGTCTTTATATAATTACATAAAATTCCCCCGAATTTTTTTGTTATTTATATTATTACAAAGAAACAACTCTTTTAGTTTATTGGTAAGAAACATTCGATATGATAGCTATTTCTATCGTTGAACGGTAACTTTATATCGATGAGTGGTTATTTACTTTTTTTATTGAGACATAAAAAAAGCATCTAATCAAATGATTAGATGCTTTTAGAGGTGTCGAGCGGATTCGAACCGCTGTAGATGGTGTTGCAGACCACTGCCTAGCCACTCGGCCACGACACCTTATTAAGGATTGCAAATTTACATCATTTATCTAGTAATCCAAGTTTTTTTAAACTTAACGTTCTTTTGAAAGTATAATTACAACTTCTTGCACATTTCCTCCTATGGGTGGATTTATTTTAGCAACACTTACTGTTGCTTTATTTACCATATCTAACTCAATAAAAAACCGATTTAAAATACGCTTGGCTACTTCTTCTAAAAGCTTAGATCTTATCGCCATTTCTTCTTTAACAACATGATTTAAATGGACATAATCAACAGTATCTAACAACTCATCTGTTTGAGATGATTTTGATAAATCGGCTTCAACTTCTACATCAACTCGATACCAAGAACCAATTTTAGCTTCTTCTTCTAGGCATCCGTGATAGGCATATAATTTTATATTATTAACTTGAATTTTTCCCATGACTATATCTTCTCCCACATTTTTTGAGAATTTAATCTGAATGATCCTAAATGACTAAAATTACATTGATCTGGTGGTATGATTGATAAAAAAGACTCCTCCTTTTTATTATTGTACAAATGATACGCTTCTCCAATAATCGGTTCAAAATTAAATTTAGCGTTGTAGACTAAATCATTATATTCAAACTGCTGCATCATTTCTTCGTACTCCTTTTTCAACTCATCAAACTTGCTTTTGAATTGTTTGTTGACTCTATCAACTCCGTCATTTCTCCATGTAGCAGTATTTAACGGTTTAATAACCGGAGAACTTGCACTTGTTGCATAAGGTTTTATTGCTGCATCATATTTCTGTGTTTCTTCATCAAAAACAACTAAATCGGGTTTCTTTGCCATCTTCCTAAATAAAAAAGCAAAATTACGATAAATAAAAGTTTCAAAAGCCAAGAGTAAACAAAAGTATAATCAGTTACTAATCCGCTTATTTTGTTTAATTTTGTCATCTCATTTTTAGGTAAAACTCAATGTCTGAAGAAAAAAAATCACTCAATTTTATTGAGCAAATTATTGAAGAAGATTTGGTAAACGGAATGCCAAAAGAAAATTTACGTTTTCGCTTCCCTCCAGAACCCAATGGATATTTACATATAGGCCATACAAAAGCCATCGGAATTAGTTTTGGCTTGGGAGAAAAATACAATGCTCCTGTAAACCTTCGTTTTGACGATACAAACCC
>CAJXRR010000167.1 GCA_913060575.1 uncultured Flavobacterium sp.
GATCTAGTACGGTCTCGTGGGCTCGGAGATGTGTATAAGAGACAGCTTTTAAGATGGGTAACCCAGATTTTCTCATAAATAATTTATCGATAAATTCTTTTTTGGGGATGATGATTCCATCTTCATTTTTAACTCCTTTGTTTTGCCAAAAGGCATTCCAATTAATAAAGAAATCTTTGTATTTGGATTCTTCTCCGTTTCTTAAGAGGTCATTAAATTGGGGTGATGCAACAGAAAGGTGGTTTAATACAATATCAAACTTTAGTTCTATATTTAATTCTTCTAAGTTTTTTAGATCTTCATCGGAAACTAACTCTTTATTGATATTATAATCTATAATAGAAAAACCTCTGTCTAAATCGCTGTTAAAAAAAGTAGGTAAGACATAAAAAAAAGAAAAAACTTCTTTAAACTCTTGCTTTTGAAGCATTTTAATGGCATTTCTAAATGTGTGCCCAATACTATCTGGATATGCATTTAGCATTATTCCATTAGAAATTATATGATTTGATTGCTTCATACTTATGATAGAAGTTCTGATAAGATGTTTATATTGTTTGGCAGTCTTCCAACATTTTGCAACTTCAAAGCTGCTAGCTGAAGTGCGACTTTCAAACATTCTTGTAATGGTTTTTCTTTGATATAAGCAAACAAAAAACCTGACCAAAAAGCATCTCCAGCACCTGTTGTGTCTATTACTTTTTCAATTTTTATGGCAGGAAATTCGATGATTTTATTTCCTCTTTCAGAGAGCTTAACACCTCTACTTCCCATTGTTAGACAAACAATTTCAACACCTTCTTGATGAAAAAAATCAAAAATTTGTTCATGAGGTAATTCTTGTTCAAAAAGTCGTAGCATATCATCTTCACTAATTTTAATTAATGGATTGAAACTACAATATGATTTAATAACGTTGAAAGCTTCTTCTCTACTTTCCCATAAATTTTTAGAATAATTGATATCAATACTCAGTTTGCAACCTAAATCAAAAGCTTCTTCAGCTTTTTTTAGAATAGTTGATTGTGCAGGCTTTTTACTCAATGCAAAACAAGTTGTGTGAAAAATATTACTCTTAGAAAGTATCTCTGTTGGAATTTGATCTTCATTTATACAATAATCTGCTTCTCTATAAGGAATAAAATCTGGAGTACTTTCTGATCTAGAAACAAAAATGATACTTGTGTTTTTATTTTTTAGTTTTTTAATGTTTTCCGTTTTGACACCTACTTCAGAAAATCGTTTAAAAATATAATCTCCAAAACCATCATCTCCAACCGTAGAAATCATAAGTGAATTTAAACCTAGTCGAGCTGAGTTCATTGCTACATTGGCAGGAGAACCACCTAAATACCTATGATAATCCGGTGTGTTATTTATTGAAACACCTATTTGATGTCCAATAAAATCAACAAGTACTTCACCTACGCAAAGTATATCTATTTTATCTTTCAATACTATTTTTTAAGTTTTAATTAATTTGTTTAATCACTCATTACATCATTATTAACGTAGTTCTCCAATGATTTAGGCAGTTTAAGTCGTAATGCCATAACTCCTGCTATGATAAAAAAAGTTCCTCCAAATAAGATGGCATTGACTGCGCTATTGTTCAATAGATTTTTCACTAAGGGTCCAAACGTTAGTGTTTGAATTCCCATAGGAATTACAATCATCATATTTAAGATTCCCATATAAACCCCTCGTCTTTTCTGAGGAACTATTTTAGAGACCATTGAATACGGAATACCCATCATAGCTGCCCAACCAATACCAAAGAGAATCATCGGTAAAAGAACCAAAAGTGGGTCTTGTATATATGGGATGCTTAACATGGCTATTCCTGTTAAAAACAAACTAAATACATATACTTTTTTGCCTCCATATTTTAATGCTATTGGAACTAATGCTAAAGCAAAAACTATTGTAGAAATATTATAAGTAGTATTCATTTTAGCTGCTTGACTTAATGCTTGCGCTTTATCAAAAAGCATACTTTCTTCAAACATAGGAGAAATAAACTGCCAATAAATAAACAAAGCATACCATTGAAATAAATAAACACTTGCCAGTTTCCACATAAATTTAGGCATGTCTTTAATCGCCTGAACGATTTCAATAAAAGGTGTTTTTATACGGTCTAAAATTGGTAAATAATTGTGTTTATTAATATCTTCTAATTCTTTTTCAGAAGGCGGAATTTCTGGTGTCTTTAAAACCGACCAGAGAATCGTTCCTACTGATAAAACAGCTCCTATAAAAAAGGAGTAATAAAGCCATTTAGGAATTGCAAGTGACGTTTCTGTTACGGTTTCAGAGCCTTCAAACAAATCTTGAAAAAGAAAGATGGATGCATTTGCCAATACTATTCCTGCACCCACAAATAAGCTTTGCATTTGATATCCAAAACTTAGCTGTTTGTTGGGTAATTTATCTCCTACAAAAGCTCGATATGGTTCCATTGCCATGTTATTTCCTACATCTAGAATCCATAACAAACCAACAGCAAACCATAAAGTAGGACTAAATGGAAACGCAAACAAACACAAGCTTCCGATGATTGCTCCAATTAAGAAGAACGGTTTACGTCTTCCCCAACGTGGCGACCAAGTTTTATCTGAAATTGCTCCAATTATAGGCTGAATAATAAGACCAGTAACTGGTCCTGCAAGATTTAACAATGGTAAATCTTCATGACTAGCTCCTAAGAATGAAAATATTGGATTTACTGCCGTTTGCTGTAACCCAAAACTAAATTGAATCCCTAAGAATCCAACATTCATATTAAAAATTTGCCAAAAACCTGTCTCTTATACACATCTCCGAGCCCACGAGACCGTACTAGATCTC
>CAJXRR010000168.1 GCA_913060575.1 uncultured Flavobacterium sp.
TACTTGGATCATTAGAATCTAAATTTCGTAAATTTATATCCAATTCATTTAACGCTTTCCAGTCGTTTTGTTTTCTTTTTAAGAGCGATAATTTTCTTGCAACATTTCCAGAATGTACATCTAACGGACAGGATAAATTAGCAGGTTGATGTGTTTCCCAGATACCAAAATCAACACCACAGTTGTCATTTCTAACCATCCAACGTAAAAACATATTGATTCTTTTTGCTGCAGATCCTTTTAAGGGATCAGAAACGTGTTTTTGTGTTCTTTGTTGATGAGGAATTTCAAAAAAGAGTTGTTTAAAGTTTGAAATAGCAGTTTTATAGGTCTTTGTATTGTCTTTAATAGCCAAAGCTCCTTCTAAACCATTATGAGCTTTGTAGATGTGTTGTAAAGACTTTATAAACTGTATTGCATCAATGCTGTTGAATGTTCTGTGGACAAAGTTATCAAAAGCTTCTAAATCTTTTTCTTGATGGTTTATAATGAAGTCATAAGGTGAATTATCTAGATATTCCATCAATCTATTAGCATTCTTGATAATCATGGTTCGGTTTCCCCAAGCAATAGTTGCTGCTAAAAAACCAGCGATTTCTATATCTTCTTTAACAGAAAACTGATGTGGAATTTGAATAGGATCTGATGTGATAAATGTTAAAGTATTGTATTTCTCTACTTTATCATCCAAAAATTCTTTTAAATCTTTTTTAGTTAGTTGCATTATTTGCTAATAAGAATAATGAAACTAAAACGCCATTGTAGGTACCATGTAAGAGTATTGACCATAGTAATCCAAATTTAACTCGAATGTATCCAAATATCATCCCTACAAAAAATTGTGGAGCTACTAATAACGGTGAAAATAGAACCACATTTAGATTCATTTCAAAATTAAAGATATGAACGTAAGCAAAAATAAATCCGATTGTATAAAATGCAAGTCTGAAGATTTTAGGCTTTTTAAAGAGTGTTAATGGTCCTCTAAAAATCAGTTCTTCAAAAAATGGAGCGACAATAGCTGCAACGAAAAAAAACTGTAATCCTTTTGTGCCATCTAAATAAGAATCAATCACATGTTTATTCTCGTGTAAAACTCCTATTGAAGTTAATAAACCGTTGACCAATGATAAAAAAAATGAAACCGTAATTGAAATCCATAAAAGGGAAAGGAAAATTTTAAATCGATACAGGAAATTTTGATTAGAATCTTCTTCTAATACTGGATTTCTAAGAAATGCAATGAGTTCGTTTAGTGTTTTGTTCATACAATTACTCCATCTTTCATTGTCAATTTTCTATCTGCCATAGTTGCTAATTCTTCGTTATGTGTTACGATGATAAATGTTTGATTGAATTTATCTCTTAATTCAAAAAATAATTTATGAAGACTTTCAGCTGAAGTCGAGTCTAAGTTTCCACTTGGTTCATCAGCTAGTATTACCGAAGGATTATTAATTAACGCTCTGGCTACAGCAACACGTTGTTGTTCTCCGCCAGAAAGTTCACTAGGTTTATGATGAATTCTATCCTCTAAGCCTAAAAAAGCTAAAAGCTCTTGGGCTTTTAGTTCTGTTTCTTTTCGATCTTTTTTGCCAATAAACGCAGGAATACACACGTTTTCTAAAGCTGTAAATTCTGGTAATAACTGATGAAATTGAAAAATATAGCCAACATGTTCGTTTCTAAAGGCAGCTATATTTTTATCGCTAAGATTTTTTAAAGAAATCCCATTAATTTCTAAGGTGAAATCTTGCTCTTTTAATGGTTTGTCTAAAGTTCCTAAAATTTGTAGTAAAGTTGTTTTTCCCGCTCCTGATGGACCTACGATAGCTACAATTTCTCCTTTTTTGATTTCAAGATCAACACCCTTCAGTACTTCTACTTCACCATAATATTTGTGTATGTTTTTTGCAATAACCATTCAGCCAAAATTTGTCTTACGAAAATATTAAAAAAGGACTGAAATGACGACTCTTTAGAAGATGTTTTTTGCTTTGTTATAATCAATAAAATAAACAAGTCTTAAAGAAAAGATATGTTGATTAGGTTCATTGAATAAATTATCTAAGTTGGTGAAGAAATCTTGTCCGGTACTTTCATTAAGACTAAAAATACTATTTCTATAGAAAGCGATTAATTGACTTCCAGGTGCAAATTGCCAAAAATAGTTTAAGTCTAAATTCCAGCTATTAAAGTTGATATCTTGATTTTCTGTTAATGAATTAGGAGCTAAATAACCAGTATTGGCTAGATCATAAAATTGTTCTTGGTATCGAACATCAGACCAGTTATGTCTAAATGTTAGACTAAGAGAAGACTTAACACTAAAGTTATATTTTGCAGAAACGGTGTTATTGAACGTTTTTCGATCTCTTCTTCCAAATATCGGGTCACCAGTAGTTTCATTTTCTGTGGCATATCCTTCTTCATTATAATTTTTATTGAACCCAAATCCATAGGAGAACGATAATTGGTTGCTAAATCGATATCTAGGCGAAAAGTTAAATCCAAAGGCACTTCTTGGGTTATTATCATAAAATGATCTAAACCCATTTATGTCAAAAGCAAATTTCTTTCTAAAGTCAGTTGATATCCAGCTATTAGCAGTTACTCTTGTTGGTCTTACAAAAAACACTCCAGAAGTTGTTCCTTGTCTTGGTTCAAAATAATCAAAGGTTCTCCCTATATTTACATTAATATTTCCTCCAAAACTTACACGACTTTTTTTCTCTACACGATATCCAATTCCTACATTATTACTTGTATAAGTACCTGGGCTGTGTAAATACTGTCTCTTATACACATCTCCGAGCCCACGAGACCGTACTAGATC
>CAJXRR010000169.1 GCA_913060575.1 uncultured Flavobacterium sp.
CGGCAGCGTCAGATGTGTATAAGAGACAGTTCTTCAGGAGTTCCTTCAAAAATTAATTGACCCCCTTTTTTTCCGCCATCTAAGCCAAGATCAATAATATAATCTGCACATTTGATTAGCTCGATATTATGTTCAATTACAATAATAGAATGTCCTTTTTCTATCAAAGCATTGAAAGAAGCTAATAGTTTTTTAATGTCATGAAAATGCAATCCTGTTGTAGGTTCATCAAAAATAAAGAGTGCTTTGTCTTTGGTATTTCCTTTTACTAAAAAAGAAGCTAATTTAATACGTTGCGCTTCACCACCAGAAAGGGTAGATGAGGATTGACCTAATTGTACATAACCTAGACCGACATCTTGAAGTGGTTTTAATTTACTAGCAATTTTAGTTTGATTGTGTTCTGCAAAGAAAGCAACTGCATCATCAATGGTAGAATTTAGAATATCATCAATATTTTTTCCTTCAAAATTGACTTCTAATACTTCTTTTTTAAATCTTTTTCCATTACAAGTATCGCATTGTAAGTGAACATCTGCCATAAATTGCATCTCAATCGTAACAACACCTTCGCCTTTGCAAACTTCACATCTTCCGCCTTCTACATTAAAAGAGAAATGTTTGGGTTTGTAATTTCTAATTTTAGAAAGTTTTTGAGAAGATAGCAATGCTCTGATATCGTCGTATGCTTTTATATATGTAACTGGATTAGACCTAGACGAACGACCAATAGGGTTTTGATCTATAAATTCTATATGTTTTATATTATCATAATTCCCTTTTACTTCTGTATGTTGCCCAATTTTTTCTCCATAACCAACCATTTTTTTTTGCATGGCTGGATATAAAATTTTCTTCACCAACGTACTTTTTCCACTACCTGAAACTCCAGTAATTACTGTTAAACAATTTAAAGGGAAAGTTGTATTGATATTTTGTAAGTTATTTTCTCTAGCTCCAATAATTTGAACAAAGTTTTTTGAATTTCTTCTTTTATTCGGGACTTCAATCTGAAATTCTTCTGTTAGATATTTAGCTGTCAGAGAATCCGATTTTAGAATATCATCATAGGTTCCTTCTGCCACTATATGTCCGCCAAAGGTTCCAGCTTCTGGTCCAATATCAATGATATAATCCGCAGCTTTCATAATATCTTCATCGTGTTCAACGACAATAACAGTATTTCCTAAATCTCTTAAGTCTTTTAAAACATCGATGAGTCGTTCTGTATCTTTTGGATGCAAACCAATACTCGGTTCGTCTAAAATGTACATAGAACCTACTAAACTACTTCCTAACGAGGTTGCTAAGTTGATTCGTTGACTTTCTCCACCAGACAAAGTATTTGATGTTCTATTGAGTGTTAAGTAATTTAAACCTACATTTTGTAGAAAATCTAAACGATTATTGATTTCTGTTAAGAGACGTTTACCAATTACTTCTTCATATTTATCTAATTGTAATTGTCCGAAAAAATCAGACAACTCATCTAGAGGTAAGGTTACTAAATCTGAGATAGTCTTATTTCCAACTTTTACATAATCAGCTTCTTTTCGTAACCTTTTACCTTCACAATCTGTACACTTAGTTTTTCCTCTATATCGAGAAAGCATTACTCTATTCTGAATTTTATAACTTTTCTCTTCTAATATTTCAAAAAAATGATTGATTCCGTAGAATTTTTCATTTCCATCCCAAACTAACTGTTTTTGAGTTTCAGTTAATTCAAACCAAGGTTTATGAATAGGAATATCAAATGTATAAGCATGTGTAATTAATTCTTCTTTGTAATGTCTGTAAGAATCAGATCTAAAAGGAAAAATTGCATCATCATAGATGGATAATCCAGTATTTGGAATGACTAAATCTTCATCAATTCCTATAATATTTCCGTAACCTTCACAAGTAGGACAAGCGCCATATGGATTATTAAAACTAAAGAAATGAGTATTCGGTTCAAAAAACATGATACCGTCTAGTTCAAATTTATTATTAAATTCAGTAGTAGAATTGTCAGTTAAACGTTCAATGATACAAACTCCATTACCTTCAAAAAATGCCGTTTGCACTGCGTCTGCCAAACGATTATAAAAATCTTCATTATCCTGAACAACAATTCTGTCAACAACTAATTTTAAATTGTCATAATTTTTCTTATCAGTTGGCAAATCTTCTATTCGATATATTTTGTCTTCATATTTTAAACGAGCATAGCCTTGTTGAGCTAAAACTTTTAATACAGTTTTAAGATCTCTATCCTCATTGATCGTAATAGGACATAATAATAAAAGCTTTGTTTTCTCTTCAAAACCTTTCACAAAATTGATGACATCAGAAACGGTATGTTTTTTCACTAAATCACCTGAAATAGGAGAGAAGGTTTTACCAACTCGGGCAAACAGTAGTTTGATATAATCATAAATTTCAGTAGATGTTCCTACAGTAGAACGTGGATTTGTAGAGTTTACTTTTTGTTCTATGGCAATTGCTGGTGCAATTCCTTTGATATAATCAACTTTGGGTTTGTGTAATTTGCCTAAAAACTGACGCGCATAAGAAGAGAGACTTTCTACATATCTTCTTTGGCCCTCTGCATATAAAGTATCAAAAGCTAACGAAGATTTACCAGAGCCCGATAATCCGGTTATAACAACTAATTTATTTCTAGGAATAACGACATCAATATTTTTCAGATTGTGGAGTCGAGCCCCTTTAATGATGATATTTTCTTTTGGATTTACGCTTGAGATGTCTATGTTCATATGTTTTGAAAGCAAGCTATAAAAACTGTCTCTTATACACATCTCCGAGCCCACGAGACCGTACTAGATCT
>CAJXRR010000170.1 GCA_913060575.1 uncultured Flavobacterium sp.
TCCGTAAATTTCGTTCAAATTTTATGAACTAAAAAATCTATCTAAGTTTAATGAAAAAAATTGTTGTTTTTTGTGGTTCTAGCCTCGGATTTAATCCTATTTATAAAGAAGCTGCTATTGAATTAGGAAACTATTTTGTAGCCAATGATATTACCTTAGTTTATGGTGGTGGAAAGATTGGAATGATGGGCGTTATATCTGAAACTATCCTAAATAATGGAGGAAAAGTAATAGGTGTGATTCCAGCTTTACTAGAACACGAAGAAGTTGTAAACTCAAATGTAACTGAATTAATTGTTACCAAAACAATGAGTGAACGAAAAGTGATTATGAGTCAGTTAGTTGATGGATATATATCTTTACCTGGTGGATTTGGGACCTTGGATGAACTTTTTGAAGGTTTAACTTTAGGTCAACTACACATCGAACAAAAACCAAATGGTATTTTAAATGTAAATGGATATTTTGATCATACTTTAAAGCAATTAGATGTCATGATAGCTGAAGGCTTTTTGAAACAAGAAAACAGAGACATGTTATTAGTTGATTCTACTATAAGTGGATTGATGCGAAAAATGGATGGATATATTGCCCCAGTAAAAACACATGTAATCAATAAAATAATCAAGCATGACCATTAATTGTAACGGCAGTTTAATCGATCTTTCTATTCCAAAAGTGATGGGAATTTTAAATATTACCCCCGATTCTTTTTACGATGGTGGTAAATATAAAAATGAAAGTGAGATACTTATACAGACTGAAAAAATGCTCTCAGATGGAGCAACATTTATAGATATTGGTGCATATTCTTCAAGACCTGGAGCAAAACATATCTCTGAAGAAGAAGAATTGGAACGTATAATTCCTGTTGTAAAATTACTGATAGAAAAATTTCCAGGAATTCTAATTTCTGTAGATACATTTAGAAGTAAGGTTGCCAAAGAAACTATTGAAATTGGAGCAGCTTTAATTAATGATATTTCTGGTGGCAAGATGGATGAAAATATGTTTAAAACTATAGCTGAACTTCAAGTTCCCTATATTTTAATGCACATGCAAGGAACTCCACAAAACATGCAGAAAAATCCATCTTATGAAAACGTTACTAAAGATTTAATTTCTTTTTTTGCAGCACAAATTTTTGAATTGAGACAATTACAAGTAAAAGATGTGATTATTGATGTTGGTTTTGGCTTCGGAAAAACTTTAGCACATAATTATCAATTATTAAAAGATTTAGCATTATTTAAAAGTTTAGACACACCCGTTTTAGCCGGCATCTCTAGAAAATCAATGCTTTACAAACCTCTAAACTCTTCTGCTCAAGAAGCCTTAAACGCTACAACTTCTGCCAACACAATTGCCTTATTAAACGGTGCAAATATTTTACGTGTTCATGATGTAAAAGAAGCCGTTGAAGCAACAAAAATTGTGAATCTACTTAACTAATTTGTACATTTACACTAAACGCCACCTTATCTATGTTAGATTTTCTTGATTTTTCTTTTTTAGATGTCCTAGATATTCTTTTGGTAGCAATTCTACTCTACTATATTTATAAACTTTTAAAAGGAACAGTTGCTATCAATATTTTTATTGGTATTGCTTTTATTTTCTTGATTTGGAAAATGACTCAGATCTTAAAGATGGAAATGCTAAGTAATATTTTAGGATACTTATTAAGTGGAGGAGTTATTGCTTTGATTATCGTTTTTCAGCAAGAAATTAGAAAGTTTTTGTTAATGATTGGAACTACCAATTTTGCATCTAGAAGAAATTTCTTAAAACAACTTAAGTTTTTAAAATCAGAAATTGCTACAGAAACTGATGTAGATACTTTATTAAATGCTTGCAAAAAAATGTCTAAAACTAAAACTGGTGCACTCATCGTTTTAGAAAGAACGAATAGTTTAGATTTTTTAATAAATACTGGTGATGCTATGAATGCAGAAATGAACGAGGTTTTACTAGAAAGTATTTTCTACAAGAACAGTCCACTGCATGATGGCGCAACTATAATACGTGATAATTTTGTTGTAGCAACAAGAGTTGTCTTACCCGTTTCAAATAGCATTAATATACCTTCAAGATTCGGTCTAAGACATAGAGCAGCTTTTGGGGTTTCAGAAAAAACAGATGCTATTTGTTTATTAGTTTCTGAAGAAACTGGAGAAATCTCCTATATAAAAGATGGAGGTTTTGAGTTGTTTACAGATTATAATGATTTGGTTGAAAAATTAAGACACGATACTCAATAACTTTTATATGGAATGTAAAAATTGCAAAAATTCTCTTAGAGATATAGATGGATTTTGTTCTAGTTGTGGAGCTAGAATTATAGATGAACGTATTTCACTTCGGTTTTTATTCAATGAGTTTTTGGATAAAGTTTTAAGTGTAGATAATAAATTGCTAAAAACTTTTCTTCACTTATTTACAAAACCTGAGGTTGTTATTGATGGTTTTATAAATGGTGTTCGGAAAAAATATTATAATCCTGTTAGTTATTTATTAGTCTCCATCACATTAAGTGGAATTTATCTTTATTTTTTAAAAGATGTTGCTTTTGAAGCCATAGGCGCTAGTTCGGATCCAAATAATCCGTTCGCCAATGAAGAATTCATGAAAAACATTTTTAATTTCACTGCAGATTATCAGGCCTTATTTACAGTTGCAAATATTCCTGTTTATGGTTTTATTTCTTGGTTGGTTTTTTTTAATAAGAAAAAATATAACTTCTATGAACATTTGATCATCTACTTACTGTCTCTTATACACATCTCCGAGCCCACGAGACCGTACTAGATCTCGT
>CAJXRR010000171.1 GCA_913060575.1 uncultured Flavobacterium sp.
GAGATCTAGTACGGTCTCGTGGGCTCGGAGATGTGTATAAGAGACAGCTTTTGCAGTTAATCAAATCAAAAAACAATATATATTAAAAACTAAAATTAAGGCCTAATGAAATTGACCTTCCAGGTACTGGTCTAGCTCTAACATAGTTAACTTGTCCTGCTGTAATACTTCCTTCTTCTGATTCAGTGATTCCTAATGAATCGAAAAGATTATTAACCGAAAGATTTGCAGCAAAATTCTTTGTAATTCCAAAACCAATATTACTATTTACAATGACAAAACCTGGCATAATCAATTCATTAGAATCTTGAGCATATGCTTTAGATTGACCAATAAAACTTAATCCAATTACGTTTTGTGAATTGCTTCCAAAAGTATAAGATGGTAAAATATTATACATAAAATCCGGCTGTCTTCTTGGCGTGTTCCCGTCATTTGTTCCAGAATCTATTTGTGCATTAGTATACGTAATTCCACCTCGTAAATTAAAGTTATTTGAGCTATAAGTTCCCTCTAATTCTATACCAACAGATTTATAATCATTTTCTATAATACTATTTGAGGTAGCTTCAAAACCACCTTCTTCAGAAGTATTCGCATAAAATACTGTTGCAAAGAAAGATCCTTTTTCAAAACCTCTCTTATAACCTAATTCTCCTTGGGTTATAAAATCTAATGCATTAATTCTGTCCCCATCTAAATAATCTAACCCAGAGAATAAAATTCTGTCGGCTTTAGCTGCTGCGCCTTTACTTAGTCTTGCAAAAACTGCTTGTCTATCTGCAAATTTATAATTGAATCCTAACGAATACGAAACATAGTCATAGTCATAATCTACGGTTGTTACATTTGAATTATCAACAGCATATACACTTTGTTCTGGTACAGAAATAGTACCGTCATTATTAATATCAAAAGAACGTTCAACTCCACCTGCAAATGAACCATCTACTCTACCTAGGTCGTAACGTATGCTTGCATCAATATTAAATTTATCCGATGCCTCTATAGACATACTAGCGTAAGGAGCAGAGATATTATATTGTGTATCGTAATTTCTATGTAAGTTACCCCAGAAAGGTGTTCCATATGCGTATAATCCATTATCACTAAGTGACGCTCCAGTATTGTCTTGAATATTAATAAGTCTAGCATTTGTTCCTACCGCTTCTTGTAAATAAGAAGTCCATAACCAAGATGTTGAAACATTTTGTAATGATTTAAAATACCCAAAAGTTACATTTACTTTATCAAAGGACTTTGTTAGTTTGAAGTCATTCATGAAGTTATTTAAGTTGTTTAATTCAGTATCAAACATATGTATTCTAGAAACTATTGCTGTTCCTGGCACTGTTGTGCCATCAGTTGCATAAGTTAATGAGTTCCAATTAGCATCACTCGCTAAGATATCTGTTGCTGTAGCAACTTGAGAAGGAAAAGGTGAAACAAAGTTTCCGCTATTACTTGAAAAACGACCATTGTTTTTAATTTTCCATCCGTCAGCTAATTCAAAAGAAGCTTCTAAACCAATTGACACAGATTCTGGACGCATTCCATCAGCTACACTTGATCTACTTACTTGCCCATCTGCACCTAATCTCACATTTTGTGATAAGAAAGGAGTGTGATTTGAACCACTTGTTGCATCAAATCCTGGCAAACTAGACCATGTAGGATTGTCATTTGTTCCAGTAACCTGAATTGGCATTGGTAAGTAAGCAACCGCTCTATCATTTAAATATTTTCCATACACTCGTACATATCCCTTTTCAAATTCTTTGGTCAAATTAAATTTTAATTGACCTCCGTTATTTGCTGTAAAACCAACTTCTCTAATTCCTTCTCCTGCTCTATAAAAGCCTCCAATATGAAAATAAAGGTTTTCTCCAATAGGTGATCCATATTCAAAATCTGTTCTAAAAGAATTAAAATCTAATCCAAAAGTAGAACCTAAAGATCCTCCTTCTGTTTTTCCTGTTTTACTAATTAAGTTGATAATTGCTCCTGGTGAATTTGTAGATAATGTAGATGCAGACCCCCCTCTAATTGCTTCAATTTTAGCAATATTTGAATCAAATCTTGTAAAAATATCTGCCGTAGCAAAAGACATGTCTCCAAATAAAAGGACAGGCAATCCGTCTTCTTGTAACTGAACGTATTTAGAGCCTCCCGAAGAGATTGGAACACCTCTTACCGCTATATTTGAATTTCCTTCACCTCCTGAGGACTCTGAACGAATACCAGGAATGGTTCTAAAAATTTCTGCAGTTGTTCTTGGTGCAGATTGTTTTATTGTTTCTGGTCTCATTGTTGTAATAGAAATACTAGATTCTATTTTAGACTTCGGATTAGATACTCCAGTAATAATAATTTCGTCTAAAGACTCTGCATTTTCTACCATAACAATATTTACAGTAATCTTACTTCCATTTACAATCACTTCTTGTGTAAATGAATCAAAACCAACATAAGATGCAACTAACTTATAAGTACCGTCTACTATATTAGAAATCTTATAGTTTCCATCAAAATCTGAAACATCACCTTTTGCTGTCCCTTTAAGAAGAATACTAACTCCAGGAAGCGTTTCTCCTGACTGATTTTTTATAGAACCAGAAATGGAAGATTGAGCTAATACTCCTGTAGATGCTAGCATAAATAATGCTACAACTAACAGTTTCGTAATTTGTGTAATTTTTTTCATTGTGAATTTGTTAATTTTAATTGTTTTATTTTGCTAAATGTATTATCTGTCTCTTATACACATCTCCGAGCCCACGAGACCGTACTAGATC
>CAJXRR010000172.1 GCA_913060575.1 uncultured Flavobacterium sp.
GCTGACGCTCTACCAACTGAGCTACTCTCGCTGATAGACGTTGCAAATATAAAATGATTTTTTGTTTAGGCAATGAAAAAATGAGATTTCAGTGAAATATTTTATCTTTTAATTTAAGTCTATATTCAATAAAAGTAAAGTGTAATTAATATTTATAAAAGTCTTTTCTCAAGTGCCTCACAACCTTTGTTTTAGAGATTGTTTGTATCTTGTAGTGACAATCAAAATACTATCTAATAACAACTCAAAAAATGAAAACATCTAAAGTAATTACCGTTTTTTTCTTTTCAATAATCACATTTTCTGGATTTTCTCAACAAAAAGAAGTTCAAATTATCGCTACTAAAGTTACTGACCAAATTTATATGCTAAAGGGGCAAGGTGGTAATATTGGTCTTTTTATTGGAGAAGATGCTGTTTTTATGATTGATGATCAATTTGCACCTTTAACTTCAAAAATTTTAGAAGCGATAAAGAAAATCACCCCCAATAAAGTAGATTATTTAATCAATACACATTGGCATGGAGATCATACAGGAGGAAATGAAAATATGGGAAAAGAGGGTGTCTTAATTATTGCACAAAATAATGTAAGAAAGCGTATGTCTACAGAATCTGTTAGAAGAGGTAGAACAATTGCTGCATCACCAAAAGTTGCTCTACCTGTAATCACTTTTGATAAAGATATTTCGTTTCATATCAATGGAGATGATATTTTAGCAACTCATGTTCACAGTTCACATACAGATGGTGATGCGCTAATTTATTTTGCTAATAATAATGTGCTGCATACAGGTGATAGTTTTTTTCAAGCAGGATTTCCTTATATCGATTTATCTTCAGGAGGAAGTATTAACGGATATATAGAAGGAATTCAAAAAATGATTTTAATCACAGATGATGAAACTAAAATTATTCCTGGTCATGGAGATTTATCAACTAAAGCTGACTTAAAAAAATATTTGATAATGCTAACGACAATAAAAGATAGAGTGTTAGTAGAAATAGAAAAAGAAAAAACAGTAGAGGAAGTAAAAGCAAATACAACAATTACAAAAGGCTATGAATCTTATAGTTGGTGGATTACAGAAGAAAAAATAAGAGAAACTATATTTAAAAGTCTTACAGAAAATTAAAAAAAACTTTCTTGCATTAAAAAATAAATTATATTTGACCTAGTTATGCGAGTAAAATGTTATGTTTTTCTTATTTCGTTAAGAGTTATTTTAGGAAGTTAAATAACTACATTGTATTTTGGAAATACACCGAAAAAATTAAGTCTTCTTCCAATACATACTATTCAAATTCATTGTACTCTTTAATTCTTAAAGGTGTATATCTTCAACTTAGAATCTAATTCAAAAATTTCTTAGAGTTATTTAAGACACTGCTATAAGATAGCTCCATTGTCTTTTTTGTGTAATTTTTTGAAATTAAAAATGAATACTACTTATAAAGATTTAATACAACAGACCTTTGATTTTCCTCAAGAGGAATTTCATACAGAAAATAATAATTTATTTTTTCATAACATAAATTTGAAAGAATTAATTGATCAATACGGATCCCCTTTAAAATTTTCATATTTACCTAAAATATCAGAAAATATTATTAAGGCTAAAAAGTGGTTTGAATCCTCTCTAGAAAAACATAATTACAAAGCCAAGTATCATTATTGTTATTGTACTAAAAGCTCTCATTTTAAATATGTTTTAGAAGAAGCGTTAAAGAATGATATCCACATAGAAACATCATCTGCTTTTGATTTAGATATCGTCAAAAATTTAAAAGAGTCTCATAAGATAAAAAACGACACCTATGTTTTATGCAACGGATTTAAAAGAGATGAATACATAAATAAAATAGCAGATTTAATCAATCAAGGACATCAGAATTGCATTCCTATTCTTGATAATTATGAAGAGCTACCTTTAATTCAAGCAAAAACAAATCTTAAATTTAAAGTAGGAGTTCGTATCGCATCTGAAGAAGAGCCTAAGTTTGAGTTTTATACAAGTAGACTCGGAATTGGGTATAAAAACATTGTGTCTTTCTATCAGCGAGAAATTGAGAAAAATGACCAAGTTGAACTCAAAATGCTTCATTTCTTTATTAATACTGGAATTAAAGACAATGCTTACTATTGGAATGAACTGCTAAAGTGTTTGTCTGTATATATCAAACTTAAAAAAGTTTGTCCAACCTTAGATAGCTTAAATATTGGAGGAGGGTTTCCGATAAAAAACTCATTAGCTTTTGACTATGATTATCAATATATGATTGATGAAATTGTGAATCAAATCAATGAAGTTTGTAAAGAAGCAAACGTTGATGTTCCTCATATTTTTACGGAATTTGGAAGTTTTACCGTTGGAGAATCTGGCGGAGCCATTTATGAAGTATTGTATCAAAAAAAACAAAATGATAGAGAACGATGGAATATGATCAATTCATCCTTTATCACTACGCTTCCAGATAGCTGGGCAATTAACAAACGTTTTATAATGCTTCCTATTAATAAATGGAACCGTACTTATGAACGTGTTCTCCTTGGAGGTCTTACCTGTGATAGTGACGATTATTACAATTCTGAACAGCATATTAATGCAATTTACCTACCTATCTACGAAAAAGAAAAACCACTTTATATTGGTTTTTTTAACACAGGTGCCTATCAAGAGTCAATTGGAGGTTTTGGAGGATTACAACATTGTTTAATTCCTGTCTCTTATACACATCTCCGAGCCCACGAGACCGTACTAGATCT
>CAJXRR010000173.1 GCA_913060575.1 uncultured Flavobacterium sp.
CAGCGTCAGATGTGTATAAGAGACAGACATTATATGGAGGATAAATTACATAACTTTTTCTCTGAAAACGAATTCGATTTTCATGAGCCACATACTGGACATATGAAACGTTTTGAAAACAGATTACAAGGCAAAAAAATTCATAGAAACACTTCTTGGAAGTGGATGAGCATAGCCGCATCAATTATACTACTTGTTGGTTTTGGCTTAGGTTCAACTTTTAATAATACACAAACAAATACACTAGGTAGTGTTTCTGCAAAAATGCAAGAAGTAGAAACTTTCTATGTAAACACCATAAATGTAGAGTTAAAAGAAGTTGAGAAAAACAGAAATCTAGAAACAGAAAAAATTATTGAAGATGCTTTAGATAGAATTGAAGAACTAGAAGACAGTTATAAAGCTTTTATCAAGGATTTAAACAATAACGGAAAACAGCTTAAAATTATTAACGAAATGATTAATAATTACCAAAAAAGATTAGAAATTCTTCAAGAAGCTTTAGACCAAATAGAACTAATTAAAAACCCAAAAATTTTAGATGATGAAATCATTTCATAAACTAACGATTATACTTTTATTGATTCCAACACTAACTTTTGGAATTGGTAAGACCAATAAAAAAAGACACGAAAAAAGTAAAATTATTGCTAAGTCTTTTACTGTAAATAATGACGCAACTCTTAGCATTAATAATAAATATGGCGATATAAATATCACGACTTGGACAAAAAACACCATAGAAATTGATGTAGAAATCTCCATAAAAGGAGATGACATAGAAGATGTTGAAGATCAGTTAGAGAAAATTGATATTGAATTTAATGACTCTCCAAACCTAGTAGAAGCAAAAACAATTTTTGAGAAAAATAAAAGTAGTTGGAGTTGGTGGGGAAAAAGCAAAAAGATTTCTTATAAGATAATCTATACCGTAAAAATGCCCATTTCAAACAATGTGAAATTAGCCAATGATTATGGAGCTATTAGCTTATCTGAACTTAATGGTGAGGCAAGTATTAATTGTGATTATGGAAAAATTAGTATCGGTGATTTAAGAGGAAATAATACTGACATTAATTTAGATTATTGCTCAACATCAACCATCAATTCTATGAAAGATGGAAATGTCAATATTGATTATTCTAAGCTTACCATAGAGTCTGCAACAGATTTAAAATTAAATGCAGACTACTCCTCCTTTAAATTAGCAAAAGCAACAAATCTAGATTTCAACATAGACTATGGAAGCCTTGTTGTAAATGAAATTACAAATGCCACTGGAAATGGAGATTATACTGCCTTAAAATTTGGAACTGTAAAAAAGAACTTAAAAGTAAAGTCTGATTACGGTTCTATTAAAATTGAAAACTTAGCAAACGGATTTGAGTCCGTAACTATTGACAGTGAATATGCTGGTATTAAAATTGGAACCTCAGCTACCAATAATTTTAGTTTTATCATTGACTTACAATACGCAGGATTTAAGAGAAATAATGACAATGTAGAGCTTTTAAAAAGTATTGTTAAGAATTCTAAAAAATACTATGAAGGTATTTACGGAAAAGGAAATTCAAATTCAAAAATCACCATTAAATCAGAATATGGGAGTGTCACATTCTCAGAAAATTAAAACAAACTTATAAACACAAACAATCATGAAAAAATTATTTATTACAGCAATTATTCTTACCATGACACTTTCTGTAAGTGCTCAAGATTGGTGGGGAAAGAACAAACGTGTCAAAGGAAACGGAAACATTAAAACTGAAACTAGAAATACCTCAGATTATGACGGTGTTAGTGTTGGTGGTTTTTTCGATGTAATTCTTGTAAAAGGAAAAGAAGGAAAGATTAAAATTGAAGGTGAGGAAAACTTAATGGAATACATTATCACCGAAGTAAAAAAAGGCACTTTACAAATAAAAGTAGAAAAAGGTATCAATTTAAAAACCACTAGAAGACTAACAGTAACTGTTCCTGTAGATGAAATTGAAAAAGTTTCTTTAGGAGGATCAGGAAATATTAAAAGTGATATGCTTTTAAAAGCAGATGACTTTGATGTTAGCTTAGGTGGTTCTGGTAACATTACTTTAAAAGTAGATGCTAACTCAATTGGAAGTGCAATTGGTGGTTCTGGAAATATTAAACTTTCAGGGAAAGCAAACTCAATAAAATCTTCTATAGCTGGTTCAGGTGATATCAAAGCTTATGAATTACAAGTGAATTATGTAAAAGCTACCATCGCTGGATCTGGTTCTATAAGAATTAGTGTAAAAGATGAGATAAAATCTACTATTGCAGGTTCTGGAAGTATTTACTATAAAGGAAATCCTCCAAAAATTAACACAAAATCTGTTGGATCAGGAAGTGTTGTTAGCAGAAATTAATTAAATCGTTATAGCAATAAAAAAACCAGAGAAGTTAACTTCTCTGGTTTTTTATTTTATAAAACATTGTTGTAAAATTAGAAATTCCTATTTTTAGAAGTTTCCTCAAAAACATGTTCCAGTATTTTTTTATCTTGATCTGAAAGTGCCAAACCTCTTCGTTTCATGACAACTTCGGCAACTTCAAATACTTTATCTGTCTCTTATACACATCTCCGAGCCCACGAGACCGTACTAGATCTC
>CAJXRR010000174.1 GCA_913060575.1 uncultured Flavobacterium sp.
GATCTAGTACGGTCTCGTGGGCTCGGAGATGTGTATAAGAGACAGATGTATATCATGGCATGTACATTTATATTAGGATACGTTCATGGATATAATATCGATTTAAAACGACCTTTCTATTTTGATATTCCTGATGTAACAACTAAAATTAAAAAGCATTATAGGGCTGCTTTTAATGGCGATTTCTTAGAAATTTTTCCAACTGAAAATGCTCCAGAAATCACTGAAAATGACTACAGAGAATTATTAGATAATTTTGATAATATTGATATTTGGAAAGAAAAGTTTCCGCCAAATAGTTACATATTAAAAGGTTTTGGTATCATGAATTTATTTGATGTGACTACAGACGAAACCATTTCTTCTATTAGAAAAAACCTTCTTAAAAGTGGTGACAATGTGGTTGAAGAATTGCAAGAGAATCTTAGAGAGTTCTACAACATCAACGATTTAATGCTCGGTTTTTCTTTATTTAAAACCGATGATGACATTTCCAATGTAAAAATAAAAATGTCTGAAAGCTTACTCTTTTCAGAAGAGAATAATTTTATATGTGCAGACTTCTTTTGTAATCATATTACTGAAAGAGTTTTTGTACAACATGAAACGGTTGTTCTCTCTGATGTTGAAAAATATGGCATAGGAACTAATCAAAACTCCTTCTATAAAGCATTAAAAAGAAAAGGAATTGGAAGTGTTATTTTAATTCCTATAAAACCATCTAACGTTGAAGATTTAGCAATATTAGAAATAGCCTCACCAAGGCCTTTAGAGTTAAACTCTATCAACTATAACAAACTTAAAGATATTTTACCTGCTTTTGAAACCGCAGTTCAAAGAGCTTCTGAAGAACTTCAAAATATTATAGAAGCTACTATTCAAGAGCATTACACGTCTATACATCCTTCTGTAAAATGGCGATTTATTGATGCTGCAGAAAAATACTATAACGAAGTTCAGTCTGGAAAAGAAGATGTCAAGCCAGATCAGATTGTATTTGAAGATGTCTATCCTTTGTACGGTCAATCTGATATAAAAGGTTCTTCTACCGCTAGAAATGAAGCAATTAAAGAAGATTTAATCACTCAATTATCTTTAGCAATCGATGTTTTAGATAATGCTTGTGCAACAGAGAAACTTCCCATCTACAAGGAGTTGATGTTTAGAGTTCGAGAATATTTATTAGATGTAGAAAAAGGATTAAATGCTGGTGATGAAATCGGAATTTTAGATTTCTTAAAAAAAGACATTTATCCTGTTTTTAAACATATCAAAGATTTAGGTAAAAATTTATCTAAAGAAGTAGATATCTACATGGATAGATTAGATAGTAATCTTCATGTTGTTTATGAAAAAAGAAAAGATTATGAAGACAGCGTTTCTCTTTTAAATGATAAACTCGCCAAATTTATAGACAGAAAACAGTTAGAGGCTCAAGCAATGTTTCCACATTATTTTGAACGCTATAAAACAGATGGTGTAGAACATGATATGTATGTTGGACAGTCTTTAGTGAAAAATAAAAAGTTTGATGATTTATATCTCTACAACTTACGATTGTGGCAATTGCAACTCATGTGTGAAATGGAAAATGTTGCCTATACACTTAGAAATTTCATGAATCATGATTTACGTGTTGCTTCATTAATTTTAGTTCATAGCAATCCATTAGCAATTCGTTTTAGAATGGATGAAAAACAATTTGATGTAGATGGTGCTTATAATATTCGTTATGAAATTATCAAAAAACGAATTGATAAAGCTAACATTAAAGGGACTGAGGAACGTCTTACAGTTCCAGGAAAAATTTCAATTGTTTATTCTCAAGATAAAGATGCAGTAGAGTATATGAAATACATCAAATACCTGCAATCTAAAAACTTTTTAGGAAAAGTTGAAAAGCTTGAATTAGAAGATTTACAAGGTGTTTATGGTTTAAAAGCCTTAAGAGCCGAAGTTATTTATCAAAAAGGTTTTGATGCTAAAAAAACAATTAGCTTTCAAGATTTAATTGAAGAAATAAAATCTTAATTAACAGGCGTAATGCCCTGAAATTGAAAAGAGATTGCAAAAGCTAATACTGACACAATAATTCCTATCATAAAAACAGTGTAAGTAATTCTAAGAATCTTATATTTTTTATTTAAAACCAATCCTAAAAAATATAAATCTTTAGTCATTGAGCCATATAAATAATCTTTGTCTTTCATCATTTCATTCATAGCCCATTCAAAATTCACCAAAGACATTTTATGAAAATTTCCAAAGAACAATAAATTCACTTTTTTAGCTTTTACATCCTCTTTTGTAAACTCACCACTTGTTACATTTGGTCTAGTCGCTAACACTGATAAAATGATAGAAGCGACAGTAAAACTAACAAAAATAATAGTCGGAATAATTAAATGGTGATTGGATGGATTATCTAATTTAGGCAATAAATTAGACAAGGCTAAAGAAACAATAATTGCATTTACAGATAGTAAAATATTTGCTTTTGTATCAGCAATATTACTCAATGTAATATGATTTTTTAGTGTGACATGTCACACTAAAAAATCATATTACATT
>CAJXRR010000175.1 GCA_913060575.1 uncultured Flavobacterium sp.
GAATAGCAGAAGCAAATATGATGGGAATAGCTGCTGGTTTAACCATAGGCGGTAAAATTCCTTTTACAGGAACTTTTGCAAACTTTTCTACCGGACGTGTGTATGATCAAATTCGTCAATCGATCGCATATTCAGATAAGAATGTAAAAATATGTGCTTCTCATGCAGGATTAACTTTAGGAGAAGACGGAGCTACGCATCAAATCTTAGAAGATTTAGGATTGATGAAAATGTTACCAGGAATGACGGTAATTAATACCTGTGACTACAATCAAACGAAAGCTGCTACCATTGCTATTGCAGATTATGAAGGTCCTGTTTATTTACGTTTTGGTCGTCCAAAAGTTCCCGTATTTATGCCAACAGACCAACCTTTTGTTGTTGGTAAGGCGATTACTTTAACTGAAGGAACCGATGTTACTATTGTTGCAACAGGTCACTTAGTTTGGGAATCTTTATTAGCTGCTGAAAAATTAGAAGCAGAAGGAATTAGTGTTGAAGTAATTAATATTCATACGATAAAGCCTTTGGATGAAGCTGCAATTTTAAAATCTGTTGCTAAAACTGGATGTATTGTAACTGCAGAAGAACATAATAAGTTTGGAGGTTTAGGAGAAAGTGTTGCAAGATGTTTAGCTCAAAATAACCCAACTCCACAAGAATTTGTTGCTGTTGATGATACTTTTGGTGAATCAGCAACTCCAGCTCAATTAATGGAAAAGTATAATATTAATGATGCTGCTGTCGTTAATGCTGTAAAGAAAGTTTTAAAAAGAAAATAACCTTTTTAGGTTTTAAAGCGTCTTTATTGTATAACAAAAAATAATTATGATGAAAAAAATCTTATTAGCTAGTCTTCTTTTTATTGGAGTAGCACAACTAGCACAAGCACAATTACAAGTTGGTTTAAAAGCTGGAGTAAATTACAATTCAGATTCATTTAACAATGTCTCTAATGATGTATTAAATGGTGCAGAAAGCAGAACAGGATATCATGCTGGTATCTGGTTTAGAGCAAAATTACCAATAGTAGGTTTGTACTTAAGACCTGAAATTGTGTACACAGAGTTAAGTAATGATATTACGTATGACAATACTTTTGCAACCGCCAAAACAACAGATTATAAATTTAGAAAGATTGATGTACCTGTTTTATTAGGTAAGAAAATATTTGGAATTGGAAATATTTTTGCTGGTCCATCTTTTCAATATATTTTATCTTCTGACTTTGGTTTTGATGATTTAAAAGAAGTTTCTACCGATCAATTTTCTTTAGGAATTCAATTAGGTGGTGGAATTGAATTTGGAAGACTAGGAATTGATGTTCGTTGGGAAAGAGGATTGTCTAAAAATGAAACAAAATTTGTAGATGATTCTATTGGTTCTGCTGAGGTAAATTTTGACACTCGTGTCAGTCAAATAATATTTGGAGTTTCTTACAGATTATAATTTTAAACTTATTTAAATAAAAAAAAGCTCTTGAAAATTCAAGAGCTTTTTTTATGTTGGTTTGTTTTATTTAATTACCACTATTTGGATAGTTTGGATTTAAATAATCGGGTAATGTTGGATTGTTAGGATCGTTAAAATCATTTGTAGGATCACCATCTACTCCACCTTCATCTCTAGTTAAGATTCCATCACCATCATCATCAAAGTCTAGATAGTTAGGAATATTATCTTCATCGGTATCATCATTTCTTGGATCACCGTCTCCATCAGGATCTTCTAATATGGAGGGTACACCATCATTATCATGATCTGTATCCTGCACAATATCATACAATTCGATATAGAACATCAAATTTGCATTTCCAGGTATCCCGAGAGTTCCACGATTTCTATAACCTAAACCAGAAGGAAGAAATAAAACTCCATTACCTCCATTTTGATAAGTAATAGGGCCATTTCCTGGGACAGTAATATTCTCACCTCCTTTGAAATTAACAAAACTATAGGTCCATCCTCTAATTACACCATTTAAAGTCAACCAAATTGGACTCACGGTTCGTTCATCAAAATCAATCAAATCTTCAGTATTGAATAAGTATTGTCCTTTGTACTTTACCAAAACAGAATCCATTACCGTTGGAAATCCTTTGTCTGGAACGGGCGTACCTTCATTTTTCATTAAGAAGTAAAATTTATAATCTACTTCTAGCTCTGTAACCTCTTGTTCTATTAATCGAACATCATTAATTAAAGCTGTAGCTCCAGTGACAAGTGGTTTTACTGAATCAATAGCGTCATCATAATAATGTGATTCTAAAAAATCAATCAAAGAGTCACGATCAATCAAAGCTTGTGCAGCATGGTCAAAATTATCTACAGTAACACCAATACTATCTGGTCTACATGAATATCCTAATGCTAGGATTGATAAACATAAAATTAAAAGCTTTCTATTAAACATTTGCAATATTTTAGTGGCGCAATTTACCATTTTTATACCCTGTCTCTTATACACATCTCCGAGCCCACGAGACCGTACTAGATCTC
>CAJXRR010000176.1 GCA_913060575.1 uncultured Flavobacterium sp.
TCTACACAGAGTAGATCGTCGGCAGCGTCAGATGTGTATAAGAGACAGGAAATTATCCTTGTAGTTATTGGGATTCTAATTGCTCTTCAGATTAATAACTGGAATGAAAACAGAAAAGAAATCTATAATGAAGCTAAAATATTAAAAACACTCAACGATGAGTTTTTAGAAAACAAAATCACTTTAGACTCCACACTAGTTTTATTAAATTCAACTGCAGATGCATTAAGCTTTGTGCTTAAAAATATTAGTAGGAAGCCTAAAATGAATCTTACTCCTATTCAATTAGACAGTGTATTGTATTACACCATATCAAATCCATATTGGAAAAGAAGTGAGTATACTTTAAGAAATTTAGAAAACTCTGGTAAACTGAGTAGCTTGACGAATCAAAAACTAAAAGCAAGTCTATACGAATACTCTCTAGCTATTACCGATATTGAAGATAAGGATGCTGATGCCACTATTGGATTTAACTATTTATTAAATTATATTAAAAAAAATGGCTCATTAAGAAATCTTGATGCACGTGGAACACAAATTACAGAAGGCAGAACGTCCTTAACATATGATCATATGAAATTCTTTTCTGATCTAAATTTTGAAAATGCTATTGATGATTGCTTAGTATATATAAGACAAAGAATATATAGATATAAAAAAGCAAAGACTATTATTAATGAAGTAATAAGGATAACTAATAACAGTGATGATTAAATTCATCAGAATTACTCTCCAGAATAACGTACAAAATTTCTTGGTGTTTCGTATAAGGTAATTTCTAAGTCTAATGATTTTGGCAAATGCTTTCTTAACTTCTGATAAGAAACCACACAAATATTTTCAGCAGTAGGATTTAACGTTTTAAATTCTTCTACTTGTACATTCAAATTTTTGTGATCAAAAGCATCTTCAATTTCAGAACGGATCAACTTTTTTAAGATTCCTAAATCAAAAACGTACCCAGTTTCTTGATCAATTTCTCCAGTAACGGCAACTATAATTTCATAATTGTGACCGTGGAAATGTGGATTGCTACATTTTCCAAAAACTTCAGAATTTTTTTCATCAGACCAATCGGGTCTATACAATCTATGGGCTGCATTAAAATGCGCTTTTCTATATCCAGTAATTCTAGGCATCTGTTAGTTTTGAGTATGATTCTTTAAAAATAATTTTAAACCAGGCTGTGTAGTCATCAGGATTAGTTTCAATGTCATTTTTCACCGCATCCATAGTCATCCATTTATAAGATTCTACTTCTTCAGGATTGATCTTAGGCTCACCATTATAATCACCAACCATCACATGATCTAATTCATGTTCTGTCAAGCCATTATCAAAAGGAGCTTTGTATACGAAAGAAAACACTTCTTTTAAGTCAGTAGAAAATCCCATTTCTTCATCCAATCTTCTCTTACCTGCTTCAATGTTAGATTCTCCATCACGTTGATGAGAACAACAAGTATTGGTCCAAAGCAAAGGAGAATGATATTTATGAGCTGCTCTTTGTTGCAACATCAGCTCTCTATTCTCATTAAAAATGAAAACAGAAAAAGCTCTGTGCAAAACAGCCTTTTCATGAGCTTCCATTTTTGGCATCAAACCTAGCTGATTGTCTTGTTCATCTACCAAAATTACTTTCTCTTCCATCTAAAATTATTATTAGCACAAAAATACAAAAATGAACTGATTGGTTTTAAGATCATTTTTGTTAATCTTTCGCCAATGAATTCTTTAAAAAATTGACCGATTCTCTATATTTGTTGGATGTTGCAAAAACACAAGTACATTCTTTTTATTTTTATCAACTGTATAGTACTCTTTTCTAATTGTGATAAAAAAGAAAAATCTCCAGTAAATACTGTTATTAAAAAAACAGAAAAAGCAACTAAAAAGAAGCCACAAAAACAGCAAGAAAAAGAATTAGACACTATCAATAAAGATAATGCTGTTTCATTTTTAGAAGCTTATGGAAAACTCAATCCTGAAACCATTGTACTCATTGAAACACGATTGGGGAATCTTAAAATAAAACTTTATCCAGAAACTCCTTTACACAGAGCAAGCTTTGTATTCTTAACTAAAACTGGTTATTTCAACACTACAGCTTTCCATAGAATTGTTCCCAATTTTATAGTGCAGGGTGGAAATTCTGATTTTCCAATCACAAGAAAATTAAGAATGAAATACAATTACAGAATTCCTGCCGAAATGAAACCAAACAGAACTCACAAATACGGAGCCTTAGCTGCTGCAAGACAATGGGAAAACAATCCAAATAAAATCTCTTCTCCTTTTGAATTTTACATGATTCAAGATAAAAGAGGAAGTCATCATTTAGATGGTGAACACACTATTTTTGGAGAAATTACGGAAGGTTTTGATACTGTCTCTTATACACATCTGACGCTGCCGACGATCTACTCTGTGTAG
>CAJXRR010000177.1 GCA_913060575.1 uncultured Flavobacterium sp.
CTACACAGAGTAGATCGTCGGCAGCGTCAGATGTGTATAAGAGACAGATGCTAGGTGGTGTTTTTGTGAATTTTATTTTAGGGATTTTCATTTACATTATGTTGATGTATTCTTATGGAGAAAAATACTTACCTAATGACAATGTTAAAGATGGTGTCTGGGTCCAAGATTCATTAGCAATAAACATAGGATTGCAAAATGGAGATAAAATTATTGCTGTTGATGGTGAAAAAATAAAGAAGTTCACAGATATTACGGTTGAATTTATCAATGGAAATAATTACACTATTGAAAGAAATGGTGAGCTTATTGAAAAAGAATTACCTGTAGATTTTATTGATCAGTTGATTAGTAGAGGAAAAGATGCTGGAATGATTGTAAGACCAAGAAGTCCATTTATGGTTGCAGAAATTCCGGAAAGTTCATTAAATAAATCTTTAGGTTTAAAAGACAAAGATGTTGTTGTTAGTATTAACGGTGAATCTGTAAAATACTATGATGAAGTAGAAGCTGCACTAAAAGAAAATAGTGGGAAAGAAATTTCTTTAACAGTTAAAAGAGGAGAAGAAAATAAAACATTTACCGCAAATGTAAGTGACGAAGGTAAATTGGAAGTTATTGCTTATGGTTTGAGTATGTCTGATTTAGGAAAATTAGGATACTATGACCTCGCAGATATCAGTTACTCTTTTGGAGAAGCAATTCCTGCTGGATTAAATAAATCATACGAAACGCTTACCAACTACATGAAGCAACTGAAAAAGATCTTCAATCCAAGTACCGGTGCCTATAAAGGTTTGGGTGGGTTTATTTCTATTGGAAGTATTTTTCCTTCTACTTGGAGTGCTGAAAGCTTCTGGAACATCACTGCTTTTCTTTCAATCATGTTAGGTTTTATGAATTTATTACCAATTCCTGCTTTAGATGGAGGGCATGTTGTATTTACTTTATGGGAAATGATTACTGGTAGAAAACCAAGTGATAAATTTTTAGAATATGCACAAGTAGCTGGATTTATTTTACTTATTGCATTGCTACTATTCGCAAACGGAAACGATATATTTAGGCTCTTTAATTAGACTCTATATTTAAAATTAAAAAAACCCGCTATATGCGGGTTTTTTTAATAATTGACTCTTTTTTTTATCCTAAAGGACCTATCTAAAGATTGTATATAAAGGTATAAAGTATAGCAATCACTGCAACAATACGCCATAGAGTTAGGAATATATTTTAACAGGTATTTTCTTTTCCTCCTACTTCTATTAGTAGAGGAACACGAGGGACATTTTTTCAAAACTTAACAACTTTGAAATCAAATTTAATATATTTTTGGTTGATTTACATTAACACATGTTAATGAGTTTTTTTTATGGCGTAATTATTTTTCCAATCAATCCATTTTTGTCCTCTTAACTTTCTCATTATAACATCTATTGACCTCATAATGAAAAGATTATAAATTGCTTTTCTTAGGTTTTTTGGGTTTCTGGCTATGGCTCTTAAACTTAAAGAAAATCCAGGAGTTATATATTTCATATAATGCCAATACCCTTCTGGCATATATAAAACATTTCCGTGTTCTAAATTAGTGATATAACCTGTTGCCTTTTTAAGAGCTGGCCATTTCTTAACATCTGGATTAGAAAAGTCGATGTCTTCTCTTGTAATTAAAGAATAAGGAATCTTATAAAGGTGTTTGTTTTGCTTTTGATCAAACAAAATACATTGCTTTTTCCCTTCAAAATGAAAATGAAAAATGTTGGCTAAATCAATATCATAATGCATAAAAGTATGTGAATCTTTCCCGCCAAAAAAAAGCATCGGTAATCCTTTTAATAATTTTAAACCAAAATCCGGAAAAGTAAAATCTTTTTGTAATTCTGGCACTTCTTTGAGAATATTCCATAAAAAGATTCGATATTTTGTGGGTTTTGTTTTTAATAAATCTACATATTCTCGCATTTTCATGGTTGCATGAGGTTCATTAAAACCATCTTTATAATCTACAGGCCTATCATCATATAACGGAACGGTTTTATCTCCAGCAACTTCTTTCATATAGTCTAAAGACCATTTAGAAAAAGCCGGCCAATCTTCAATAAATCGTTCTATCACAACAGGTTTCTGTGGTTTAAAGTAATTTTTAATAAAGTCTTCTTTTGTGATCGTGTGTACTCTATCTATTTGAGATACGTTTAAACTCATAGGCAATTAGTAAAAAAAACAAAGTTAATAAAACGTTCGAGGTTTTTTGCCTAACAAAAAAACCATCAATCAAAGATTTTTGATTGATGGTTTTAGAATTAATTATATGAATTAACCGATCTAATTTATGATAAATTTACTCTTTAGAAGAATCTTCTTT
>CAJXRR010000178.1 GCA_913060575.1 uncultured Flavobacterium sp.
GATCTAGTACGGTCTCGTGGGCTCGGAGATGTGTATAAGAGACAGATCTTTCATTCTTCCACTTGGATCTGTTTGCCACATGGTATATTTTGCATTAAAGTAGGTTGTAGCACCATCATAATAACCAGATTGAATCAGTACTTTTAAATATGGATTCTGAGCCATTGCTTGTCGTAAACCTTCTCTAACATTGTCATTTCTATTATCCCAAGGACTTACAGGGCCAAAAACATTGTATTTTAAATCTGTTTTAAAGTTTAATTCTTCTCTAATGTAGTAATTAATAGCTGGTGTAAATGAATGAAGCCATGAAGTTAATTCTGAGTTATAATCTGGACTTTCTCCTGCTATTCTCTTGTCTAAACCTTTGTACCTTGAATCTAACCTCCCTATTGTAAACCCTTCTTTATCTCTTAATAGCTCTTTCCAGAAGTAATCTTTAGGGATATCTAAATTATGTTGTAAAATCACTTCTTTTTTAATTCCTGAAAAGTAAGACATACGTTCAGCTACTTTATTCCTTTCAGAATCAGTTATGAAGCCACCTTTAGCCATTGCAGGAATTAGTTCATTGATAGCATAATCTTCAGACAATGGTAAAACTTCTAATAAATCTTTGTTTTGTAACTCTGATGGTAACATTTTATGATACCAAGCAGCTGCTGTGAAATATGGTAAATTCAATGATGAAGATAGTGCAGATCCTGTTCTCAAAACTTTATAATCTGCTGGAGAAACCATTATTACTCCATTTAAATACATCCATTGCCTATTTTGTAATTCTGCTGCTAATCCCATAACACGAGTACCACCATAACTTTCTCCAATAATGTATTTTGGTGATTGCCACCTGTTATTTCTTGTGATAAACGTATTTAACCATCCTGCTAGATATTTTACATCGGCATTAATTCCAAAGAATTTTGATTTATCTAATTTTTCGCCTTTTTTAACTACAGGTCTAGAATACCCAGTATTTACAGGGTTTATATAAACGATATCTGCAACATCTAAAATTGAATTTGGATTATCCTTTACACCATAAGGTTGAATAGGATATCCTTCATCATCAATTTGTAACACTTTAGGGCCTGTGTAGGCAATGTGCATCCAAACTGAAGCCGATCCAGGTCCACCATTAAAAGACATGATAATAGGTCTTTTTTCACTGTTTTTGATATCGGTTCTTTTATAGTATGTATAGTACAAGGAAGCAATAATTTCACCATGATCATCCCAAACGGGCTGCATACCTGTGGTTGCTTTATAGCTTACTTTTTGTCCGTTTATAGTGACTTCATTCCTTGTCACTACAGTTGTGTCAAGTGGAATTCTAACATCTTGAGCATTCATACTCACAAAACTCATCAGTAGTAAAAAAAAGAAATATTTTTTCATTGGAAAATTATTTAGGACGTCTAATTTATGAGAAAAAAATGACTTCTCAACGACTAAAATGTTAATTAAAATTTTTCAAAAACTCCTAATCCAAATAGTGCAAAATCATATTTTACCGGATCGATAGGGTCAAATACTCTTAGCGCATTATCTAATTCGTTTACAGCTTTCCAATCGTTTTGTTTTCTAGTTAAAATTTCTAATTTTCTAGCAACATTACCAGAGTGAACGTCTAAGGGGCAAGATAGTAGTGCAGGAGAATGTGTATTCCAGATGCCAAAATCTACACCTGTTTTGTCATTTCTAACCATCCATCGTAAAAACATATTGATACGTTTTGCAGCTGAGTTTTTTAAAGGATTTGAGATGTGTTTTTGGGTTCTATTTTCGTGAGGAAGTTCAAAAAAAACATCTTTTAAATGTGCAATTGAGTTTTGATAATTTGTTTCTTTTTCTGCTGGTTTTAAAACGGCCTCTAATCCTTGATGATGTAGATAAATATTCTGAAGTGATTTTATAAAATACTGAAAATCAGTTGAATTAAATGTTCTATGAACGAAATCGGTAACTGTATTTAGTTCTTTTTTTGAATGATTTAAAACAAAGTCAAATGGAGCATTGTCCATGATTTCCATCATTTTTTTTGAATTTCTAATAATCATCGTTCTATTTCCCCAAGCAATCGTTGCTGATAGAAATCCAGCGATTTCAATATCTTCTTTTTTAGAAAATTGATGTGGGATTTGAATAGGGTCTGAACTAATGAAACTATTCCTATTATAGGTTCTGTCTCTTATACACATCTCCGAGCCCACGAGACCGTACTAGATC
>CAJXRR010000179.1 GCA_913060575.1 uncultured Flavobacterium sp.
TTCTTTATACTCATTTCTGTTTTTAAATATTTTTATTCCTGCAAAAACAGCTTCTTTAAATGAATCTGAGTTTGCTTTTCCTTTTCCAGCAATGTCAAAAGCAGTACCATGATCTGGAGATGTTCTTACTTTATTTAGCCCTGCCGTAAAGTTTACACCATTACCAAACGTTAATGCTTTAAAGGGTGCTAAACCTTGATCGTGATACATTGCCAATACACCATCAAATTGTTTATAGGTTTCAGAACCGAAAAATCCATCCGCAGCATAGGGGCCAAAAACTAATATGCCGCTTTCATATATTGATTTTAGAGTTGGCTTTATCAACTCATCATCTTCATGTCCAATAACACCATTGTCACCAGAATGTGGATTTAAACCTAAAACGGCTATTTTAGGTTTGTTAATATTAAAGTCTTGCTTTAAAGATTGATTAAGAATGTTTACTTTTTTCTCAATCAATTCTGGAGTAATTGTCTCTGCTATTTTTGAAATAGGAATATGACCAGTTATCAATCCTATTCTTAAAAAATCATTCATTAAAATCATCAGGCTTTCTCCTTCTAAATTGCTTTCTAAAAATTCTGTATGACCTGAGAAAGCAAATTCATCAGATTGAATAGTTTCTTTATTTATAGGAGCTGTAACTAAAATATCAATTTTACCTTCTTTTAACGCTTTAGTGGCTTCGTTTAAAGATTTGAAAGCGTATTCTCCACCAGTTTTGGTTGCATTACCTATTTCAATATTAGCCTCTTCTTTCCAGATATTTAACAAATTAATTTTCCCATGGATAATTTGATCAATTGAATGTATACCATGAATATTAGTTTCAATACCTAAAACTTTCTTGTGTGCAGAAATAGCTTTTGAAGACCCAAATAATATTGGGGTACAGAATTCTAACATCCTTTTATCTTCAAATGTTTTTAAAACAACTTCGATTCCAACACCATTTAAATCTCCTAATGAAATTCCAACTACTATTTTATCTGTTTTATTCATATCACAAAGTTAATATGTCTTATTTTTGTACCTAGCAAAAGTAACTAAATTAATATACATGTTTACCGGAATCATAGAGACTTTAGGGATCGTTAAAAAGATAGAAAAAGAACAAGAAAATGTTCATTTTACAATTCAAACCGATATAACAAATGAATTAAAGGTTGATCAAAGTGTTGCTCATAATGGAGTTTGTCTGACCGTTGTTGATATTTTTGAAAATAACTACAAAGTGACTGCCATCAAAGAAACTTTAGATAAAACTAATTTAGGTTTTTTAGAAATTGATACAGAAGTAAACATAGAGCGCGCGATGAAGTTAGGGGATCGATTAGATGGACATATCGTACAAGGTCATGTTGATCAAACTGGTATTTGCACAGAAATTAAAGATGCAGAAGGAAGTACATATTTTACTTTTTCTTATGACCCAAACTTTTCTAATATTACCATAGAAAAAGGTTCAGTAACTATAAATGGAGTAAGTTTAACCGTTGTAAACTCTACAAAAAACACTTTTAGTGTAGCAATTATTCCTTATACATTATCAAATACAATTTTTAAAAACCTTAAAAAAGGAGATATAGTAAACCTTGAGTTTGATGTGATTGGTAAGTATGTAGCTAGACTTCAGGAATTAAGAAATTAATCTCTAATTTTCTTAATACCGTAAACTAAACTGGCAATAAACAAAAAGATAAGACCACCATCAATAGGAAGTCCTGGCGGAGGTGGCGGAGGCGGAGGTGGCGGAAATCCTTGACCGTTAGCTATTATAGAATAGAAGACCGCTATTAATACTGTAAATAGATACTTTTTCTTCATTTTATATCCCCCCAGATTAAAATTTTGATTTTATTTTTAGTAAATATAAGTTTTTATCTACAAATACAAATAAAAAAAAGTGGACCCAGAAGGGCTCGAACCTTCGACCCCCTGATTATGAGTCAGGTGCTCTAACCAGCTGAGCTATGGGTCCTAACTTATAGTTGGCAAATGTAATACTTTTTTAGAATTTTAAACATCAAAAAGTTTAAAAAACTTTATTTACTTCTAGCCATTAAAAAAGTTCCAAACTGAATTAGTTTTTCTTTATTTTCTGAACTGATATTCATCTGATCTGTCTCTTAT
>CAJXRR010000180.1 GCA_913060575.1 uncultured Flavobacterium sp.
CTACACAGAGTAGATCGTCGGCAGCGTCAGATGTGTATAAGAGACAGATATATAATAATATGAAAAAATTCATGCTAGATGAAATCGATCATCAAATCTTAGATATTTTGATCGAAAATGCTAGAACTCCTTTTACAGATATTGCAAAAAAACTTTTAGTCTCTGCTGGTACAATTCATGTCAGAGTAAAAAAGATGGAAGATGAAGGAATCATACAAGGTTCTACACTTACCTTAAACTATGAGAAAATGGGCTATTCATTTATAGCACATGTTGGTGTTTTCTTAGAAAAAACATCCATGACTCAAAGTGTAATTGCAAACTTAAATACCATTCCAAATGTAACTGTAGCCTATGTTACTGCTGGAAAATATAATATATTCTGTAAGGTTAGAGCTAAAGGAACTAACGATGCAAAAGATATTATTTATAAAATAGATGAAATACCTGGTGTTAGCAGAACCGAAACCATGATTGCTTTAGAAGAAAGCATCAATGATAAAAAAAGGATGATGCACGCCATATTTAAAGAATTGTAACTTTCCTATGTTCAATACTAAAAAGCCTCGTCCTAAATGACGAGGTTTTTTTATATCTTCAAGGCATGAATTTTACGTCTAAACTTCCAAATGTAGGTACTACCATTTTTACAGTCATGAGCTCTTTAGCTAAAGAGCACAATGCCATTAACTTATCTCAAGGGTTTCCAAATTTCGAAAGTGATTCAAAACTAATTAAGTTAGTAAATGATGCTATGAAAAGTGGTTACAATCAGTATGCTCCTATGATGGGAAGCCTAGAATTAAGAGAGGCAATTGCTGATAAATTCCAAAACTTGTACAATTCATCTTATAAACCAGAAAGTGAAATTGTTGTTACCGCCGGAGCTACACAAGCTATTTTTACTATAATTTCTGCTTTTATCAAACAAAATGATGAAGTTATTATATTTACACCAGCTTATGATTGCTACAAACCTTCGTTAGAGTTACAAGGAGGAAAGGTTATTCCAGTTCAATTGCACTATCCAGACTATAAAGTAGATTGGAACCTTGTTGAAAATAAAATTTCAACAAAAACCAAGATGATTATTATCAATTCCCCTCAAAATCCTTCAGGAACCGTCTTTTCTAAGAAGGACATGCTAACATTAGAAAAAATCACTAATAATACGGACATCATCGTTTTAAGTGATGAAGTCTATGAACACATGGTTTTTGATGGAGTGAAACATCAATCCGCTTGTTTATTTACTGAATTAAAGAAACGCACGTTCATTACAGCCTCTTTTGGAAAAACATTCCATAATACAGGCTGGAAAATGGGTTATTGTTGCGGACCAGAAGAACTCATGATTGAATTTATTAAGGTGCATCAGTTTAATGTGTTTGCTGTAAATCATCCAATGCAAATTGCACTAGCAAAATACTTAGAAGAACCCTCTCATTATAATGACTTATCAAGTTTTTATCAGCAAAAAAGAGATTTATTTTTAGAATCAATCTCTAACTCAAAATTTAAGTTTAAACCCACACAGGCAACTTACTTTCAAACCTTGGAATATACTGCTATATCAGATGAAAGTGATGTTGATTTTGCGAAAAGGCTAACTAAAGAAAATGGAATTGCTTCAATTCCATTATCCGTTTTTAATGAGAATCACTTAGATTTTAAAGCCTTACGTTTTTGTTTCGCTAAAACCGATAAAACATTGTTACAAGCCGCAGATATTTTAAATAAATTATAATCATTTTGTATTTTAAAATGGTATTTTCGTTACACAAATCGATGGAATTTTAAAGAATAGATGGCTACTAATTTAGAATACAATACTTCAAACTTAGATAAAAAAACACTCCTTAACTTATACGTACGTATGCTAAAACCTCGCTTAATCGAGGAAAAAATGCTCGTATTATTAAGGCAAGGAAAGATCTCTAAATGGTTTTCAGGAATTGGACAAGAAGCTATTTCTGTTGGTGTTACATCATCTTTATTAAAAGAAGAGTACATCCTTCCAATG